>SYJV01000136.1 GCA_005798335.1 Planctomycetaceae bacterium | reverse complement strand
GTAAATCGAATTCCCTCCGCAGCCATGCGATCGATGTTTGGCGAATGGATATTTGGCGACCCGTAGCATCCCAAATCACCATATCCATGGTCGTCCGCGAAAATCACGATGAAGTTCGGCTTGGCACTCGGAGTTGGATCGCTGGCCCAGGTCAATCGACAAGTCACCGCCACAATCAATACCGTTAAAAGTAGATTTCGAATCATAGGTCACTCGCAGAGTAAGAAGAGTAATACGTGCACTAGAGCTTGCGCGCGGTGAAAGTGCCGGGATAGTCGTGCGAAGTAAGCGGAGCACTTTTTTGGGTACGTATCACGCGCACTGGCGATAACAGTGTAGAATTCCGAATCGTTCGGTTCTAGGGTTGTGGCTGGCAAGATGCATAGGATTTCGCAATGAGTTTCGGTCGATTGAGCGGCATTGTGCCGCCGATGGTTACGCCTCTCAAAGATCGCGACGCATTGGATGTCGCGGGCCTGGAGCGATTGGTCGAGCACATCCTTGGCGGTGGCGTTAGCGGCTTGTTTATTCTCGGTACTACTGGGGAAGCGCCGAGCCTGGGTTACCGTCTGCGTCGCGAATTGATCGCACGAGTTTGCTCGCTGAGCGCAGGTCGGGTACCAGTCCTGGTCGGCATTACGGACACGGCTTTTGTAGAATCCGTTGAGCTGGCGAAGGACGCCGCACAGGCCGGTGCAGCCGCGGTTGTGCTGGCGACTCCCTACTATTTTCCCGCCGGGCAAACCGAGCTGATCGGCTATGTGGAGAACATCGCTCAGCAATTGCCGTTGCCGCTGGTGCTTTACAATATGCCAAGCTTGACCAAGGTCTGGTTCGAGATCGAAACATTGCGGAAGCTCGCACCCATCAAAAATATTGTAGGCATCAAGGACAGTAGCGGTGATTTAGGTTACTTTGAAAGGTTGATGGAACTGCGACAAGATCGCCCCGATTGGTCGATCATGATCGGGCCGGAAGCCATGCTGCCAGCCGCAATGCGATTGGGAGGCGATGGTGGCGTTACGGGGGGCGCCAACGTATTTCCGAGGTTATTCGTGAATTGCTACCAAGCCTGCGTGGCCGGTGACAAGTCAAAACTGGCCTATACCATTTCGGCGATCGACGAATTGCAGAAAATGTACGAAATCGGTAAGTACGCTTCGCGATTCATCAAAGCCACCAAATGTGCGTTATCGCTGTTGGGCATCTGTGACGACTTTATGGCCGAGCCGTTTCATCGTTTTCATCCGCCCGAGCGCGAGCGAGTGCGCGAGATAATCGAACCGCTGGCAACTCGACTGAACAGCGAACTCGCGTAATGCATAGCAATGGAGGATCGTTCGCAATGATGAGATCTCTGGCAATACTGCTGATGTGCGCTGGCCTAGTTGCGAACGGGTTAGCGGTCGAGCCTCAGGCGACCGTACAAGTTTTGCAGGCCGGTTTCGAAGTCTTCGAGTTGCCGATCACGTTGCCAAATTTGAATAACGTTCGCTATCGCGCGGACGGCCAGCTTTATGCGCTTGGCTACAACGGCAATGTTTGGCTGCTGCGCGATACCAATAGGGATGGCTTGGAAGACACCAGCCATCTCTTTTTTGAAAACAAAGCGGCTCTTCGCGGCCCGATTGGAATGGCAGTCGTTCCATCCGGGCATGAATTGCTCAAGCGTCAGGGAACAAGTGTGGCGACCGCGCGCGGCGTGATCGTTGCCTCGAAAGGAAAAGTCTCTGCGCTGCTCGATTACGACGGCGATGATGTTGCGGAAACGGAACGCGTCATTGCATCGGGTTGGAAAGAAATTCCGCCCAACGTCGATACAATTGGAGTCGCGATCCATCCCGTGGATGGTTCCATTTATTTTGGACTTGGAACGGCGGCGTATAACAATGCCTATTTGCTGGATCAGCAAGGGAAATCGCAGTTTGATTTGGCAAGTGAACGAGGAACCGTTCAGCGTATCAAACCCGATCTGTCGGGCCGGGAAACGGTGAGTACCGGCGTTCGATTTACGATTGGTTTGGAATTCAACCAGCACGATGAACTATTTGCGACCGAGCAAGAAGGTGCAACGTGGCTGCCAAACGGCAATCCGTTTGATGAGTTGCTGCATATTCGTCCGGGACGTCACTATGGGTTTCCACCGCGCCATCCGCGTCACTTGCCCAACGTCTTCGATGAACCCAGCCTCTTTGATTACCGTCCGCAGCACCAATCAACTTGTGGAATGGTATTCAACCTGCCGCGACCGCCACTGATGAAAACGTTTGGCCCCAGTGAATGGACTGGCAACGCTTTTGTTACCGGCGAATCGCGAGGCAAGATATATCGCACTACGCTTATGCGCACGCGCAGCGGTGACTATGTTGCCTCGTCCGAAATTTTCGCAGCACTATCCCTGTTAACGGTCGATTGCACGTTGACTCCCGCTGGACATTTGCTGGTGTGTTGCCACAGTGGCGGACCGGACTGGGGAACTGGCCCGAACGGTGAAGGGAAAGTATTTGTAATTCGCGCTCAACCGGTCGACGTGCCGCGAGTGATGGCGACTTGGGCAAGTGGCCCGAACGAGATGCGAGTCGCGTTTGACCGCGCGGTGGCTCCTGAGTCCTTGAAAGGGCTGACGTCGCGGATCGAGATCTCGGCCGGGCCGTATGTCGCCGCCGGTGATCGATTCGAAGTCATCCGACCGGGATATGAAGTTGTCAAGCGTCAACGCTCGATCACGCCGCAACGACTGGCTGTTTACTCGGCCAGCCTTACTCCCGACCACAGGACGTTGGTCTTGGCAACCGCTCCACAAACGGCCGCCGTCCAGTACGCGATTCGTTTATCGGGACTGGGACGCGAGAAGATAACTGCGAGCCCCGGGTCGATACCTCAAGAGCCTGATATCGATTTGGCATATTCCTTGTCTGGAGTTGCGGCAAATTGGACTGGGAACGATGCATCACTCCTGCAGATCAACGAACCCAACGATTTGAGCTGGCGGGGAGTGATTCCACACTTGGACAGCGTGGTTTGGCAAGCTATGCGAGCCGATGTTCCAGAAACGAGCGTCTTACTCGACAAGCTATCGCAACAGGGAACTCTGACGCTGACAACGCTGGTCGATTCACTTGGGCTGTTCTTGCCCGAGACTCAGCCTGGATCTCAACTCGATTTCGCGCCGCAGGATGATAAGTGGATTTCAGCTCGGAATTTGCGACTCAGTTACTCTCAGCCATTTGAAGCTCACTTTCGTGAACAGACTTGGAAATCAACTGTAGCAGCGGCAAACCATGTCATCGTGCTCGAGCTACCGGCTTCCGAAACAGAGCTGCTGTTACTGAAACTTGTCTTGCCCACCGGCGGTGTGAAGTTTGACCTCGATGCATCTTGGCAAGTTCGTTTCGCGAACGAGACGGAGCGAAGTGGGCCGCTGCCGCTCCACCGGCTTCTGGTACCGTGGGCACGACGCGAAACGACGATCAGCGAACCGCCTGCGGAGCGTTCGATCCCAGAACTTGTCGGAGCAAACTGGGGGCGAGGGCGACATGTATTTCGAAGCGAGCAAGCCGCATGTAGCCGTTGTCACGTTGCTCATGGGGAAGGCAACTCGATCGGGCCAGATTTATCGAACTTGATTCATCGCGATTACGAGTCGGTCGTGCGCGATATACGGCATCCGAGTTTCGCCATAAACCCCGACTTCATTACCTACGCTGTGCAGACACGTTTCGGACAGGTCTTGACCGGTGTCGTTCGGAGTGCCGGGGACGAATTACAAATTGCGGACAGCAGTGGAAAATTGACGAAACTTCGACGCGATGAAGTTGAACAAATGCGTGCATCGACCGTCTCGATCATGCCCGAAGGAGTCGTCTCGAAATTGAGTGAGCAGCAGTGGCGGGACCTGATGGCGTACTTGATGTTTCCTCCACCGCACATGCCAACCGACGGCAAGGGACCGCGACCAGAGGATCGTTCGAAGACCGAACTGGCCGCTGTTTTGGCGAATTCCGTTGACCCGGTCAGTAACCCACGCCAACTTCGATTGCTGCTGATTGCCGGAAAAAAGGACCACGGTCCCGGCGAGCACGACTACCCAGCTTGGTTGACCGCGTGGTCGCAAATCTTGAGCGCTGCCGACGGTGTGAGCGTAGATATCGCCAATGAGTGGCCCACGCCAGCCCAAATTCAGGCTGCTGATACGCTGGTCGTTTTCCAAAAAGGAAGCTGGTCGGTCGATCGCGCCCGAGAGGTCGATAAACACTTGAACAAAGGTGGTGGATTAGTGCTGATCCATTGGGCAGTCGAAGGTGGAAACGCAGCCGATCAGTTCGCGCAGCGAATCGGTTTGGCATCGAACCAGCGACAAACCAAATATCGACATGGCCCGCTAAGCATCGATTGGTCCATTGGTAAGGACCATCCGATTGCCAGAAATCTTACCTCCCTTTCGTTAGTCGACGAGAGCTATTGGAATCTGGTTGCGGATTCTCGCCAATGGAAACCACTCGCTTATGGAGCGACAGAGGACGGCAACGTGCGACCACCTCTGTTTTGGACTGTTGAACACCAGCGTGGGCGCGTGTTCGTTTCCATTCCCGGACATTACTCGTGGACTTTTGACGATCCCATATTTCGCGTCGTCTTGTTTCGCGCGATCGCTTGGTGTAGCCGCGAGCCGGTTGATAGGTTCAACGCAATCGTACCTTTGGGCGTTCGTTTTGCCGCGTCAGCTCCTCAATAACTTGAAAACGGCGTTATAATGCAATACCGTTCAACGAACGTGGGATAAGCTTCCAGCTTGTCAATATCTTGTGCAAGCAATGGCGAAACTCCGCTACAGGTTGACAAGCTGGAAGCGCTGGAAGCTTATCCCACGTTCGTTGAACGGTATTGCGTTATAATGGGACGCGGTACACCCAGACTGAGAAATTCGTAACCCGAAATGTAAGTGAGGAACTTCGCACTGCGTCACTAGTGTTTCGTAGCGCTGCTGCGTTAAGTTTCGCAGTGCCTTGCTAACGCTTCGGCTTACGAATTTTAGACAGACTTTGGTTGTGCAAGTTGGTCGTTTCAGTTTCACACATTGAGAAATTTGAGAGGTAAGTATGAGTCGCTGGATATTGAGCTTGGGTTTGTGTTGCGTGCTCGGAGGGCTGTTGCTAGCAAAGGAGGACGCTGCGTCGTCGAAAAAAGTGCTTGCGTATAAAATGAAATCATTGAGTGGCAAAGATGTCGATCTCAGCCAATATCAGGGCAAAGTCGTCGTCATCGTGAACGTGGCCAGTCGATGTGGTTTGACACCTCAGTACGAAGACTTGCAAGGTTTGTACGAAAAGTATAAAGGCAAAGGCTTGATCGTGCTTGGATTTCCTTGCAATCAATTTGGCAAGCAAGAGCCAGGTTCGGCAGATGATATTGCAAAATTCTGCAAGGACAACTATTCGGTCACTTTCGACATGTTCGACAAAGTCGAAGTCAATGGCGATGGCGCTTGTGAGCTGTATAAGAAATTGACGTCCCTCGACGTGCCACCCAAGGGCACCGGGAAAATTGGTTGGAATTTCGAGAAGTTCCTCATCGGGCGTACGGGAGAAGTAGTCGGTCGATTCGAACCTCGAACCAGTCCCACGAGTGCGGATTTTGTTTCGGCGATCGAGAAAGAATTGGCCGCCAAGTAGGTGCAGTGAAGTTGGCGGAGGAGAAGTCAATGGTGCGATTCCGGCGAATGTACGGCTTGATGGTATTGTGGCTGGTAGCGTTCGCCGGTTCGCCCATGGTTCGCGCGGCATCCTCCGACAACACTGACCAGCTATCTGATGCCCAAATGCAATCGCGCATCGATTATTTGATTTTGCGTTTAGGCGAACAGAGCTACCACGCGCGCGAAGCGGCTCGTTGGGAATTGCAGCGCATTGGATTGGCTGCGTTCGATAAATTGATGTTGGCGAAATTGAGTTTGAATCCGGAGATCGCCGCTTCTGCCAGATATCTGCTCAACAGCCAACGCGTGATTTGGTCGATGCAGGGTGACTCGTTGCAAGTCCGCCAGTTGCTGCAAGACTACAATCAGTTATCGACTACGGAACGAGAAAGCCGAATGGCACTCCTGGCGGACTTGCACGCCAAGGATGCGTTCGCAGCGCTAGTACGCCTGGCACGATTCGAAGTAGACGAACGACTTTCTAAAGTTGCTGCACTATTTCTGATGGAGCAATTGTTCGACACTGAACACGATTTGAGCGAGGCTAGCGTAGTGCCGATCATTCGCGACGGGATTGCTGGTCGATTGCGCACCAGCACCAGTTGGCTGCGTCAGTTCGCGGACTTCGTTGAGGACAAAAAAGACGATGCTCAGCCATGGCGCGAATTCCTCCACGTCGAGCGTCGTTTGTTCGATGATGCGTCTGATTCGACCAGCGCCAAAACCGCTGGACGACTTTATGACTGGACCGCTCAATGGCTGGCGCACACCGATCGTCGCGACGCAGCGATTGCCATATCCGTCCCGCGGTTATCATTGCTCGCTGGCGATGAGGCATCGCTGCTGGAGTATGCGCGTTGGGCTCTGGACAGCGGATTGCCGGAACTGGTTGAAAAGATCGCCGAGGCTCATGGACAGAAATTCGACACAAAACCGTTATATCGATATATGTTGGCAGAATCGATGCTCAAGCGTGGCGATGCTGATCGAGCCAGCGAAATCGCCAGGCAAGCCAGTGAATTAGTCCGCGACACACCTAGGCGAATTCAGCATGGCGGAAAGGCGGATGACAATGTCGCGTACGCTCGCGGCGAACTTTCCGAAAGACTGTTGGAACGCGGCTTGTTCCAATGGGCCGAGATGGAGCTAAAAAAAGCTTTGGAGTTAGATCTTTCGCCAGCCGTAGAATTACCGAAGAGGTTGGCTTTGTGTGATTTCTACTGGGATGCGGGCAGTAATCAAGCGGCCGCAGAGGTTCTAGCAATTGTCGTGAAAAAGTCGCGAGAAGATCCATCCTATGCATACCAACTGACTCGCATTGCAAACTTCAACGAAATCAACCTGCTGCAGGAGGCGACCGGCAATTGGCATTTCTATGCTGGCCTGGCAGCGATTGATCGCGGTGATTTCGAAGATGCGCGCGCCGAATTGTCGCAAGCCTATGCGATCATCCGTAATAATCCCGATATTCTCATTGCCATGGTGCGAGCCCAAGGTGATGCTGCATTTCAGCAGCAGATCAATCAACGGATCGATGACATGGTGAGCGAGTATCGCGCCGAAGTTCGCCAGGACGAAAGCAAACTCGCGACCGCGACTCCACTGGAGAAACGCACATTGGAAGCTAACTTGGCGAGCTCCTGTAATCAACTTAGTTGGTTATTGGCATGCACACAACGCAATCCTAGTGAAGCCATCTCGTTGAGCAAGCGTTCGTTGATATTGTCACCTAACAGTTCGACCTACCTGGATACCTTGGGGCGCTGCTACTTCGAAGCAGGCCATGTCGATAAAGCGATCGAGGCTCAAGGCAAGGCGGCGCGATTGGAACCTTATCGTCGCCAAATTCAACGCCAACTGGCGGAATTCAAACAAGCCGCTCCGCAGTCACCCGATGATGCTCGGTCCAGAAAAGAAAACTAGGGGCTTGGCTTTGTTTTCTGTCCGAGAAAGTAATATGCCACCAGAGCCACCGGTTTGTGAATTAGCCTCACAAATCGCTGTATTCCGTAGCGAACCGACATTGGAAAATTCACGACCTTGGTTGGGTTACTCCAGTTTCGCAGCGCGCGCTTGGGTGTTGTCTGCTAGTGCGATATTGATAGCTGCGTCTGCCATGAGTCTTGGCGAACATCGAGCGGTTTATTTTCCGGGGTTCGCCCAGAAGGTCCCGGAAACATGCGCCGCCTACCGTTTCTTTGGAGTGAACTGCCCAGGTTGCGGACTCACGCGAACTTTCATTCATGCTGCCCAGGGAGAGATAGCTGCGGCAATTGAACTGAACCCAGTCGGGTTGTTGGTTTTCGCTTTCACGGCAATCCAGATTCCGATTGGTTTTTGCCAATTATGTTTTTCTCATCATGGTAGGTTGCTTGAGCGTTGGCCGCGATGGAATGAATGGGGCATGGGCTGCCTGCTGTGCGCCTTGTGTATTCAATGGCTGCTGCGCTTGGTATTAGAGAGATTTTCATGACTCACTCCATTC
>SYJV01000135.1 GCA_005798335.1 Planctomycetaceae bacterium | reverse complement strand
GTCGTCTCTCGACTCCGCAGCGGCCGCCGTGTCAGTCACAGTTGATGACACGGTCCCGATGATCGCTGGTCAACTCCCACTCGTGGACGCTGCCAACGACGTGCTGTACGCCAAGCAGATTTTCAAAACATATCGTAAAGGCAAGCACGAAGTCGACGTGCTCAAGGGTTGTGACTTCGAAGCTCCGCGAGGAAAAATCACCGCGATCCTTGGGCAAAGCGGTTCTGGAAAGACAACTTTGCTCCACTTGCTGGGAACGCTGGACGCACCCGACGCTGGCGAGATTTTTTTTGATGGCCAGCGGATCGACAACATGCCTCGCCAGCGTCGCGATCAATTTCGTAATACGAAACTAGGAATGATTTTTCAGTTCTATCATCTACTGCCAGAAATCACAACACTGCAAAATGTGCTGTTACCCATGATGATTCAAAATGGCATGTTAACATTCCTGCGCAATCGCAAGATATTTAACGATCGCGCGAATAACATGTTGCAGCGAGTTGGCTTGGGGCATCGCCTCAGCCACAAACCGCGAGAACTTTCAGGTGGAGAAATGCAGCGTGCCGCGATTGCACGAGCGCTGATCGGAAATCCGGAATTATTGCTTGCAGACGAGCCGACAGGCAACCTCGATCGAGCCACCGGGCGCAGCATCCTCCAGTTGCTATTCGAACTGAACCAAGAACAGGGTTTGACTGTCGTGATGGTAACTCACGACGAAACAATTGCAGCCGAATGCGATCGTGTCGTACGGTTGGTGGATGGACGAACCGCCTAAACAAAGGACGATCGCAAACTGACTTCACCTGAATTGGCAAGATCATAATCATGCGGGCCTTAATCGTAGTCGATTTGCAAAACGATTTCGTCGAAGGGGGCGCATTGGCGGTCGCAGGTGGAAAAGAGATCGTCGGGTTGATCAATCACCTGACCTGCCAATTCGATCTCGTAATTGCCACTCAAGATTGGCATCCAGCCGATCATCAGAGTTTCGCCAGCCAGCACCCCAAATTGCCGGTCGGTTCGAAATTCATGTTGGGAGGGACTCAACAAACTGTCTGGCCGGATCATTGTGTCCAAGGATCGTTCGGAGCCGATTTTGTTCCCCAGTTTGACCGCTCGTGCGTGTCTCAAATTTTTCGCAAAGGTTCCAATCGCGATATCGATAGCTACAGTGGCTTCTTTGACAACAATCGCAAACAGGCTACCGGACTGGAGCAGTATCTGCGCGATCGAGGCGTCGAGGAAGTATTTGTCGTGGGCTTGGCGACGGATTATTGCGTGAAGTTTACGGCACTCGATGCCGCCAGCCTCGGTTTCAAAACTCACCTGATATCAGATGCTTGCCAGGGAGTTGAGCTGTCCCCCGGGGACATCGAGAGGTCGATCGCTCAAATGCAAGCCGCTGGAATAGTGATTCAGCAATCGGAGCAAATCATGAGCACAACTACTCAGCGCGAAACGACACTTGATCTTCCGGACTCTTTGGAGTTGGTGGGCCACACCAAGCATCTGCAGCTTGTCAAAAGAGGCAAATGGTCATTCGTACAGCGTCCGGCATCTGTGCGAGTGGTCTGCATAGTTGCCTTAACCGATGATCGACATTTATTGCTTGTTGAACAACACCGTCCACCGGTTGGATGTACTGTGATTGAACTGCCCGCTGGATTGGCCGGTGACATCATCGGCCACGAAGACGAGCCGTTGCTGCGCGCCGCACAACGAGAGTTGCTCGAAGAAACGGGATTCGTGGCCAAGCGGTGGCGCGAGCTAACATCGGTAACTTCGTCTGCTGGAATCACCAACGAAGTCGTGACGATGTTCATCGCAACTGGTTTGACTCAGCAAACTAGCGGTGGTGGTGATAGTAGCGAGAACATTCAAGTGTCCACCATTCCACTCAGCCAAATTCCGCAGTGGCTAACCGAACAGCAGGCCCTCGGCAAAATGGTCGATAGCCGTGTATACGCTGGTCTGTATTTCGCGAACCTAATTGAGACTTGATCGCGCACACAATGGTGGTTTGCCAGATGCCTGCAAGCTATGGTGCATCTGCTTGCAGAAGTATGATTTCGAACTGGTTCTTCACGACTCGAAAGCCATTGTCGGTGGCTTCTTTCAGTACTAACTGAGTTTCCTCAGGTTGCTGTTGAAATGATTCGCGAAGATCGAGGATGATCGCCGCGTAACGCCGAATTACTGGCTGGCCAGGTCGCGTGATAAGCTCTAATTTGCTTTTCCACTGTAGGTATTGCCCCACTGTCTCGACCTCGGCACAGCCAACCAAATGGGACGCAACGCGCCCAGTTGCCAGTACGGGTTCACGACTGGCACGTACTTCGTCAGTGATTTGCTGCAACCATTTACCGTCGGCATGATCCGCTTGCCTACGATAGTCGTCAGCGCCGGCGTAAGTTGCATCGATGACGTCCTTGATCGTCGGCGTACTCCATGGAAACTGGCCAAGGAACAGGCTGAGCGTCAAGCCGGTGGCCATCGCCCCTGCAGCGCAACCGAGCGAACGAAGTTGCTCGCGCGGAGCGATCAGGATAGCTGCATCTTGAGCATTGTGATGCTGCATGTTGTGCTCGGAGGTCGAGCCAGCAATCGATGCGAACCACAGCAACGGAAGCAGATTTGCCGCATATTGAAAGGCGATGCTCTGAGCAGGTAAGTGGTCCCATACCACCAGTACTAACACAGGCAAGACGACCGGCAGCACCAACCATTTACCTCGCAGTAGCGACGAAAAACAAAATGGGGTCAACAAGCAGGCTAAGAATACAAACGTGCGAAACCGAAAGATCTGTCCCCAAAATTCTTCGGGACGCAACACTGGCGAAAGCAAGATTTGGACTGGCGTTCCACCCAATGCAATAAAACGTCCCGATTGAAACTCAGCAAAACCACTGAAACGATATGCCAGCAGGAACGAAATTGCGCACGCTAGCGCGACCATCAGCCAAGTCCCGCCAGTGAGCTCACCTTTGCAATTGCTGCTTGAGTGCTCTTTGCGCCATGCATTGAACATGCAGCGCACGCTTTGCACGGCTGCGAAGAAACCGGTGATGACAATGACATTCTCCTCCATTGAGCACGCAATCACAGCGAGTAGCGCCGCGATTACCAGTCGCTTTTGGTACAAGAACAGCAAGCTAGCCAACAGCGTCGGCATCGACAAAGAAACTGGATGCCAACCATAGGTGTAGGCAAGATTCATCTGGCCAAGCGATGGATGTGCTAGCCAAGCCAACCCCCACAGCGTTGCCGCAATGGGACTGGCTCCAATAGCGATTGCCAGTCGCCGAGTTAAGTATCCACCTCCTGCCAAACACAACGATTGAACGGCGAAAATTAGATCCACCGTAGGGAACAGTTTCCACAATGGAACAAGCAGCAATAGACCCGGATTGAAATGGTCCCAAAACGGTGGCAGGACCGGCGACTCCCGCAACCATCCACTCCCAGAGCTAGTCGAAGCGACTCGTTGCGTGAAATGTCCAAAGTCGTTGAACCCCAACAGAAAATTGTTGTAATACGAACGCGACTGGGCGTACCACCAGATCGCCGCTAGAGTTGTAGCAATAGCGACAACAGACCAGTGACCAAGATAATCGCGAAATTTGGATGGCTCGCGGGTGGTGGTATTTTCCGCCAGCTTGCCGACCGCTAGGCCTGTGAAGAAAGACATCCACAGCGGCTCGAAAAACGTCGGGTCGATGCTGGGCGCGCCGAGCATTCGCATAACAACTAGCAGCACCGGTAAAGCGGCCAGCATTACCAGCACCGCGCTGGCACGAACTGCGCCGCGACTGTTCTTAACTTCATCGACAGAAAAAAAGAGCCAGATTATCGATACGCAACCAATAAACAGCAGCGATTCGATAGGTGCGCCAACGAACTCCAGCGATGGAGTTAGCGTGGGCACAGTTTGATAAAGCAAGACGAGATGGTAGCGAGTAGCTATTGCTGCGGCAGACAACGACCACAAGCCGCTGGCAATAAGTAGTATCAGCCAATCCACTGCCTTGGTGGTTGGTATAGCATCAGCCGAGGCAACGTTTTTCCCTAGAGAAACTCTCGGCGTTTTTTGCGGTCCGGCGCTCCTGTTGCGACTTGCGGAACGAGACATTCACTCCGCTCCTAGGCATTCACCGATACAGCGCGACCATCCTGGAGCGAAGATTGGTAGCAAGCATCGAGAATCTGCTGAGTTTTCAGTGACCACTCGGGCCAGCAAGATTCCAAACGACCCGACAGCGCAATTTCCGACATGTGCTCGATCATGCGTACCTCTTGCGCGCCGGGCGCACCAGCATCGTACTCGGTTACCGTATGTTCGCGGATGTGTTTTCCCATATGAAATGTGCAGTTGTCGATATGGAAGTGATGGTTCGCCACAAAGGCACTTAGTTCGGCGCTCCGATACGGCAAGACGAAATCGCGGATCTCCAGGTAACCGCGCGAGCCGCTGACATGTACCCATTGTTGGTGTTCGGATTGAAACGAGTTATAGAAACTGGCCGAGACGCCATTGCGAAACAGCAATTCAGCGCTAAATTGCCCAGGAACCGATTTGGGACTGCCAATTCCCTGCAAGGGTGTCAGCGTTCTGGCTCGAACCTCGTATGGCATTTGTCCTTGCATCAGCCACAGAAAAATACGCGCACAATACCAACCCAGGTCGCCCAAACATCCATACGGTTCGAGGTGGCTCATAACGCGAATATTATTCGCTTGAAAGTCCGCGTCGCCACAAAATGCAAATTGACTAACGAGGCGAGTAAACTGACCAACATTGGTCGGATCGTCGAGTAGCGCCCGCACGAGCGCCAATCGGGAACTATGCATGAACATCACTCCATCCATGAACTGAACTTGATTGGAGCTACAAGCGTCCAGCATTTCAACTAATTCGGTAGCATTGGAGGCCGCAGGTTTTTCTCCCATGACGTGCTTGCCGGCGCGAGCCGCGCGCTGAACCCATTCGTGACGCATGGCAGTTGGCAGCGGGATATACACCACGTCAATATCACTGCGTTCCAACAAACTGCCGTAACCGGCTAGTGCGCTAGGTTTGTTTGCGAACGGGACTTCGCGAGAACATTCGTCGACGAATCGCTGTGCAGATGCGAGATCGCGACTGGCAACAGCAACCAGAGTGGCGTTATTAGCCAGTGCGATCGCTTTCCAATTCTTGCGTCCAATTCCGGCGGTTCCCAAAATTCCCCAACGGCATGTTCGTGCATTCATCTGAAGTCTGTGAGTTAGTGAGGGACGAGGTAATTCAATTACAGTTAAGAGTATTGGGCGTTGATCGATGATTCGTTTCTCGCCAAGAAACGAATAGTGGCTGTTAGGGTGTTATCGCGATCGTTCAACATTTGCAACATCCGCTATTTCGCAGAGTCTGACGAAGTATAAGGTGGCTTCCAGATCCATGGCAGCACTGCGGCGCGTTTGGCCCATGTTTCCCATTGCCCGATCATCTTCCGGACGATGGCTGGGTGCTGCCGCGCAAGATCGAGCGTTTCGGTACGATCGGCATCGATGTCGTAAAGTTCCCATGGGCCGCCGGGTCCCTTGGCGACTAGCTTCCATTTGCAGTCCCGCGCTGCGCGATTGCCCTCATGTTCCCAATACAGCGGCTGAGAGCGATTAAGTGGCTGGCCCAACATGGCCGGTCGAAGACTAACACCTTCGGCAGGAATAATCTGGTGTTCTGCAAACGTCTGTGGATACCGAGCCCCTGCTACGTCGACGCAAGTTGCCATCAAGTCAATCAAATGGCTTGGTTGCGGTTCAAGAGCATTTTTCCTAGCCGTGGGAATACCGGCAGGCCAATGCGCGATCAACGGTGACGAAATACCTCCTTCGTGCACCCAATGTTTGTATTCTCGAAAAGGTGTGTTGCTGACGTTCGCCCAGGCTTCGCCATAGGCAATATAAGTGTCTGGTCCACCTGGCAGTACTCCGTAACCCTGACGGACAGGAAATCCATCGCGAGTTTGCTTGGGAATCATGTCCGGTTGCAGGTAATCGGTTGCCAACGCCGGCAAAGTTGGACGTTCGCCACGTGGTTTGAACTGGCCACCGCGTCCCATCAATTCGGCACAGCCTCCATTATCCTGACAATACATGATCAGAGTATTCTCGAGTAATCCGTCGCGTGCCAATTGGTTAACGATGCGACCAATGCCTTGATCCATGCAATCGACCATAGCCGCAAACACTTCCATGCACCGAATTTCAAATTCGCGGTTGGGTACGTCGCTCCATGAGCCGCCGCGTTGCGGAGCCATTTTCCAGCGCGCGTCAATTAAGCCAAGTTGATTCATGCGTTCAAACTTACCTGCACGAATGGCGTCGTAACCCAGATCAAATACGCCGCGATACTTGTCAATATCTGCTGACTTGGCGTGCATAGGCCAGTGGGGAGCTGTGTAGGCTACATACATAAAAAATGGTTGGCTTGCATTTTGCTGACGATGGTCCGCGATAAATCGCGCGGCTTGATCACTGATCGCGTCGGTATAGTAATAGTTCGAGGATGGGTATTCCGAGTCTGCGAAGGGCGAAATGATTGCATTATCACGAACCAGTGAATTTGGATCGAAGAAACTGCCCGCGCCGTGGATCGTGCCATAGAATCGATCAAAGCCACGCTGCAAAGGCCAATTGTGGCGCTCCGCGTCACCCTTTGGATTGACTTTCTTTGTAACATGCCATTTCCCAAGCATGTAATTTCGATATCCGGCTGGCTTAATCGCTTCAGCAATCGTTACGCAACGGCGATTAAGATCACCGCGATAGCCGTCCATGCCTCGGTCGTCCATCATGTGCCCAATTCCAGCTTGGTGTGGATACAAACCTGTCAACAAAGCCGCTCGCGTTGGACAACATCGGGCCGTATTGTAGAACTGAGTAAAACGTACTCCTCCGGCGGCTAGTTGATCCAGATGCGGCGTGCGGATCACTCCGCCGTAACAACCGATATCCGAATATCCGATATCGTCTGCCATGATCAAAACGATGTTTGGACGCTGGCGTGTTTGACCAAAAACTGGATTAACGAACCAACTAAATACAGGCAACAGACACAGGCACATGAATAGACAAGATGGTTTGCACATGGATTGGAAAGCCTAGGTGCTAGACGGATAAGAAAATGAACAAGGAGTTTTAGTTTAGGATCGGCCTGAGATCAAATGTCCGCATTAGGGGCCGGACCTACTGGCATGCAAAGTAGCGCAGCAGTTGGCCGAACGTCTCGGTGCCTCGGTGAAGTTGCTCAAGCGAGATCCATTCGTCGGCGCAATGAGCTTGTTCGATGTTGCCCGGACCGATAACCACCAAGTCACGCAGTCGCTGAAAATACCCGCCGTCGGTGGCATAGCACACCGTTCTCGTGTTGGCTTTGCCAGCGATTCTTAGCACATCGCGCACGAACGGTCGATCAGGAGATGTGTACAGAGAATTGAGAGTGGTCGGCGGCAGTACCTCCAATCCATGTCGCGTCGCCGAGTCCGCGATCTGCTGCACCAAAGGCTGCCAAGCAACATCCTGCATGGGTCGCAAGAAAATTGTACATGTCGTTCTAGCCACCGTGACATTCGTAGCCAATGGTTGATTGACAAGTATGAAATTCATGGACAGAGTTGGCGGATCATACATCGAATTCTGAAGTCGCGTATCGGTCTGGCATTGCGCATGAATGTCTCGCAGTTCTTGCAAAAAGGGAATCATCGCCCAGTTCGCGTTGACGCCCTCGTTAGTACTGCTGTGCGCGGCTCGACCGTGGCTGATCACCGTCAAGTAGTATCCTCCCTTGTGAGCGTGTACAACTTCTAGAGTCGTGGGTTCGCCGACCAGTCCGACGGTTTGGTGCTGAACCATTTCTTCAAACAGACGCGACGAACTGTCGACACAGCGCGCTCCCGCCATGCCAATTTCCTCGTCTGCGGTGGCTATGTAATAAATCGGTTTCCGTTGATCATGTTCGCTGATTTGTTCGATAGCTGCCAAAGCTGCTGCAGAAGATCCTTTCATGTCGCACGAACCGCGACCCCACAGCCGATCGACGGCAACTTTGCCATCGAATGGGCCTCCGTAGGGGCAATTCCATCCTTCTACAGGCACGACGTCGTTGTGGCAAAAGTACGCAATGCCCCCTTCGCCAGGACCACGTTTTGCAACCACGCAGACTTTTTCAACGCCTTCGTCGTCGATATAGCTCAGCCGCTCAACTTCGAATCGCGACGCTGACAGGCGATTCGCAACCCAGTCTGCGATCGGAGCATTGCTTTTGGAACTCACCGAATCAAATGCAATTAAGCCTTGAGCGATAGGGACGGCTGGTAAATTCATCCTACTTTCACTTGTCTAACTTGGGAAACAGACACACTCATTTGGCAGCGCGAATTTTCTCATTGTCGCGTGAACAATTGGCGCTGAATAGTCCACCGCCTCGGCTGGTTCGGCTATCATTTCTGGTCTAAAGTTAGTAGATTGACTCCAAATGTCTCGTTGCACAAGGTTCACGTGCATGCTGAATTTTGATACTAGGTCGGTAATCGCTTTGATTCTCGGTGGTGGTCGCGGGACGAGGCTGTTTCCGCTGACTCGCATTCGTGCGAAACCGGCTGTGCCCCTGGCGGGCAAGTATCGTTTGATCGACATTCCCATTTCGAATTGCATCAACAGCAAGATCAATCAAATATTTGTGCTGACCCAGTTTCTGTCGGTGTCGCTACATAGGCACATTCGCCAAACGTATCGCTTCGACAATTTTAACGGCGGGTTTGTCGAGCTGCTGGCGGCTCAGCAGACGATGGACGGTGGCACAGATTGGTATCAAGGAACCGCCGATGCAGTGCGCAAGAACTTGCGGCACCTCGATCAAAAGGGATTGAAGTACGTCTTGATTCTTTCAGGCGACCAGCTTTATCGCATGGATTACCTAGAGATGATGCGCACGCATATCGAAAGCAAAGCCGATGTAACGATCTCGGCGATCCCCGTTGAGCGCAGCCAAGCAAGTGGACTGGGCATCATGCGCTGCGACGATACCGGACGAGTTCAGGGTTTCTTGGAGAAGCCGCAAAATGATCGCGAAATCGATATGGTGCGCACCGACCCCAAGTGGATTGACGCCAGAGGCATCCCATCGCGAGGGCGCGATTGCTTGGCCTCAATGGGCTTATACATTTTTAATCGCGATTTGCTGTTCGACGTATTAAACAAGACCACGTACGCCGACTTTGGAAAAGAAGTCTTTCCGGCAGCGGTTCGCAGTCGCCGGGTCCAAGTCCATTTGTTCGATGACTACTGGGAAGATATTGGCACGATCCGCGCGTTTTACGAAGCCAACTTGAGCTTGACCAAGCCCAACCCACCGTTCGAATTAATTCATGCTGACGCGCCGGTGTATTCGCGAGCGAGGTTTTTGCCGCCTTCACTTATGGAAGGAGCCACAATTCGCGGCAGCTTAATTGCAGACGGTTGCCGAATCGGCAAAGGTACAGTAATCGAAAACAGCGTCATCGGATTGCGCTGCATTATTGGTGAAGGAGCCACGATTCGCAACAGCATTCTGATGGGCGCCGATTTTCTAGAAACACCCGAAGAGATCGCTGCGGCCCATCGAGCGGGCATTCCTCCCATCGGGATCGGGCCGGGTACATTGGTCTGCGGCGCAATACTCGACAAGAATTGCCGAATAGGACGCAATGTCTGCGTACAAAACGCTGCAAATGTTGAAGAAAGCGACCAATTCGAACCGTGCCAAATTCGCGATCACATTCCCATACTCGTCAAAGACGGCGTCTTGCCGGACGATTGGAAAATGAGCTAAATAGCCGAGCTTTGGACAGTTCCATACTAGAATTCTCCCAGGGTTCTATGTGCAGGGAAACGAATGACTTTGACATTAACAGTAATCGGAGATAACCTCTGGAAAAAAATTGGCGAATCTATGGATCGAGTTGAACAACGCCTCCAAAAAACAATGTCGATTCTCGAGGCGTCCAAGATTCCCTATGTCTTGAGGCATCCAAGATTCCCTATGCGATTGTAGGCGGAAATGCAATTCGCATATGGGTAGCGCAGGTCGATCCAGGAGCAGTACGAGCGACGAATGACGTGGATGTACTAATTCGTCCGGAAGATTTAGAGAGTGTCAAGTGCGCGATGGCAGAAAACGGTTACCATTACCGCAAAGCCGCAGGCCTAGACATGTTTTTGGAGGGAAAAAACGATTCGGTACGCTATTCAATTCCTATCGTGCTTGCGAATCAAAAGATCAAGCAAGATGACTACGAATCGAATCCGGACGTCGAGCCAACTGTGTATGGAGACGGTATCCGTACGCTGCCCTTAGAGCGGTTGGCGCGGATGAAACTGAACTCATTTCGACTCAAGGACCGTATTCATCTATTGGACATGATTCAAGTCGGACTACTAGACGAAGGCTGGTTCGGTAAATTTCCGAAACCCTTTGGCGAACGACTGAAATCACTTGTCGATAATCCGGATCAATAGTGCCGTTACCCAGTTAAAACAGCGGATGCGATTTCGTAACTCTCCATTAGACACCAAACCAAGTCGATTTCAGTTTCGTTCAACGGTCATACAACGAGATTGGGCGGAGGTAGCTGCTCTGATTCTCAATGAAGTTACACTGAAAACTGTTATCTGTTTTTGAATCATGAATAAATTTCTACGAGGATGATCCATGAATAAGAAAGTAAACGTTGCCATCATTGGATTGGGATTCGGTGCCGAGTTCATTCCCATCTATCAAAACCATCCCAACGCGAACATGTACGCGATCTGTCGGCGCGATACCAAGGAACTGAACTCCGTCGGCGATCATTTCGGTATCACCAAACGATTCACCAAGTATGAAGATGTACTCGCAGATCCCGGAGTTGATTTCGTGCATATCAACTCGCCCATTCCCGATCACGCTTGGATGTCGATCGAGGCGCTCAAGGCCGGCAAGCACGTTATGTGCACCGTTCCTATGGCAACCACGATCGAGGAATGTGACCAAATTTGCCAACTGGTCAAAGAGACTGGGCTGAAGTACATGATGGCGGAGACCGTGGTTTACAGCCGCGAATTCCTGTTCATCAAGCAAATGTATCAGCAAGGGGAGCTTGGCAAAATTCAACATATGGCTGCGTCGCATCCCCAGGACATGGATGGCTGGCCCGAGTATTGGGAGCGGATGATTCCGATGCATTACGCCACGCATGTTGTCAGTCCAGTTTTGGGACTGGTCAACGGTCGCGCTGAATACGTCAGTTGCTTTGGCTCGGGAAGCGTTCGCGACGACATTGCCAAAAAGTCTGGCAACAAGTTCGCTGTCGAGTCGTGCCATATCAAAATTAAGGACTCGGATGTTTCTGCGCATATCTGGCGGTTCCTGTACGATACCGCTCGGCAATATCGCGAGAGTTTTGATGTGTATGGCACCAAGAAGAGTTTCGAATGGACTCTCGTCGAAGGTGAACCGCATGTGCTGCACACCGCTAAGAAACCCGAGCACGAGATTCCGTCCAAGGTTGAGATTCCCGATTTCGCACACCTGCTGCCCGAAGGAATTCGCAAATTCACGCGGTCGATTCATGACGCCGAGCATTTGTCATTCGTACAGGGAGGCGGCCACGGTGGCTCGCATCCACATCTAGTAAACGAATTCGTTTCCGCGCTGGTCGACAATCGAGATCCTTGGCCCAACGCGGTCCAATCCGCGAACTGGACCTGTGTGGGTATCTGTGCGCACCAATCAGCGCTTGCAGGAGGAAAGATCGTCCAACTGCCAGCGTTTACGTTGGCCTAGGATCGGCCCAGAAATCAACTGCCGGCCATAGGCGTCGCGCAATCAAATTCAAAATTGGCGGGAGTAGCGTTTGGCGTACCTCCGAGTTCAATTCTCGCCAATTTTGAATTTTGAACGCGCCCCCAACGCTCGACCGCTAGCGCAACTCAGCAGCACAAATGTTCAATCAGTCGATCTCAGTGCGCTGATCTAAACGCTGTATTGCAAATCCGGTAAACTATTTTCCAGTAGCTTCGGAAACGGTCCTTTAGTAAACGAATGAGATGCTGACAAATGACGCGCGGTATTACCGTAACAATTTTTGCCTGGATGATTATGACTCCATCGTTTGGCCAGACTCCTTATCGCCTTCCACCTCAGTCGGTGGTGGACATCATTGACGCTCGCCCAGAACCATCGGCTCGGTTTAGTCCCAGCGGAGAGTGGATGTTGTTGATCGAGAGTGATGCGATGCCCACGATTGACGATCTGGCGCGGCGCATGTTGCGGTTGGGCGGAATTCGAATCGATCCTGCCGCCAATGGCCGCTTTCAAACGGATTTTGGGCGTGGACTGTTGCTGCGTTCAACTCGCGATGACAAAACGATGCGCATTCCGCTGGCGACTGATGCAAAACTGAGTTCTGTTCAGTGGTCGCATCGTTCGGATGCTTTCGCGTTTACGATTGTTACCGTTGGAGGGACCGATCTTTGGTTGGCGACGGTGAACGAACCGCAAAAGCCGCGCAAGCTCACCAATCGATTATCGACAGTCCTGAGCGGGTTCGAATTTCACCCGCAGGGCAACTCCATCGTAGGTTGCTTAGTTCCTCAGGATCGACCTGCCGAACCTCCCAGCAGTCCTCTGCCCATTGGACCCAACATTCAAGAATCCTCCGGAAACACTTCGCCCGTGCGCACTTACCAGGACTTGTTATCCAACGCCCAGGACGAAGCCATCTTCGAACACTATGCCACCACGCAGTTAGCAGTCGTGGATTTTGACGGACGAATTCGGCAACTTGGCAATCCTGCAATGATTTCATCCTTTGAAACGTCCCCGGACGGTCTGCATGTCTTGGTGTCCACTGTCGAGCGACCGTTTTCGTATTTGCTGCCTTATTGGAGCTTTCCAAAATCACTAGTGGTTCGAAATTTATCGGGCGACCAGGTTAACTTGGTGGCTAGATTGCCCATGGAGGAGAATATTCCAATCGAAGGCGTACACAAAGGTCCAAGGTCGGTTTCTTGGACGTCCAGCGACTCTGCGACACTGCATTGGTTCGAAGCTCTTGACGATGGTGATCCACGCAAAGTAGTTGACAATCGCGATCGCATGCTCGAATTCTCAGCACCGTTCGCAAGTGAACCTCGGGAACTGTTGAAGATCCAACATCGGGCCACAACTACTTCCTATTTTGCCGATTCGGATCTATTCACAGTTTCGGATTACGACCGTGATCGTCGCTGGATTCGCACACAACTTTATGATCGCAAGAATCTCGCGGCCGAACCGCGGGTACTGGTCGATCGCAATACTCGCGATTCGTACGGAGACCCCGGTCGAATCGTATCCATGTTGAATTCTCTCGGACGCAGCGTCGCAAGGCAGGATGATAGCTGGATTTACTTTGCCGGAATGGGAGCGAGCCCACAAGGGAACCTGCCATTTCTTGATCGCCGAAATATATCGTCAGCTCAAACTGAGCGGTTGTGGCGGAGCGAACCAGGCAGCTTGGAATCGCCGGTCTTGCTGGTACACAGCAGCGCTCATGACAAACCCACGATGATCACGCGCCATGAATCTCCGAGCGCGCCGCCAAATTATCGCCTGCACGATCTTGAAACCGGCAGGTATCACGCAATCACTGATTTCGTCGATCCAACGCCACAGATTCGCAAAATCAGAAAGCAGTTAGTTAAATACCAACGCGCTGACGGTGTACCATTGTCGGCCACTCTTTACTTGCCTGCCGACTATCGCGAAGGAACTCGCTTGCCGCTGATGATCTGGGCGTACCCGTTGGAATTCAACGATGCCGGAACTGCGGGACAAGTTACGACCAGCCCATCGCAGTTCACCCGCATCGTCGGAGCGTCGCATTTAACGCTACTGACCGAAGGCTATGCGATTATGGACAGTGCGACGATGCCCGTGGTAGGCAACCCAGAATCCATGAACGATACGTTTGTGGAGCAAATCGTTGCTTCGGCGAAAGCCGCGATCGACACGGCCGTCGCGATGGGCGTTGCCGACCCCAATCGAGTCGCGGTTGGCGGACACAGTTACGGCGCGTTCATGTCCGCGAATTTATTAGCGCATTGCAACTTCTTCCGCGCCGCGGTCGCGCGCAGTGGCGCGTACAACCGTACGCTGACTCCCTTTGGATTCCAATCCGAACGCCGTCCATTTTGGGAGGCGGTGGAGATCTATTTGAATCTTTCTCCGTTTCGTCATGCGCACAAGATCAAGAGCCCACTGTTGCTTATACACGGCGAAAACGACGACAATACGGGTACGTTCCCCATTCAGTCCCAGCGTATGTTTCAAGCCATCAAGGGCAACGGTGGCACAGTGCGTTTGGTAATGTTGCCGTTGGAGAGTCACGGCTATCGAGCTCGGGAGTCTGTTCTCCACACCCAAGCGGAAACTATTCAGTGGCTGAATAAGTATGTGCGTGATATCGTTGTGAATGAACCGAAGTAGGCCAGTTTCCCACACTGGCTAATTCAACTCAACACAGGGGCGATTGTAAGCAATGTACAAGTTTCTCATCGGGTTATTAGTCAGTGGTTCAGTCTTTGCCGCCGATCCGTTTATTGAGCGTCAGGATTTATTCCGTGTAGGCGATGATCCGGCCTACAACATCTACCATATACCAGGCATTGTCGTCACGACCCAAGGCACCGTATTGACATGGTGTGAAGCTCGCCGCAAACCCGCCGGCGCCAGTGATTGGGATGATATTCGTGTTCTGCTGCGTCGTAGCACTGATGACGGAAAAACTTGGAGTGCGCCGGTCAGCATCGTGGATGTGCCTGGCGAGAAGAAAAAGAACCCCTTCGCGCTCAAGCTAAAAAATGTCGACCCGACGGCGGTAACTTATAACAATCCAGTGCTGATTTCCGATCGCGACTCGACGGTGCACATGCTGTTTTGCCTTGAATATATGCGCGTCTTTTATCAGCGCAGCGTTGATGATGGCGTTTCCTGGAGCCAACCGGTTGAGATCACGGATGCTTGCGAAGCGTTCAAAAAAGACTATCCGTGGACTGTATTGGCGACCGGACCCAACCACAGTATTCAACTGCGTACCGGACGGCTGGTTGTGCCGATATGGCTGTCGACTGGGACAGGTGGCAACGCCCATCGTCCCAGCGTAACGGCGACATTGTACAGCGACGATGCCGGAAAATCGTGGCATGCTGGCGAAATTGCTGCGCCATGCACCGACGAGTGGATCAATCCGAACGAGTCCGTAGCCGTGGAATTGTCGGACGGTCGCGTGATGCTGAACATGCGCAACGAATCCAAAGCGCACCGGAGGTTGGTCACGATCAGTCGGGACGGGGCGACAGGATGGTCGCAACCGACTTTCGACGACGCACTACTTGAACCAATCTGCATGGCTGGATTGGTTCGATACGCGTTTGCTGGAAAGAGCTGGTTGCTGTTCTCCAATCCTCATAATCTCGAACGCGCCAGCGGAACGACGCAGCCGGGACAAAGCCGCGATCGCAAAAACCTAAGCGTGAAAATCAGTCGCGACGAAGGCAAGTCCTGGTCGAGCAACAAAACGCTGGAGCTTGGTCCAAGCATGTATTCCGATTTAGCGGTGACTCACAATGGCACGATTCTCTGTTTCTACGGCCGTGGAACCAAACCTGGCTTTGCCGGAACCGGATTAGCGCTGGCACGATTCAATCTTGAGTGGTTGCTCGCACCATAGAATTTGGCATTCAGAATGACCGCAAAATCCAAATCGATTTCGCAGTAGGAGCATCGAAAATGTCTGAACTAAAGACAAAACAGACCGAACAGAGCGTCAAATCTTTTATTGGCGGACTTTCCGACGTGCAGATGCGTGATGATTCGATGAAACTAGTTGATCTAATGAGTGCGATCACGAAACAGCCGCCGAAGATGTGGGGTAATTCAATCGTGGGTTTCGGTTCATATACGTACAAGTATGCTAGCGGTCGAACGGGCGAGTGGTTTCTAACCGGCTTTTCTCCGCGCAAACAGAACCTAACGCTGTACTTCATGAGCGGATTCGACGAGATGGCTGACTTGCTTGAGAAACTGGGCAAACATAAAACTGGCAAGAGCTGTCTGTACATCAAGCAACTAAGCGAGCTTCATCTTCCGACACTAAAGAAAATGATTCGTTTTTCTGCCAAACACGCCGAAAAGTATTGCGCCAACATGCAAGCTCATCGCACGACGCAGAAATGAACGAGCCAGTTGTCTGTCTAATGTCAATAGCGTTCAACGAACGTGGGATAAGCTTCCATCTTGTCAACCTGTAGCGGAGTTTCGCCATTGCTTGCACAAGATATTGACAAGCTGGAAGCTTATCCCACGTTCGTTGAACGCTATTGTGTCTCATGTCACAGGCTGCGAATGTACGCGATTAAATCAGCGGCTTCTTGGGCAGACAAATCGCCGAGTATCCCGTCGGGCATTAGTGACTTGGAGCTCTCCCTGAATTCATCGATTTCGCTTTTGAGCAATTTCAGAATCTTCAAGTCGCTGGTCTTAAGGCTCAGCGAAGTCGCATCCTCAGCAACCCTTAGACCGGTAAGAACTTGACCGGCGGTGGTAAGTACAGAAAGTGTCACATAACTAGGATCGATCTTGCGCGATGGTTCCAGCACGTGTAGCAGCATCTCGGAGGCTTCGGGATATTTCTTGTTGATGTCGACCAGCGTCGGTCCGAACGACTTGGACGCATCGGTATGCTCGTGGCAGGCTCGACAACGAGCATTATCGCTGAAGTAAATCAATCGTCCGCGAGCGGTATTGCCCGGGAGCGCAAGGATTTCCGACGGTCGAACGTTCGGTCCCAGTCGCACGCGCCGCTGGCTCTCGGGAAGAAATGTCTCAAACAGCCCAGCGATATCCGTGGAAGCACTTTGAGTCGCCTCAATTAACTGCTGCCGATCGTTTAGATTTAACCGACCACCATGGATGCGTTCCAGCAATGCCAACGAGCCTTCCGTGGATTTGACGAGTTCGAGGATCGCCGCCCGGTTATTAGAATTGATTTCCAGCGATTGAAGCGCTTGTTGCGCTGCAGATCCCGGAGTTAGGGGCGCGGATGTTGGTTCGTCAGATTTGGGAAGCGAACTAATCCACGCACTGACTAGAGCCACTCCAGCACTATCGACAACTTGTGAACCAATATAAGGCATCCGACCATATCCAAGTTTGGCCATGCGGTAAGTCAGGATGGAACGATAAGGATCGCCGGCCGCAATCACCTTGGCGTGATTCATTCCGAAGGTGCCGATGATCGTGCCTTTGTCGGTTTTCAATTGTTCAAAAGGCAACTCGCGGCGCAAATAGAAACTGACGATTGCATTGCCTCGCGGTTGATGACACATACCGCAGTTGGCGTGCAAATAGGATCGCGCGCGATCGCTGAGCGACTGAGTGGTATCGTGGGGATCAACCAGTTGATTGGAGGAAATCACAGTCTGGTTGAGCAGCGAAATGGCGCGCGCGGCCGCTAGCGAGTCCAGTTGACTTCCGTTGGATTTGAATTGAGAACCGGCGACATGCCCGAGTTGTTCCGGAACAAATCCGAGGACGTGATTTGCACCTGCGTTATGACATAACCGACACTCGTTGACTGCATTGACTCGCCATGTGCGCGTGGCCGGTTTGCCATCAGAGTCACGCACTTGAATCGTTCGTGCCGCACCAGTCGAAGCTACCAAGATTGCATCTTGCCCTTCGTCGTCCCACAAATAACTGTATGGATTCCAAGACCCATTCTCGAAATGCAAGATCTGCGTCTCCAATCGAAGAGGCCTGTCCGATGTTTTCGTTTCAAGGCTCAAGTGCTTGACGAGAACTGTCCCCTTGGGATAGACGGATGGTTTTCCGTCGAGTGTCAAGGTTGCCTGTCCTTTTCCGGGAATTGCGATCCAGCGCTGCGCCACAGCGCCATCGACCCAGCGCTGAGCGTTGACGCGGTAAGGCACAACTCCCGGCGAGGGGCGAAGATCGGTTAAGGAGCTGAACAAACCAGTCTCACTCAGCTTCCTGGGAAATTCAGCCGAATTGTCGATCAAACCCGAGGGGACCAATTCGTATATTTGGCCAGTGAAGTCATAGTCAAGCACATACAATTCGCCGCGCGATCCTTCGGCGAAGGCCACGATTTGCAAATCGGTGTCAAGCAATGTTGCTTGGCGAATGGCTTGTGTCGTCGCTGCCAGCCGATCTTGAGACGCTTCGGGCCACACCGCCCAAATCGTGCCAGTAATGTAGTCGCCATACACAAAGGCTCCCTCTAGATCCGGCAGTGCTGCGCCGCGATATACCGGTCCGCCAATAACCGAATTAGCTTCGGTATGCGAATGGTCTTTGATAGGCGGAACAATCGGCGTAGGGCCCTGTGCGACTTCAGTTCGCAGTGCCGCGCGACCCTCCATAATTGGCCAGCCACAATTTCCGCCTCGCTGAATTCGGTGAATCAATTCCCAAGTTTCCCAACCGTTATCAGCCACAAAGATTTCATTTGTCGTTCGATCGATCCCGAATTTCCACGGGTTCCGCAAGCCATACGCCCAAATCTCTTCGCGCACTGATGGCCTTCCAAGAAATGGATTGTCAGCAGGAATGCCATACGGAGTCGCGCCACTGGGCCGATCGACATCAATGCGCAAAATAGATCCGAGTAGATCCGACAGATCCTGTCCGGTGTTCAAGCTATCCGGAGGATTTGGACCTGCCCCGTCACCGGTTGCGGCGTACAAAAAACCATCCTTGCCAAACTTTAGATCGCCAGCATTGTGAGGACCTGCTGGTCGAGTCAGAAATACTAACTCGCTGCCTGGTACAATCGCACCTGGTATGTCCGCAGTTAACGTAAAGCGAGAAATGCGCACCTGGCGTCCTTGGTCGGGATGCACATAACTGACAAAGACAAATCGATTGTCAATAAATTTCGGATGTAAGGTCGCACTGAGTAGCGAAATGGGCGCTCCGACGATCTTCGCCAAATCGGCCACAACATCGGGTTTGGAGATTTCGGCAGATTTTGGCAGGCTATAAATCTTGCCATCCATCTCGGTAATCAGTAATCGATTCTGTGCCGGGATCTCTTCGAGACTGGTTGGCCGATCAAAGCGTACGCGAGGAAATGCTGAGCGCGTCTTGTACGGGAACGGAGCCGTCGGAGCCCCTTGGATTTTCGAGCTTGTCCAGGCTGGCCGCGGCTCGACGCTCTGCGCCGAGGTTGATCGAAGCTGAAAGACACTGATGGAAACGACTAGCAGTAAAGAGAAAACACTGGACAGGGATTTGTCGAGATAATTTCTTCGCAACATAGCAATCGCTCGTTTCAATACTGGTTAACACACTCGTGTTGGGCGAAGTTCTAGCGTTCGGGTTGCGCCTTCGAAATGCAAAATTATCGGAAGCTAGACTCGGACGGAACGCAAATCGTCGTCCTCGCCAATTTCGAATTTTGAACGCGCGACACCCAACGGCAAACTGTGATTGCAAGAGTCTAACCGACCGTGCGGGCCGAGTGTAGCGTGAGTCTAGCAGCAGATTCCCGAAAAATTGAGCGAATCGATTTTGCCGTTGGAATCGGAAGAATCGCCCCTCTGGTCGTCAGATTCGGCAGGTTAGCAAACCAGAACAATCTGAATTCAACTTCCGCCAAGTTTTGATCCTCTACCGAAACAGGAATGACCTAATTTTGAATTGAACAATTCCACTTCCCATACCTAGTCAAATGAGGACACGATGGTTTCCAACTCGTTGGTATTACTGGTTTTATTGTCGGGATTTGCCGCAGCGACTTTGGTAGTGTTTGTGCTCGTTGGGCGAATTTATAACCAGTTGGTGGGTCTAAAGAACCTGGCGCAAAACGGTTTCGGGCAAATCGAAATCCAATTGAAGCGACGTTACGACCTGATTCCCAACTTAGTCGAGTGCGTCAAAACCTATTTGACTCACGAACGAGAGACTTTGCATGCAGTAATAGCGGCGCGAAATCAGGCGTCGACGCAGTTGGCGGCAGTCAACCATCAGGTGACCAATCCGCAAGCCATACAGGGACTGGCCAGTGCCGAAAGTGTACTGGGAGGAGCACTCAGCCGCATGTCGTTCGTGATGGAAAGCTATCCCGAATTGAAAGGCAACGAAGTGGTCGCGCAGTTAACCGAAGAGCTTGCCAGCACAGAAAATCGGATCGCATTTGCGCGACAAGTGTACAACGACTCTGTTACAAATTTCAACGTCCATCGCCAGAGTTTCCCAACCGTGTTGTTGGCAACCACACTAGGGTTCGCTGAAGATTTGACGCTGCTCGAATTCGAGAATGCCGCCGCCCTGCAAGATGCGCCGAAAGTCGCGTTTGCTTAGGCGTCCGACAGGTGGATTCTTCCAATACGAAGCCGACGCGCAAGCGAGTGCCTGCCGAGATCAGCGCACTCGCTTGCGCATCGGGCTTGTATTAGCTGATGCCCCTATAAATTCCTGGCTGCCGCCACTTGAGAAAAGAGTCCATGCATGGTTGACTTTCTAAAACGGCAAGTTCACGCTCTTCGGGAATCTGCCAAGCTTTTTTTCTTGATCGCCGCGGCGACACTGGGAACAGTGCTGCTGAATGGAATTGTCGTTGGGTATCTGGTTGCAGCCTACTTAGAATTAGAATCCGAGGGCAAGGTCGAGGAACTGTCAGTGTTTCTCTATGGCTCACTGGCCGGAGTAATCGCGTCCTTTGCGATCGTCGGCGTTGGTTTCATCTACTCGCTGATGAAAGCCCGTCATGGCGGAGTTGGCGTGGCGGAAGCCTTGGGAGGTAAGTTACTATCCGAAATTCCGTCGACACCAGCACTACTGCGATTGCGCAACGTCGCCGAGGAAATGGCGATCGCGTATTCCCTGCCAATGCCAGCGCTGTACGTCTTGGAAGGCCAACGTGGGATCAATGCGTTTGCTGCAGGTTTTACGCCTCAATCGGCAGTTATTGGCGTGACCGAAGGATGTGTGGAGCTGCTCAATCGAGATCAACTTCAGGGAGTAATTGCACACGAGTTTAGCCATGTTTACTACGGCGACATGCGATTGAATATGCAGCTCACATCGATCGTCAATGGACTGCGCAGTATAACTTTGGTCGGCGATGCACTCATCGACACAGGACGCATGGAGCTGGAGCACGCACGTTGGAACTCGCACCGTCAACACAAACGAGCTGGCGGCGGGTATGCGTTGATCGTGTTGGGATCAGCGATGTGGGTTGTTGGGCTGGTAGGTTCTTCTTTCGCATCGCTGTTAGTATTGGCAGTCAGTCGGCAACGCGAGTTTCTGGCAGACGCTCGGGCAGTCCAAGCCACTCGAAATCCTAGAGGCTTGGCAGACGCCCTGCGTCGAATCGCTGGACTTCAGGTTGGCGGCCGTATTCGGATTTCCGCAGCTCGCGAAGTTTCGCATCTCATGTTCTCGCAAGCCTGTGGGCGCTCCAGTGATATTTTCGCCACGCACCCTCCCTTGGCAACCAGAATTCTGGCACTCGACCCAACCTGGGACCGTACGCCACTGTTTGAGAGCTACGAAGAGCTGAGCGAATACAATGGTGCGTTCGGCGAAGCCATTGCTAGTATCGGCGGCATTGGCTTGGCGGCAGGTACGCCCTCTCGACCAAATTCACGTCCAAACGAGACCGCAAATCAAAGTGAAGTGGCGCTACCTGTCGCGGTTCATACACGCGAAGTTGCCGCAACGGATGAGAATATCGATCCAGCTCTCGCAGGATTTGTAGCAGATCCATTAGTGATTCATTGCTCGTTACCGATGCTGATGTTCTGGGACCATCCGCAACGATCAATTGTGGAGGCGATCTTCAAGAGCGGAAAACAAGCAGAGATCTTGCTCGCTATCGAACAACTATTGTCAACCCACGACCAACTGACACGTTCACGATTGCTGAATATCACACTGCGCGCTCTGCGGCGTGCAACTACTTCAGAAAAAACTGCTACGCTCGACAATGTTGCGATACTAGCCTCGCAAACCAGCGACCAAGATTGGGATTCGCTCGCGTGGCTTTGGTTGGCGAGATACTATGCAGGTGCTGAACAAATCCCACAATCGAAGCCGCTTCACGGTCAGATTGATCAGTTAGTAGAGCCGATCCTGGAAGTCCTATCGGTTGCGTCGCAAATCGATGGCGGTGAAGCTATGTCAGAATTTAGCTTCCAGCGCGGTTGGACTCAATTAGGATTGGAACATGCGACCTCGCTGCCGTCCGATGTATTGCACTGGCAAGAAGTGCTAGCTGCGATTCGCACGCTAGCTTGCGCTTCCCCACGGATAAAGCGAGACCTACTGGTGGCTTTGGGGTGCACATTCACCGGAGACGGTGAACTAAGCCATGGAGAGATTGCATTTCTGCGCCTGGTGCGTTTACATCTAGGAGCAGAGGACACTGATCTGCTAGCTGCGCCTCGAACGCAAAAGAAGCAATGCTTGGCCAGCACTTGCTGAGGCGGGCCAAGCATTGGATTTGCTAGTACTACAGCGCGACATAGTCGCCTTTTGCTCCGCAAAAGGAACCTTTCGCGGAGCGAAAGGCGACGATCCTACCAAATCGCGCTGTAGTACTAGTCACTTGGTAGTTAGTTCAACCACGCCAAGTTCGTTGGGTTTGCCTTTAGTCACCGACAATTTGAAGGGCGTCTTTTTTGGATCAACGTATTTATTCTTCAATTTGTCGGGGCCGCCGTAGGCCATGCTCATCACGTTGAGCTTGCCCCACATATATGTAATGGCATAGTCACCTTCGGGAACGCCATCACCATTATCATATGTCGACAAAACAAACTTGCCCTCTGCGTCGGTGAACGCCGACGAATATGTTGGCTGTTTTGGGTCGAGCCCTTTCGAGTCATGCAATTCGACGCGAATCCCTTCCACAGGCTTGCCATCGACATGCACTGTTCCAGTAACTGGAAAAGTAGGCTTTCGATTGCTTTGTTCTGAACAACCCAATACACCGGCTAGCCCTGCGAAAATCGTGAGGTAAGCAATCGGACGAAACGACGAGCCATTCAATCTCACGATACCCAAACTAATCATTGTTCGAAAAAACCTCACCTTTCTGGCGAGTAACTCGAGAGCAAAGTGAAAAACCATCAACCGAAGCGGAAACGAACTGAACCGATCCATCCGCCATCACAAATTGGCAGCCACCGGTATGGAATGAATGGAATGCACGTCCGCGAACATTGGTGCAGTTGATCGCACACGGCCCCTCGGGAAATGATGTTGGCGGATTGCCGATAGTTCCAGCGATCCAGTTCTCTCCTAACAGTGCGTCTCCCCAACCACCACCATTGGACCGAGCCAAATCAGCCAAGGCTGCTGGCAATGTCACAGCCGTTGTTCCCGAGTACAACGTGCCGCCGCCGGTTCGCTCTCCCAAAAGAAACGTGTTTGAGGTCCCGTCTGTGATGTCGCCGATCTTACTGGTCGTTGGAGCGTTAAATACAGTGGCTCGAAGTACGCCATGACGATCGCCACCAGCTCCGCCAGGATACGCCGCGTATGCCAAGTTTGCATACTGACCGCGGACACCGGTGGGCACTGTGTAGTCGGATGGTGCGGCGCGCCAAGTGATTCGCGCCAGGCCTGGCAGCGATCCTGCTGGCAAGACTCCGTCGTAGATGCGCCCTTGCGCCGACGGAGCGGAGGGGCAAACGAATGTCTGCACAACAGTCGAGATCACTGCGACATTCGCAACTCCCGCTGGCCCGTAATCGTTCGATGGAGTAACGCTTGAGTTGTATTGGTTGGCCAAGTTCTGCTGTTCAATAAAAGGCAAGATACCAATTGCCATCGGCTGAATATTGTACCGCCCTGCTGGTTCGCCAACGTAGTAAGCAGCCGGAAAGGATTTGTAGGTGCTTTCATAGTTCAGCATTCCCAATCCAAGCTGTTTCAAGTTATTGCTACATTGCATCCTTCGGGCCGCCTCGCGAGCCGCTTGCACTGCTGGTAACAGCAACCCGACTAAAACTCCGATGATCGCGATTACTACTAACAATTCCACCAAAGTAAACGCGTAGCGTCTTTTGGCGACCAAGCTACTCGTCAAGCACATAAAATAACTCCTCAAGTCGAAGAAGAAGAGAAAAAAGAAGGTAGCACTCGTTCCTTAGCCACAGGCATCGCGACCGAAATCCAATCGTCTCCATTTATAGTATGCCAGTGCACGTAATTCAATGGTTGAGTTTCTGGAGTACCGAGACTTTCGCAGCGAATCCCTCTGGCATGCCGCAGTTCGGTGCGTCGTAGTATTGGGATGTGCGACCCATCACAAGGCTGTCATCTCCCGATGAGCCATACTGTCATGGATTAATTCACTGATTCATCGAATTGTGTTATCCCACCAGACGCCGCACGGCAGAAGCGACGCCGATGGTGACATCAGTCATGCGGCCATAATCCAGCGTATCAGGAGTATCCGAAGCTAAGTGGTAGTTTGGGTTGCGAAGGAAACTGGTGTCGGTGAGCATTAGTGCAGGGTAGCCCTGATCCCAAAACGAGCTATTGTCGCTCAGACGAATCTCGTGGAATTTCTCTGGCAAGCAAATGGAGAACAATGGCATCTGACGAGCGCCACTTTTGAATCCGCGACGAAAATTCCAGCACAACCGCCATGACGAGAGATTGCCAACTGCTGCCAGAAAATCGCCTTACTGCGGGAAGAACCGATGCATCCATTTGGGTATGGTGGGAGGAACCAATTGCGATCGCTTTGCTGAACTGTGGTAGCCCACTATCTCCAAACACAACATTCCTACGATCTTGTCGCCCCGAAGACGCGACTGGCGCGCATGATGCTGGCTACCCATTGCATTGAGATTGAAATACGGTGGCTCTTCACAAGCAAAGTCCCGTAGGGACGAAATGTCGGTAGAGCAGCGTCGGCGCGACCCGTTTTGTTTTTTGTCCCGTAGGGGCAACATGGGGGTCATCGTTTTTCTACCGACAGGCTGTCCCTACGGGACAAAATGCATCACGCAGAAGCTGTTCTACCGACATTTCGTCCCTACGGGACTTTTGCGAAACGGCTACTTCTACTGAGTAAGGATCAACACATCGTCACATCGTCAAGTCTGGCTAGTCGCACTAAGTCAAGTCTGGCTAATTGCATTGAGATTGAAATACGGTGGCTCTTCACAAGCAAAGTCCCGTAGGGACGAAATGTCGGTAGAGCAGCGTCGGCGCGACCCGTTTTGTATTTTGTCCCGTAGGGGCAACATGTGGGTCTTCGTTTTTCTACCGACAGGCCGTCCCTACGGGACAAAATGCATCACGCGGACGCTGTTCTACCGACATTTCGTCCCTACGGGACTTTTGCGAAACGGCTACTTCTACTGAGTAAGGATCAACACATCGTCACATCGTCACGTCTGGCTAGTCGTACTAAGTCAAGTCTGGCTAGTCGCACTAAATTCCGTCAATTTGTCCTTAAGGCGTTTGAGTGCTCTGCCGAGTCGTTTGCTGGCCGCCGATGAGTCAATCCCGAGTGCTTCCGCCGATTCTTGATTGGTCAATTGCTCGTAGAATCGTAATATCAAAATTTCACAATCCGGTTTTGCGAGTTGCGCCATAGCCACTCGAATACTCGCCGCGAGTTCTGCATCTTCAACCGATCGCGATGGCAAACAATTGGCCAATTGGTTGGCGATCAGAATCGATGACGCATCCGGCAGCGAGATTTCTCGACGGACCGATCGGCGGAGTGATCGCAGGTGAAATCGGCGCAACATCCCCAGGCGCTGGCATGCCGTTTTGCGCAACCAAACACGAAAGGACATTGGTCTGCGCCGCAAATAATCTCCGATTCGCTGGACCACTTCCAGTTGTGTTTCTTGGACAACATCGGACGGATCAACTCGCAAACGGAGCATCGGTTCCATTTGAAATTCGATCACGCGCTTTAGATACTCACGATGTTGAGCCAACAAAACGTCGATTGCAGTTTTGTCACCGTGGTCAATTCGCGATAACAAATGCGCAGTAGCTGAGAGTTCATCGTTCGGCATGCGGGGATTCTTTTTGAGAACACCGGGACTAAATCCTCAAATTTCGTTCAAATTCAATTTTTGAGTGTCCTGGACGGGCCTCTTTTTACAGGCTAGGAGTTGCGAAAGCAACCGTGCAATGGTCATCTGAGTGGTGGTCATTGGCAGTTGTGTGAACGACAATCGAAATTGTCGTTGCCAATTAACATTTTGTTACGCGTGTAGTGAGGTGCAACCTTGATAGTGAACATTCGAACGTCTCTATTGGCCGGAATCGTCTGCTGCTTGTCTGTCTCCGATGCGGATGCACAGATAAGGTTATTTCGTGGACGATCAGCATGCGCGCCGGCGCCCAGCAACTGCGTGGTGGTCTGCCCAACAGTTCAACCAACTTGCAGTGCACCTGCGGCAGTAGGATATTCAGGTACGATTGGTTCGGCTGTTACAGAAGGAGTGCGAACTACGTGGCGGTGTGTCTACACGTTTACTTGCCCAGGCGATTCGATAACAAAGTACATGATCTCCGGGACGAGTCAGATTAGCGAGCAAGATGCCAAGAATACTGCGAGGGAGAGTGCTGAAGCAGTTGTCTGTGCGGACACGGTTGGAACGTATGACTGTGAAGTTATCCCGGAAATTGCTCACACGAACTCTTCGGCAGCGATCAGCCCGACAGGTAGTTCGAGAATCCCCAACAGAATCGTCTACGTCGCGCGTTACATAGTTTGCTACTGCGATCGAATGGGCCATGTACAGCATCGCACGTTAATAGGGATTGGGAATTGTCCGTGTGACGCGGTCCAGGAGGCTCAGCGATTGATTCGATTCATCCACGCGAATGCCTCCAGGATGCTTTGCTGCCGTCATATCTCGACCTGCTACCGAGAAATGCCGTAGTCGCTGGGCTGGTTCTCAAGTAGTTTAGTTGGCTGCGAGCTAGCGCGCCTCAGTTGGCAAAACTTCTGCAGGCACGTGATAGAGCGAGCGTTCCCGAGGAGTCAAGCTCCTCGGGACCTCTTCCTGTGCTTGAGTTAGTGGATCTAACGGCCATCGCCGCACGATACCCTCGGTATCAGCATAGACGCACCATTGGTCGTTGGATATTACCAATAACTCATTCGGCATTGACTTACCAGTGTCTTTCGCGCCGAGCGCCAAGCTGCCAACGAGCTTGCCGGACTGTGTATCCAGCGCCGAGATTTGATTGGCATGGACAACAACCAGAAGGCGATCGTCCGAGCTGAAAATCACTTTGCGGATGGGTTTCTGAAGATGGTCGATGCGAACTGGTTGATTTGGCTGCGAATCGATTCTCCAGAGGGTGACGACGCCTGACTGATCGACGGTCACCGCTTGCTTGCCACCAGTACTGAATTTCGCGATCACGGGAGTGTTCGAGTGTTCAAGTTGGATCGCTTTTGCATCAAAGGTGCGAAAATAATTCACGGATTGCATGCCAACGGAACTCGCCGAGGACAAAGATCGAAGCTCATTCGGCCGAGTGGATTCATTAAGCAAATTGAGCTGTACGCTATCGGCTTTTGCATCAGGGCTGGTAAGCAGTTGACTGCCTGAAACTTCCAATCCGGAGAGATTGCCCAACAGGCTGGTCAACACATGAACGGTTCGCCCGGCAGAGTTCCAGACTCGAATTGTTCCGTCATCCGCATTTGTAATTGAGCAATGATCGCAATCCTGAGCGTTCAGAAACGCTGTATTCCAGATCGCTCCGGTGTGTCCAACCAATCGATGCAGCAACTTTCCTTGCGCTACGTCCCAGAGAATCCCTTCGCCCTTGCCGCCTCCAGAAATCAGCAGTCCTCCGTCCTGACTAAAGGCAATCGAGTGCACGGGAGTGGAATGCCCATGCAGTCGATGCAGCAACTTTCCGGACGTTGAATCCCATAGGCCGATCGAACTGTCCCAACTAGCAGTGCAAATGATCTTGCCCGCTGAATCGGCAGATATCATGGCGATGGGACTGCTGTGCCCACCTAGCGTGCTGCTGGTAATCTGCGGTGCCGCGACGTTGGCCACTATCGCACCGAAGAACTGCGAAGCCGCCAAAATTCTTCCGTCGGCCAGCACATTCAGCGTCGTCACGTAACTATCGTTCGACAGAATCGACGCGAGCATCGGAAATGGGGCTTGCGAAGCGTAAACTTGGATGCTGCACGGCGAGTAACTTGGCACGAGCTTGTCCGATAGAATGTCGTCCTTGGCCTGTGGCATAAACGTGGCGCAGACGATTCGTGATGCATCAGGGGAGAATTCCGCACATGCCATTGGTGTCGACGAAATTTGCTGACTCTGAAGTGTTTGGTAATTCCATAACCAAAGACCACGCTCGGTGGACGAAATCAGTACCTCTGGGTTGGTCGGACTGGCCACCAAGTTCACTCGCCCAGTGGCTTGCGTGAGCTCCCCAAGCCACTTTCCATCCGTCGCGTTCCAACAATCGACGGCACGGCAATTGAATCGATCCCAAGTCGCAACACTCTCACCGTTCAAGCAAAATCGGACCGTGTCGAATCTTTTCACGGGATCAACAATTTTCGCCAAGAGGGTTCCAGTAATGGTGTCCCATATCGATAGGCGACGATCATTGGACAAGGCGAGCAATCTGGTCGCGGAATCGTTGAACTCTAAATATGTCCCCGCCAAATCTGCGTCAAAAGTGTTAATGACGCTGCCATTCGCAGTGTCCCAGATAGCGATCTTGCCACCACCGTCATTGGTCGCAACACGATTGCCGTCATTCGAAATCGTCGCGAATCGAAGCGGTGCCTGATTGGGTATCAACTCTTGCACACTACCGCGACGAGAGATCAACCAAGCTCGGCCAGTTTCCCCAAGCACTACTAGCTTTTCGCCGTTTTCCGAACATCTTGTGTAGCTGATCTTTGTGGTATTCAGTGAGATCTTGTCGGTTGTTTCTCGGGTTGTCAGATTCCATGAGCACAAATTGGCTCCTGCCTGGGTCCATGCAACGTCAGTTGATCGCAACCCTGAGACCAAATCTCCTAGAAGTTTCGTCTGGTTAGTCTGGGTGGGTGCAGAATCGCTCGTCTGCTTGACGTCAGCGATCTGAACTTGTGCTTGAGGTTGCGACGCATACGCGAACCGCTGATTATCGACTTTCGCCAGCCTTCCAGACTGAGCCTTCGATCTGACTGCAAACTGGGATCGCTCGGCGCCGGAGAGAGTATGCCACACCCTGGCGGTACCATCGAAAGATGCTGATACCAATTGACTTGCAGACTTGACGAATTGAATCGCAGAGATGTTTCCATCGTGGCCACGTAACGATGCAACGAGTTTGCCTGAGAGTTCATCGAACATGGAAATTGTCCGGTCACACCCCACAGCAATCAGGCCGTTCGCAGAATCGACACTGACTGTGCCATTGGTTTCTAACTCAAGTGTCTGGATGCGTGCTAAATTGTGAGGGTCAAATGTATGGAGAGAATTGCCAACGGATTTCCAAACTAGCAAGCGATCTGCAGTGAACAGGACTCGATTAGCGATATCCGTAATTTCACCCAGTTTCTTCCCTTCGGGAACGCGCCAAACTTGGACACCATTTCCGGCATTCACTGCTAACAATTGTTCGGACCGGTCAAACTCGATGGATGCGCGGCCGATCTGAGGTGGAAAGGGGATTTGCATAACGGCCATCCCCGAGTCGATATTCCAAATTCGAATTGTATTGTCGTGCGAGGCGGTAACCACGTACTTGCCGCTGGGGCTGAAATGCGCCGAGTTAATGCGATCTGTATGCCCAACCAAATCGCGGTACGTCAGTCCTTCGATCACATCGAGCACGCGCGCCTTGCCTCCGCGAATGGGTACGACGACGAATCGTCCGTCCGCCGAAAAGCATCGGGCGGTGGCTTCAAACAAATACGCATCTTTTAATTCGAGCAAACGCCGTCCCGAGGCGGCATCAAAAATAACCGGTGGCGTCCCTACAATCTCTGCCGACTCTCCCTTTTTTTTCTCGGAGCCAAACGGAGATGCTGCCGCCAGAACTCGCCCTCCTACTGGACTGAAGGCTACAGAGGTAACACCCTCGCTGCCCAGCAGCGTAGCTCGTTGACTCTTGCTGTCGATATCCCAAACTTTAGCAGGCTCGGATGAAACTCTGCTTGACGAACGGGTTCCCGTAGTGACGATCGTTTTTCCATCCGGGCTACATGCAACGCTTCCCACGCCGCTGGGATGCGCTTGAAACGTGGCAAGCTCGTGATTGGCGTCGTACGCTTGCTGTAGCGCGGCACGAGTTTCAGGACAATCGTGCAGCTTGCGACCATCCAGCGCCAGTGCCATGGCCAAGCCCGGGTTGGTGGCGACATTGAGCGCGGATATTGCGGCCAAGCGCTGTCCATTGTAGCGCCTAACTTCTTCAGCCAATTTCGTGTTTGTATTCATCTCCTGTGCCAGCATGACGCCGAGCATCCAGGAAATTGCCAGCGCCGCGATCAGAATAACTGCTGCGGAACCTACGCTCGTCGCCATTAGGCTTTGGTGACGCCAAGCCCACTTGCCAACGCGCTCGGCCATTGTTGGCGGCCTAGCAAAAATGGGTTCGTTGGACCGGTGTCTGCGCAGATCATTCGCCAGCTCTTGGGCAGATGAGTAGCGATCGTCAGGATTCTTGGCCATGGCTTTGCCGACGATGATTTCCAGCTCTCTCGGAATTCGCCGATCTACTTTGCGCATGGGAATCGCGTCGTCGAGCGAAATCTGACGCACGATTTCCTGTCGAGAATTGCCAGGACACGCGGGAGTAAGTGTCAGCAATTCATAGATCGTTGCACCTAGTGAATAGATGTCCGTTCGATAGTCAATTACGACGCGCAGTCCCAACACTTGCTCGGGACTCATATAGCGCAGCGTTCCGACCATGTCGCCGGGCCCCGTCAAGCTGGACTTGCCATCACGCAATGCCAAGCCAAAATCAGTTAGCCAAATCTTCCCTTGGAAATCAAGCATCAAGTTGGAAGGTTTGATGTCGCGATGGACGACTCCCGATTCATGTGCGTGCTGTAGCGCCTGGGCCACCTGAATGCACAGATCAATCACATGGGTATGGTAGTCGGAATTCGTGCGTGAGTGCTCGTACGATTTAAAGTCAAGCAACTTGCCGGAGGTACTCTCCAGCGAACTGCGAACGGTCGAAGCGTTCGCCATTGGTTGGGTAGCATTTGGGTCCTGACTTGCGTCATCTACCGCCTGAGCCACATCGCCCATCGGCTTGCGTTTCTCCACTACTGTGCGGCGAAGATCGCGAATCACTTCGGCCAAGTTGCTCCCATCGACGAAGTGCATTGCGTAAAAATATACGCCTCGTTCTGAACCAAAGGCATGCACTGGTACGATATTCGGATGATCCAGTTGGGCTGCTGCTTTGGCTTCGCTCTTAAAGCGTTGCAAATTTTTCGGATTCATCGCCACGGCGAGTGGCAGTATCTTTAGCGCAACACGTTTATCCAGCGAAATCTGTCGAGCTTCATACACAACTCCCATTCCGCCATACCCGATCTCCCGCAACAGTTCGTAGTCGCCAAGAACCCAGCATTGGGCTGCGTACTTTGGAACAGATCATTAGTGAAATAGGAGTCCTCAAGGGTTGCCGAATGACAGGCGAGTGAGTCCCGAACATCTGAGATGCTCCGGAAACCAATGGGAAGATCTGCGGCCCGGATGAGATCGCAGTTAATTAGCCACTTTTGCCGGCTCATTACCCGCGATACATTGGCCCGACCAACGTTTCGGCCGAGTGCAATTGCAATGGAAAATGGAAAGATAATGCTGCAACAGCCACCTGAGCATTGGTCTCACGAAATGCCTGAGAAATTCCTGCCATTCTTGCGAAGCCTATGGGAAGCGATTGTCTATGCTGAGGACACCACCAGCGATTATTGGGATTTTGCAGTGTCCATCTCATCACTGATCAGCCAAGGACTCAGTTAGACAGATCTACGCTGGTTGGTTCCACGTGCCGCTCGCCAAATGGTGCATGATGGTGCCAACCTACTGGTCTCGCTGATCAACGGGTCAAGTTTCGAGAGCCCCACTACCTTGTATCAACACAGATTGTTGTCGCAGTCGCGAGCCATCGAGTGCCGCCGGTATTTTCTGCGATGTGCTGCCACAGGCCACACTTGCATCATAGACCCGCTTGGGAGAATTGTGGCTCAAGCTCCACTACAACAAGACGCGACCCTAGAAGCCGAAGTGGCTCTCCTAGATCATCGCACAGGCTATGGAGCGGCACCATATTAGTTATCGACAATTTGCTATACCGTGATCGTCTCGTGGCTGATTTCCTCTTCAAACCTCACACTGCTTCACCAAGTTTGGCGAATCAAGGGTCGTTACTGAAACGATTTCTGGCTTGGTTCGCGTGTCCCATTTGGCGTACTACGAGCATTTCACTTCGCGCGATATTTGGCAGTCCCTCACCTGGTCCAAGTTCTCCAAACCACAAACTATACAAGGTCGGTCGCTCGACTCAATCATCGCAAAGAACCAGCTTAATTCCGTTGATCAGCGTTTCGCCAACATGGGGCGATAGTTCAATTGTGAGCGACTCGTTGATGGAAACCCGTGCTACCTGGCGAACGATTTCGCGTGACGTATTACCTGCTTGCTGAGCGATGTCCAAACGGGTTTCGATTTTCGTTCCCTGCACGGTTACATCGAACTGACGCTGGCCAACAGATTTGGTAGTGGGATCGAAGAAGTAAAGCTGGACATCGTAGAACTTCGGACCAGTTGATTCGGCGGGCAACGTTATTTTGAGCTTGCGAACTCCCTCGATTCCCGAGGCAGCGATCCACGAGTCTTGTCCTTCAACGTGGCTGGTTGGAACGCGAAACGCGTTAAGTTCGCCTTCGGTCTCTATTTTGAAAACAGGCGATGGATCTCGATTGGCAGGATATTCGATCCACATTGTTCCATCTTCGCTCACTCGATCGCCTGGTGCTCCAAAATTGATGCCAAATTTCTTAGGCCGTTTGTCGGGCGTAGCAATCGCACTGTATGTCCACAAATCGTTGGCGGGACGATGGATCAGCGCTAGCGATGTAAAGAGATTGAAATTACAAGTACAACCGTGAGCATAGTTGGGCGCGTTGAGCACGCCTCCCGCTGGGATCAAGCTGTTGCGACAACCCGAACGAAATCCATTCAAGCGGCCGGTCGTGTTCGTCTCGCGATCGAAAAACCCGGCAGTGTCGGCACGGAATGTCAACAAATGCGGGCTGGCGATGGCGTAGTTGCAATGATGACCAGTCTTGGTGAACTTCCAGTCTTCCGATTCCAACGTCAAAGGATTGATGCTCAACTTGGATCGCCCAGTGCGTATGTCGTAGGATTTGCCGGGACCACGTTGGTCGATGATCACGTCGCCAGCCACAATGACCTTGTCCCAAACATGTTCGGGGTGGCCGCCAAAACCAGGAGCCGCGTCGTCCTTCTTCCACAATCCTTCGCCGTCGCCGCCATTGAATGCGTCCAACCCTTCCTTGTTCGATGTAACGAGCACATCATGCTCGGGCGAATAAGCTAACCAAGTCGCGACGCGGTCCGACGAACGTTCCCATACCTGTTTGCCGGTCGCAATGTCCAAGCAGTGTAACGTGCGATGTCCTTCGGTCTTGGGAGTTAAACCGCGGCGCTTCCAGGCATCGTAGAATCCATCCAGATGTCCATCCATAAAGAATACGCGATCGCCTCCGACTGCCAAAACCGGGATGCTGGATCGGGACTCGTGCCGCCAGCGCATTTGACCGGTGTGGCGATCGATGGCCTGCACCGCGCGCGGCATCAATCCACGCTCGGTTTGCTGAAACACGCTCACGATCAAATGGTCTTTCCATAGCCGCACCTTGCCCCATTGGTCTTTCGCATCGGGTAATCGGAATGCACGTCGAACTTGGCCGGTCTCGGAGTCCAGCAACATGCACTGATCGGCATAAACCAAGTATACGTACTCAGGCGAAGCGACAAAGTGAAAGCCTGGGTTGGCGACTTCGAAAAAATTGCCTTCACGCCCAGGACCACTCCCGTCTCGTACAGCCGCTTGCCAGAGAATCTGCCCAGTGTAGATGTCCACCGACGTCAGCTTGTTGGGCCCCTGAATTATCATGCGACCATCGACGACAGTCAGTCCGGGCCCCCAATAGTGCCGATTGAAAAACAATTCGCCACTTGAAGCTGGTCCGCCATACCACAATATTCCCAGCGGCGCTTTCACCAATTGATCTGTGCTCATCAACGTGTTCGCTGGATCACCATACTCGTGAGTCCAATCCGCGGAACCGGCCAGCGCTCCATTGCGTTTGGCAACCAGCCAATCGTCATGCTGCTCCAATTCAGCTCCCGAATCTTTTGCCAGTGAGTCCTTCAGCTTTTCAGCCAATGTCGCGGGATTCGAAGTGCTCAGCAACATCTTGCCGCCATAGGGCCTCACGCTGGCAAATAGCGTCCGTGAAAGTTGGTCAGTATCGCTAAAACTATCAGAAACAACAATCAGACGAAACAAGTACGGAGGAAGTTCGATCCTGTATGGGGCCGCTTCCAGGATCGTCGCGCGGGTTCCATAATAGTGATGCCTATCCAGATCCGCACGCAACGCCTGCGCAAGTTCTTTGTTCGGCTCGACCACGACAATTTGCAATTGAGATTGGTTCAACATCTCAATGATTTCAGTCTTCGATTTGCCTCCCACGATCAAACAATGGCCGCGGTCGACTCCGCCGAGAGTTAATATGTCTTTCGCACGTCTCGCAGCGCCGCGGAACAAGACTTCGTAATCTATCACCGGTGCCGATTGGTACTTGCTCTCTGCTGTTTCCGTTCCACCAAAGCAATGAATATCTCCTTCCTCGGTCGCAACGAACAGCTTTTCATCGGCAACAATTGCCGATGTAGGTTTCGAGGGAAGTTCTCGCTCCCAAGCAACGGGCAAGCCGACTTTCGCATTTGAAGCGTCCAGGGCGAACAACATTCGTCCTTTGCCACCAATCAACGTGTTGCCCGCTTTCAAGAACAGTCGCGGAGCATTCGCAACATCCTGATCGATCTTCACGGTGTCGCAGACAGAGAGTTGAGTAACGTGATAATTCTTCGTTGAGTTGCCGCGTCGGTCGACTCCTGTGACGACTTGTGGGTTGGATAAATCGAATGCCGCCACTTCATGCAAGATCTTAGTGGCCCCTTTCTCGTCGGCAACTTTGGTCGAGCGCGTTCCGTATACGGTTTTCTGGTCGACGATCGGGCGGAGTAAACGGCTGGACACTTGCTGGCCTAGATTTTCCAGGAAAACTGCATCGCCATGCAGCAACACACCCTCAGGCGATGCGACATGAGCCTCCGTCGTGCCTCCTGATGCAGTGTACGGCACGGCAACTGGTCGAAACTTTTTCGCGTCAAAACAAATGGCCTGCCCTCTGCCGGTAGGGATGTAAACCAAATCGTTCGATAGCGACAGATGACCCTGCGGCGAAACATCTTCCAGCATTTGAGTTCGCAGAACAGGCGAGGCACCATCGATATTCACTTGGCACAACATACAGCCCTCGAATGGCCACACGCCCACCGTGAAATATGCTTTGTCTTTGGATATCACCACACCACCGCGGGCCGGCCACATCGACACCAATCGAGAATTCCCCAGAACCAGGCGGTTCGTTGGTGCCGCTTGAATCTTCCAGACCTCTCGACCATCGGCGATGTCCAGACAATGCAAACACCCATCGTCTGCGCCGAAATAGACCTTGTCCTTGTGCGCAAACGGAGCCAATCGCACTGGCGTGTCGGTCAAGAACCGCCACAACTGGTCTCCAGAATCTGTATCGAACGCGGTCACAGAATTCGTTCGCGCCGACGCCACGACCATGCGATTGCCAACCACGATCGGCTCGTACGAAGCGTCGAAATGCAATCGAGGATCTTCTTGCCACGCAATATGATTTTGCTCGAGCGACCAAGTCCACATCGGAAATAGTTTCGCGGGCAGAGTTTCTCGAGTCACCGCACTGCGCTGCGCATCGTGCCGCCAAGCCGGCCAATCATCACCGAAGGCAAAATCGCTAATTGAACTCGCCAAGCCAAGTATCAAGCACATCGATCGCAATTGTCGGGCGCTCGTCATATCGAAAATCTCCTGAGTTGTTGATTTTGCGCAGTATCAAGCAGGCATAATGCCGCCAACATAAGGTAAACGAAATGTGATTCGACATCTACTATTGTCTGAACGAAAATTGCGCGAGGCAATCGCACATCGCTACATGCAGTTCCAAGCGATTGACATTCCTAAGGTGTTAAAATTTTCACATATGCCCCTTGACGCAGCGATATGCCATGTTAATTTATTAACAGTTAAGAGAAGGAGTTTCAGAATTGAAGAACGACTTGACACGTAGAGAACGGCAAATCCTGGAAGTCATTTATCAACTTGGGGAAGCCAGCGCCAATGATATTGTGGCAGCCATGCCAGATCCGCTGGCGAACGCCACTGTACGCACGCAGTTGAGAATACTGGAGGAGAAGGGAGTTGTTAAATTCAGGCGCGACGGGAAGAGGTTTCTTTATCGGCCGAGCGTTAGTCGCCAAGCCGCGGCTAAATCGGCGCTGCGGCGGATTTTGGACGTTTTCTTTAGCGGGTCCTTGGAACAAGCCTTGGCCGCCCATCTAGCTGACCCAAAGTCAAAGCTGGACGCTGACCAACTTCAGCGGTTGCGAGAATTGATCGATCAACACGACTCGAAAGGAGATTGACATGACCAAGACTTGTTGGCTGGCTTGGCACGTGTGGTTAGATTTTCTTGCGGAACAGCCAATGCTGTCCTGCGTGTTGGTGCTGTCGATACAAGCCATCTTGATCGCGCTGGCGGCCAGGGGACTGGAAAGTTGCTGTAGTAGCGATCCCTTCTGGTCACATAGTATTTGGTTGGTCGCGACAGTGCTGTTTCTATTGATACTGCCAGTCCATACCTTTGTTGGCGGCTGGACTCTTCGTGTTGGTCAACGGGAACCAATCGACTCGCTGCATGAGCAAACCGAGCTGTTCAACAGTGCGACAAATTCCGTTCGCGACAATGAGTTGCACGAAGCGCCGACAGTCACTAGCCAAGTCCCAAGCGACGTCAACCAAAGTCCGAACAAGCTGGCCGCAGCAATGGCGATCGGCAAGGACTCGACTGAATCGATTCAACATGCGGGCAGCGGGACTTTGCGCAACTCGATTACTGACAATCGCCGACGTGGTTTGTCGCTGGCCAGTAAGCCGAACGCTGATACAGCTTCAGTGTTGATCGATTTGTTTGTTCAATTTGCAACGGCATGCTACGTAATCGGAGTACTGATTTCACTCTTCCGTTTGGGATGGGGCATGCGATATCTGCACAGGTTGTCCAGTTCGGGTCTGGCACTGGACGGCCGAACGCTGACAGACTTCGAGCAGTCAGCACAGCAAATCGGTTTGCCGGTTGCGCCTCAAATTCGTGCGGTCAATCGCCTGACGATGCCACTAACTTTTGGAACGGCCCAGCCGGTAGTATTGGTGCCGAGCGACTTTGCGAAGTGGCCCGAGCCCGAGCAGCGAGCGGTCGCGATGCACGAGCTGATTCATGTCGCTCGGCGCGACGTGCTCTGGGAGCTCTTGTCACGTATCATGCAAGCTATCTACTGGTTCCATCCAGCCAGTGCATTTGTGGCCAAAAGGCTCAGAATGGCGCGCGAATTGGCAACGGACCGCAGCGTGCTGGATCGCGGCGAGGATGCGCGATTGTACGCACACAGCCTCGTCACGATTCTGTCGCGAGCTTGCTCGAATGAACGACAGTGCATCGCCCAAGAGGTGCCAGCCGTTGCGATTTCCGCGATGGGAACTGTCGAGGCTCGGCTGCAATGTATCCTGCGCGAACGTTGTACGAGGTTGTCGAACACCCGTGGTCGCATGTTGGTCGGAATGTTGCTTGCGGTAGCGGTGATTTCTACCGTTCGACTGCACGTTGCAAGCGCGCAACCGCAGCAACCAACCACCACAAATATTATCTCAGCGACTCCTACGGCTGATGAGAAAGCAGCACGACAGAATGCTACCACAGGCGAATCCCAGCCAAACTACATCATGCCCGTTCTGCCAGGCGAGAACGATCTATTCGCTCGCATTCGTGACTGCGAAGTCCTGACGGTCACCGGTGACGAATATCACTCCATGTTTACGTTTTCGGGACAAGTCCTTTCGGCTGACGGACAATCTGTGGAAGGCGCCATCGTCTTGCTGCGAGAATCGAGTACGCAGCGTATCAGTTCCGAGCCAACGAAATACGTCGAGATCGACGACGGACACCTTGTCCGCGTACAGGATGTTTTTGCTCGGACCGTCACCGATCGAGAAGGCAGATTCTCATTCGACAAAGTTAAGTCGCCCGCATTGCCAAAGCACTGGTCAAATTCTTGGGCAGGCGACGTAGTCGCGGGCCATTCCAAGCTGGGAATCGGTTGGATGTCTCTTTGGACCAAGAAGCAAAAACAACGCATCGACTCTGGAGTGGTAATTCGATTAAACCCCCATGAGTCGATCACGGGAAAGCACCTTACGCCTGAGGATCGCCCTCTGGTCGGCGCAACCGTCAACCTCTATCGATTCGAGCGTCCTACAGATCGCAGAAGTAACTTGGGACCTGGGTTCGACCTACAATGCAGCCAACTCGTGCCGCGTGCCGTTACAAACGCGTCTGGCAGTTTCGTACTCTCGGGATTACCCAGAGGTTTTGTGGCCACGGTGGGAGCATCCGAAGTAGATGATTGGCTTGGAGCATGGGCTCTGGTCGCGACCAGCAGCGACGTTGCCAACGGCACTCAATTTTCAAATTATTTTCCCTTACCGGGAAAAATCGTAGCCAGCCCGTTTTCAATGGTCGCTGATGCCGGCATCATGATCACGGGATCGGTAACGGATGAAAGCGGTATTCCAATTGCCGGCATCAATGTCGCGCCCAGTTCATCCTGGAGCAAGGTTCACAGTAATGAACAAGGAGAGTTCTCCTTGCACCTGCGATCAATTCTCTTGGAAATGATCCCCATGCGAAATGCGGGGAAGTTGAGTTTCTATGCGCGGGTTCCCAAAGGCTCGGACCTGTTGCCCAGGTACGTTAAAGTCCCGGTTGAAGACGTGCGCGCGAACAAGCCAATGAGAATTACTCTTCAGCGAGGCGTAAAGGTCAGTGGAAAGATCGTAACGCAAGATGGCCAAGGTGCCGCTAATATCTTGGTGAGGCAATTAGCAGATTTCGATTCAGCACCCTCCGGCGCAGTGACCGATGCCAATGGCGAATACGAGATGAACTTGGCTCGTGGCCAGCATATCCTAGTTGTCGGCACCGACCAGCCCGGTTACCACTTGCCAACGCGAGTCGATTTAGTTACTGCTTCGGAATTGGAATCGACAGATTGGCCGCGCAAGCGAGTTGACGTGTCGGATGGGCTACCCAAACGCCTAGATCCATTTGCGGTTTCTCGCGTGAGTGAAGTGGAGATCAAAGTATCGTTGCCAGATGGACAACCTGCGATAGGAGCCTCCGTTCTTATCACCGACCAAGACGCTCTTTACTACAACGAGAACGACCCATTCCGATTCGAAAAACCCAAGACAATCAACCAGGCCCCGTCGATCTTTCGAAGCAAAGACATTTCGGAGACGGTCGAAACCGACCGACAAGGGCGCGTTCGACTATTCACTAAGGGCTCACCTTCACCCGCAGCGACCGCCGAAGTCCAATTGACGACAAGCGATAGTGCTTACCACGGAACTGCAAAGTTGACCGAAGCCAAGGACGGTGTCGTACACATTGTACTTCGCCAGAGCTGGCTACTAGAGGGTCATGTGCTGTTAGATGGGAAGCCATTGGCAGGAGTCAGAATCTCTGCTGGCGAATCGAATCGCATAACGCGTCAAGTGGGTCCGCAACGCGCCGCAGTGACAGTTTCGAGAGTTTCAAACAACAAGATGGCGGTCAGCGATACAGACGGCTGGTATCGATTGCCCGTTCCAGGCGATAGGGAGTACTCCGTTACCATTCGAAGCATCCCTGGATACTCCGATGTGCCACGCATAGGTTTCGGTACCCAGAAAATTGCCGAAGGCATCCTAAGAGTCAACTCGATTGAATTTGTTTCAGGTTCAGAAGAGATCGCCGGTGTTGTCATGGACGCGGACGGCAAGCCACTCAACGGTGCACGCGTTTACGCTGTTCGGTCCAACGACTGTTGGCCAGATCTCTGGCTTGGACATCAATCGGCGAGCAAATTCGAAACAGACGCTCAAGGGAACTTTCACTTAAGAAAAATGCCCAAAGGCAGTTATCAATTGCGCGTCAATGGCCCACAAATACCAGGAATGCCGTCCAGTACAACTATCGTAGCTGCCACCACGGGGGATCTAGATCTACAAATAATATTCGATCGGTTTCCTAAACCTGCTGTGCCGTGATTGCTGTGCACGAACTGCTAGTTCCTCTTTCCAACAGGAAGTACTCGCGTCTTGACTCGCACGATCGGACGCAATCTGGCAGTTTGAAATGCGCTCGCATCTCCGATGCTCAACGGGAGGTTATTGCTCCACTGTTACCATCGGCCAAGCATGATGGACGGACGCGGACGGTGTTACCCGCGGGAGGTCGTGAATACGATCTTGTATCTCGATCGTACCGGCTGCCAGTCCTCGCGGGGAACGATTACGCGAACGGAAAATTGGAGCTTCGTGATGAACTACCTACGGCGGTCGGTGACAGGCTGTTGAGCGTCGACCTGGTTTTCGCTGAGGGAAATCTCTCCCGCGCTCTCTTCTATCAAGATGCCAGTCGTCTGCGAACGAGCCGCGCCCTGGCGCGTATCGCGTATGACATTTTTTTGGAAAATCAAACCAGTAGTTTCTCCTCGTACGCGAATTCCTGCTGCGCTGGCCTTGCTGCCGTTGTCTTCGATGATATTGTCGATCAAACGGTTGCGATGTGCGGCCATGCCGAATGACTCGTTGCGGAAATGAACGCCATCGCCACCATTCTTTAAGACGCGATTCCGCTGCAACAAATTGTCGGAATCCTTGTGCCCGATCGAAATTCCAAAGCGGCCGTTATTCTCCAATAGGTTTCCCGTGAATAATCCGTGTCGCACGCGCCAACAGAGAAACAGTCCATCCGTCCCGTTGCCTCTGGCAACGCAGTCGTGCACTGCCGGACGCTGCGACCCGCTGCCAGGATGAAGGCCAAGCTGGGTATTGCCTTCGCTGAGGCAATCGGTAACAGTCACGTCGTTCGACTGTTGAAAACTGATTCCATCGCCGTTGAAATCGCGAACCGAGCAGCGAGCGATGGATGTCCCGTAGCCACGATACAAGAAAATCCCCGCTCCTCGACACCCGTTCAGCAATAGGTTATTGGCCGAGTTGCCTTCGATAATCAAGTCTTCGACACGAGCCCCAGTTACGTCGTAACCGCTGACGATCGGAAACACCGTTGCAGCCTGAGCTTTGTCAGCAACCATGCAATCGGCCATCAGTGGCTTGTCGATCGAAAAGGTGTTTCCTGTCCGACCGGTAATTCGGGCTACCGTCGTGTGAAAACCGCCAGCGTTCTTGTCCCAAATCGCAACCCCGCAACCAACTTCGAAACCAGCCGCATCGGTCACTGTCGCTTGCTGTTCGCCGAAGTCGCCATCCAACACCAATGGTGCGGCGTTCCCCTTCGCCTTACGCAAGATCGTTTTGCGTGGCGTCCCGCGCACAGTTACCTGCGAACGCAGATGCAGCGAATCGTGCATCATATACTCACCTGGTCCGATCTCAACGGTCCCACCACCCAGCGCAGAAACATACTCCACCGCTGCCTGTAGCGCACGATTGTTGTTACCAATGATCTCTGCGTCCCGTTGCCCGACAGTGATATGCGGACGCAGTTCCATTTTCGAGTGCATTGCCAGCGGCAGTTGTTGTTCCTGCACACTTGGGGCGATTCTGTTCGCGCTGTCCTGCGCCCACAATGACCGCCAGCACACCAAACTCACAAAAATCGTTGCAAGTAGTGTTGATCGCATGTATTAATTCCACAGTTGAAGGTAAGGGCAAAACTCTGCTTAGAGTTCACAACCAGTTACGAGATTCCCGCGTCGCGCCATTTTCGACGTGAAATTCCGCTCCTGCAACCACGACTGTGCGAAAACTAATTGGACAGCGCCATTTTGTGTGCAAGGCATGGCTTTTCGCCCTAGCCATTTCGTCGTTTAACCC
>SYJV01000134.1 GCA_005798335.1 Planctomycetaceae bacterium | reverse complement strand
GGATAAGCTTCCAGCTTGTCAATATCTTGTGCAAGCAATGGCGAAACTCCGCTACAGGTTGACAAGCTGGAAGCTTATCCCACGTTCGTTGAACGGCATTGCGTAAAGCGGTAGTTATTATTGTAACTACCTATCGCGACCGTTTTTGACTGGTTGGCTCGTCATCTTCGGTATCGTCGTCGTCTTCGTATGCGTCATCGTCCGATTCGTCGCTTTGAATTTCTTCATCCCAGGCGGTCGCTTGAGTTGTCGACTGAACTCCTGCGATTTTCAGGGCCGTGGCACCGCTGGTAACGGTTGTGTTCTCATCGGGCATATCCCAAGATTCGTCACGGCGAATTCTGTTGCGCTTTGGTGCATCGGAGTTGGGTAGCGGAGGTTGTTTAGCCGTACCGCTATCGCTGCCTTTCGACCCCGCTTGAAGTGCTTCCCAGTCCGCCAACGAGATGATGATTTCGCGAGCTTGCGAACCGTTGTACTGGCCAACAAATCCGTCTTCCGCCATAAAGTCGATCAGTCGTGCGGCGCGTCCGTAGCCGATTCCCAGAGCTCGCTGCAACAACGATACGCTTCCACGGCCTTCGCGTACGACAATGTCGATAGCCGCTTCGTACAGTTCATCCCGCTTTCGAAGTGTAGGTTTGTTCCCCTCGCCTCCTTCTTCATCCGATTTCAACTTGAGATTGACCAGTTCGTTCACGAAGTTCTGTTCGCCAGTACTGCAATGATCGACAATGCGATTGATTTCATCGTCGCTGAGGTACGTTCCCTGTCCTCGCAAGAGTGTGCTGGTGCCAGGCCACAGAAATAACATGTCTCCATTGCCGAGCAGTTTGTCCGCACCCATCTCGTCGAGTACGACGCGGCTGTCCGTACGGCTGGCAACTTGAAAAGCAATTCGCGCGGGCAGGTTGCTCTTGATCAGGCCGGTGATGACGTCGACGGTCGGTTTCTGAGTGGCCAAGATCAAGTGAATTCCCACCGCCCGCGATTTCTGTGCCAGCCGAATAATGTGCTGTTCCACTTCCTTGCCGCTGGTCATCATTAGATCCGCCATTTCGTCAGCCACGATTACGATAAATGGCAAATGATCTGGAATTGCCTCTTCCTCCTCCGTTGATTCAGGCTTGAGGCGTTCGAGCAACTCTTCGCGGCCGAGCTGATTGTAGCTGACGATGTGACGTACGCCCGCGCGAGCTAGTAAGGCATACCGCTCCTCCATCTTGTCGACTGCCCAAGCCAAAATCGCTTCGGCTTTGCGCATGTCCGTAACCACTGGGTGCATCAAGTGCGGCAGGCGACCATATCCGCTCAGCTCGACCATCTTGGGATCGATCATCAACATCCGAACTTCATCGGGTCGTTTGGTCATCAGTATCGAAGCGATGATCGCATTCAGGCAGACGCTCTTGCCAGTTCCGGTACGTCCGGCAATCAACAAGTGAGGCAACGAAGCAAGATCGACAGTCAAGGCGCTGCCCGACACGTCCTTGCCTAGAAACAGCGGGATTTTCGCTTTCTTGCTGGCCGCGACTCCCTCTTCGATTACTTCGCGCAAACGAACGACCACACGCGTTTCATTCGGAACCTCAATACCCACGGTGTTTTTACCAGGAATAGGCGCGACGATGCGGACGCTGGGTACACGTAGGGCAATCGCCAGATCCTCTGACAACCCAGTGATTTTCGACAATCGCAGCCCGGCTTCGAGTTCGACTTCGTACTGCGCAATTACCGGGCCAGTTTCGATTTCTACCACGCGCACGTTGAAACCAAAATCGGCGAATGTCTTCTCAAGTATTTTCGCTTTGCGAGTAACTTCTTGAGCCTGCTGCTCGAAGTTCACATCGTCGCTTTCCAGCAACAGGTCCAAGCCAGGCAGCACGTATTCCTCCGAACCCTCTGGCAAACTGGTATCGTCTAGGTGAGCCAGCGAGTCTTTCTCGGGGTTCTCACCTTTCTTGTTGCGCCGTTTGACGCGAGGTCCTGGAACACCGTGTGGATGATCGGCGCGCACCTGCACTTCTTCGCCTTCAACTTCGATGGAACGAAATTCCGCGATCGATTCCGCTTCGATCTGGTCGGGTTCGTCCGCTTCGATGACGTCAGTTTCATCCGCGGTTTCGGCGTCCAAATCGTCGACCAAAGTCGCAGCAGGAGGTGGCGCAATCTTCGATTTGGCTGCCTGGACTATTGAGCCCGCCGCGGCGGCGACGGTGGACAACAATCCATCGGTTACCTTGGCTGCGGGCGGATCTATTTGCGCTGTAGTGGAATTCTCGATCTTCTGACCGCGGATGCGAATCGGCACGGTTTCTGCGTTAACTTCGGCAGGGATCGACTCACCTTGAACTTGCGGCGGGCCTTGGTCGAGGTCGCTGACTCGCGATTCTCGGCGCGTGCGCGACGAAACCACACGAACCGGTATGGTCTTGCGACTGATCTCGGCCGCAGTAGTTGCGACAGTGGCACCTCCCATCAGTATCCATCCCATGGATCGCACCAGCATGTAATCGGTGCTCAGCAGCACACCTGCGACCAAAACCGTTAACGACAATATCAAGCTACCAATCCGCGCGAAATGCTCATTCAGCCACATGGCGAATAGAGCCCCCAAGTATCCACCCGATCCGATCACTGAGGATAATGGTGTCTCCAGTGGCACCAGCGCCACGATCGTCGTCATTCCGATAATCGTTAAGATCCAGCCGATTTGACGATACGCCGGAACATAGTTTTGTTGGACGCGGAACATCCACAGCGAAAGCACGGTCAAGCCGACAACTGCGAACATAGCTCCGATACCAAGTCCCTGAACCAACATTTGGCTGACCAGTGCACCGGCCCAACCGCACCAATTAGTACACTTGGCATTTTGCGGGTACACCGAAATGTCCGGTTGAAACAGCCGATCGAAGGGAGCCATCAGTGATGTGACTGGATCTGCGGGATCATAACTCAGTAGGCTCATCCACAAGAACAGGCAAACGCCCGCCAACACGATGGCTTCGATATCGAGTTCGAGTTTTCTGCCTTGAGGCTTCTCTGGCTGAGACATACACTTTTTCTGCCTGGACCGGACAACGATGGATCGACTGGCGCCGCTGGCGCACGGAGACTCTGTGTCGCTTCGTCAACCCTTCGGTCTAGAGTGACCTGCGGCTGCAGCCCAAACGCGGCTCGTGTTACCATCGATTCCCGAGGTCTACTCAGTTCATTCGTCAGAGTTTAGTTGGACAGCGCCATTTTGTGTGCAAGGCATGGCTTTTGGCCCTAGCCATTTCGTCGTTTAACCCGCAGCCGCTAAGCGAGGATTGGGTTGAGCTTGGCTTTGCAATAAGTTCGAAAACTCAACCCAATCGTCGCCTAGCGGCTGCGGGTTAAACGCAATACCGTTCAACGAACGTGGGATAAGCTTCCAGCTTGTCAACCTGTAGCGGAGTTTCGCCATTGCTTGCACATGAAATTGACAAGCTGGAAGCTTATCCCACGTTCGTTGAACGGTATTGGGGTTAAACGATTTCGCTGCAACGACTTGTTCTTGCCACTGCAAATGAAAGTGGCGCTGTCCATTTAAGGAATAGCCGAGAAATAAGTGTCAGGTATGTGTCAGGTATCTTTTGTGTGCAGCACCCTAAGAGCGAATTCCTCGCAAAGAGGTACCTGACACGAATGGCACTGCCGAGGCCTTGGCATGGCCCGCGTGCGTAAATTGCCTATTGACACGAGCCGAGATTTTTGAAAATCTGCTCGAG
>SYJV01000133.1 GCA_005798335.1 Planctomycetaceae bacterium | reverse complement strand
GATTTCCTGTGTCCGAAGTTCTCAATTCGGACTTCGCTAACTTCAAATGGAGACGTTTATGCGGTCGAATCGTATGTTGGGTTTTACGTTGGTCGAGCTGTTGGTAGTGATTGCGATTATTGGCGTTTTGGTTGGACTGCTGTTGCCTGCCGTACAAGCGGCGCGCGAAGCTGCGAGGCGAATGCAATGTTCGAACAACCTCAAGCAAATGACGCTGGCGGTTCACAACTATCACGACACATTTAAGAAACTGCCACCCGGTGGAATAACGCCCGGTGCCTGTTGCGCCGCCCAAAGCTACGTCAATTGGGCTCTGGCGATCTTGCCGTTCATCGAGCAAAAGAACTTGCAAGACCGTTACGATATGACTCGAACCAACGAGAATGCCAACAACGCGTTTGTTAGAGAACAAATCGTACCGGTTTTCGGTTGCCCTTCTGATCCAACTGCGACTCTGCTCGAACGGCCGGCTAGTGGAGCGACGGCACTCGGAAACTATCGGCACGGTTCGTATCGAGGTTGTTCGGGATGGATTTCGAGAGGGAATTGCTATTTTGATAGCGACCAGTGGAAAGCGTCCGGCTGTCCTGAGTCCCACAAGGGAATGTTTTTCAGCGTCGGTTCGAATTTAAGCGGAATTGGATTTGGTGCCATTACCGATGGAACCTCCAACACCTTGGCGATCGGCGAATACACGACAAAGACACAAACCAATCGCGGCACTTTTTGGGCTTATGCGTATACCTCATATTCGATGAGCAGCATGTATTTGAGCAGTGCGCAATTGATTCCCGATTACGATCGATCGTGTGCGTTGGGCGGAGTTTGCAAACGGGGATGGGGAAGCATGCACCCAGGTGGATTGCAATTTTCATATGGAGACGGTTCCGTTCGATTTATTTCTAGCAGCACCGATATGCAACTTCTCTGCAACGCCGCTACGATCGGCAACGGTGAAGCGACTCAAGTAGAGTAACGCCACCGATAGCGCGCGGATTGTTGTTTGGGATTTTGAAGACTATTGGAGAGCCCCATGCGAGGTAATGGAAGTGACGTGGTTTCACGTTCGCTAGTTCAAGCCCATCGGCAGTTGGATCGCGTTTTTTTGGAGCCCAAGAACTTGGTGCTTGGTTGTGTGTTGTTGGCAGTGGTTATCCCGCTGACAGGATGCGGCGGGAGCGGCTTCAAAGTGGCTCCGGTTGCGGGAACCGTGACGTTGGATGGCAATCCGGTTGGTGGATTGATCGTGAACTTTCAACCTGCATCGGTAAAGGGGACGACCGAACCTGGACCGGGATCGTATGCATGGACCGACAAAGACGGTCACTTTTCCATGGCGTTAATATCAGAAAAGGATTATCCAGGCGCCGTGGTTGGCAAACATCGAGTAACCCTTTCAAGTCCATTGCCGGACCAAAGCCCAAGCGACGATCGGATTCCACGGTCCAGCAAGCCTCTACTGCCGCCAGAGCACGAAGGTAAGTCGTTCGAATTCGAAGTCCCAGCCGATGGAACCGAGAAAGCGGATTTTGTCTTGACGTCCAGTACATCTCGAACTCGGAAATAGTAATCTTGGAGTGCACTTCGACTTAGCGTGGACCGTGTCGGCTTTCGCCTCTAGTCGCCAGTAACAAGTTGTTGGTCAAGTAACGAATTTATTCGCGCAGCGGCATTCGAACGCTGTCACAACGCCCCAGTCTGAGTTGAAGATTCTCAAGTTGTTCATTGCGGCGATTACACAAGAAAGCCTGTTTCGTGAGTGCAAAAACCCTGACAACCCGTCAACGATTCATCGTCTTGATGGCGGCCTTTGGCGGCCTGGTATTTGATGGTTTTGAGCTGTGGCTGATGCCGCAGGCCTCGCTGCCTGTGACACTGAGTTTGATGGGAGAGGAATTTGCTCGAATCAACGGCGGGAAATGGTTTGCATGGTACACGGCGGCGCTCATGTTGGGGGCCGCTTGCGGTGGAATCGCATTAGGGAACCTCGGGGATCGCTGGGGGCGAAGCCGGGCGATGTCGTTGAGCATCTTGATCTATTCGGTGTTCGCTGGCCTGGGCGCCTGGGCCACCACTCAAGAACAGATGCTGGTACTGAGATTTCTGGTCGGGATGGGGACTGGCGGAATGCTACCCAATGGAGTCGCCTTGGTTTCAGAATGTTGGCCCAATGCATCGCGTGCGGTGATTGCCGGCATCATGGGAGCGGGCATCAACGTGGGCATCATGTTATTTGGGCAAGTCACCAAGCTGGACGGATGGGCCGTAGACGCTGAATCGTGGCGGTGGGTCTTCAAGATTGCCGCCTTGCCGGCGGTATTGGGAGTTTTCTCCCTGCTGTTTGTTCCCGAATCTCCAAGTTGGTTGGCCAATCGAGGCAAGGTCAAGTCCGCTTCGATTTCTCTTACTGAATTGTTCGCACCAAAACTGCTGCGCGTTACCTTGCTCGGGATTGCCTTGGGGGCAATTCCGCTACTTGGCGCTTGGGCGGCTTCCAAGTGGATGATCCCTTGGACCGACCAAGTCACAACAGAGGCCTTGAAGAGCTATTCAGGAAGCGACGCTACGATGATCGCTTATTACAAGAGCTACAAAGGGAACGTTCAATTCTATTGGGCGATCGGGGCGATCGTGGGAAGCTTCATGGGCGCGCAGGTGGCAGTTTGGTTCGGAAGACTGTGGAGTTATTTCTTCATCAGCTTGGCCGCTGTTACACTAACCTGGACGATGTTCCAACATACCGCACCGCTCGAAAAGAGCTTTCTTGCGATCGTAGCCGCACAGGGGTTTGCGTCCACGCTGTTCTTCGGCTGGTTACCAATGTATCTTCCGGAACTCTTTCCCACGCGTGCCCGCGCCAGTGGCATGGGACTTTCGTACAACGTCGGACGCTTTGCGACTGCGCTAGGAGTACTCGCGGCCGGCTGGCTGCTTAAGGAAGTGTTCGGCAACTCAATGGCAAAGACCGGGGCTTTTTGTGGGCTGGTATATGCCCTGGGCTTGGTCGCCATTTGGTTCGCACCGAACACTGCCGGGAAATCGCTGGATGATGATGACTAAGGACCGGCGCAGAAATAAATGTCCGAATTGTCGCCTTTCGCTCCGCGAAAGGACGCACTTTCGCGGAGCGAAAGGCGACAATTATTTCTGCACCGATTCTAAGCCAGGGGACAGATCCCAATTATGTTCGCTACGTTTGAGTTGAACCTTGAATCCATGAGGCGTGATAAAGCAATTGACAGTTTTACAAGGGAGAAGTGAATATTGAGTTTAAGGCAAGTCCTACATGTCATTGACGGCACCAGTGCTTTCCCATCTACATTTGATAAACCCCAAGCGATTAAGTAACGGAATCCTCGCATGAGAAAGTCTAAAGTACTCGCCAAGATTCGAGCCGGAAAAGTTGCACGGATCTTTTGCATGAGTTTTGCTCAGGGAATGGTCCCTTCGATGGCCGCTCATTTTCATTATGACGGTATTTGGGTAGACGCCGAACATCGTGTGTGGGATCCCCGCGAGGTCGATGCGATGATCGGACGTCATTACGCCGCCGACATCGATTGCATTTGGCGACCGCCGACTAAGGAAAAGAACGCGCTCTATCGCTTGCTCGAAGATGGAGCGACTGGGATCATGGTCCCACACGTTTCCACGCCAGATCAAGCAAAAAGCCTCGTGCAAGCCATGAAATTCCCACCCTTGGGCGACCGAGGCTTCGATGGTGGCGGGCGCGATGCGAGCTTTTGGTTTGGAGCACCCAAGGACTATATTGAACAGGCCAATCGCGAAACCTTTTTAGTCGCGCAGATCGAGACCCCGGAAGCGCTTAACAATGTCGACGCGATCGCTGCTGTCCCTGGCGTAGACGTTCTCTTCATCGGACCAGGCGACTTGTCTTTGCGGCTGGGTTGTACCCCAAGTGTCAACGATCCAACGATGATGGAGGCCCAGAAAAAGGTTGCTGCCGCTGCACGTCATCATGGCATTGCTTGGGGACGCCCGGTAGGATCGGCTGACGATGCACGAGTCATCATCGGAATTGGAGCACTTTTTGTCGCGTTCGGTAGCGAATTCGTGGCTATGTCTCATCAAATGACAACTTGCTCTGCCCAATTTGATGAACTGCTCAGCGAGGTTGGTGGAAATCCCATACCCATTCCAAACTCGACTTCCAAGTCTTACTAATGGTTGCAACATAGGGTCAGATTGATCGCCATCATCTGATCGAAAAATTCGGGCGTCGTGTCGAGAATGGTTCCACGATCTGTGATTGCGGCCGAGTTCACCAAGGTATCGATGCGACCAAAACTCTCATCGGTGGCTGCCATAATTTTCTTGGCAGAATCGACCTGAGCCAGATCGGCCTCCACAAACACAACTTTGGTGCCAGCCCGCTCGAGAGCTGACTTGACCTTTTCGCCTCGAGCTCGATTGCGCCCCGTGAGCACGATGCCGGTCGCCCCTTCGGCAACGAATTGACGAGCGATCATCTCACCCAGTCCTTGCGTACTACCAGTGACGACTGCGACCTTGCCCGTCATGCGTCGAGAAGTGGGGGATGGGCTGATGTTCGATGCGCTCATGCTTCCTGTACCTGCCATGTGCTTCCTGTACCTGCCATGTGATGATGCTTAAGGACGAATGGTATGTAAGCTCAATTGCTAGCCCGGCCCTTTCCAGCCCTGACGGGCCGGCGAGGGGCTTCAGGCCTGACGAGGGTTTTCAGCGTTAGACTATCTTTGGGATGACTTCTGGGTTCACAACCCACAGAGGCGGATTCCCTGCGGCCACAGCCTTGATAGTCCTAACTGAGTGCCCCCAAAAATTCTGGCGGAATTCGTCGGAGTAACTTGCAATATGGGGCGTCAAAACGAGATTATCGAGTTTCAAAAGCGGATCATTCATCGGAAGCGGTTCGGTTTCGGTCACGTCAAGTCCAGCGCCTCCGATTCGTCGCTCCCTGAGAGCTTCGATCAGCGCGACCTGGTCGATGAGTGGTCCGCGTGCAGTATTGACCAAGATCGCGTTTGGCTTCATCAGTTGGAATTGAGATGTGCCGATCAAGTGACGCGTGGCAGGTAGACTCGGCGCATGGATCGAGATGTAATCGGACCTTGACAAAAGCTGCTCTAATGAGACTTTTTCAACTCCATGGGCCTGCATCGTTTCGGCGGATACGGCCGGATCGGAAGCGATCACATGCATTTGAAAGCCCTTCACTTTAGCCACTACGGCTTGAGCGATGCGGCCAAATCCAACCAAGCCTAACGTCCTGCCCATGAAACTCCAGTTGGGCCAAGCGCGATCTCGATCCCAAACGCCTTGCCGAACCAGGCGGTCCTGAGCAACGATCTGCCGAGCAACGGCAAAGATGAGTCCTATCGCATGTTCGGCCACGGTGTGCGTGGTGGCTTCTGGGGTGTTGGCGACATAAATACCAAGACGAGTCGCTTCAACTACGGGCATGTTGTCGGTACCCGTTCCGGTCCGCAACAGAACTCGGCAACGCTTTAGCGATGGCAGTATCTCGCCCGTGACAATTCGCGCCCCGCCCATCACCCAGATCAAGTCGGCATCCCTGCAAGCGGACGGAACTTCAGATGGCTTCTGGCAAAGGCGGTCTCGAAAATCGACCCCCGCGGCAGACAACTCTTCCGGTACGCTGGCCGGCATCTCCAGATCCGTCGCCACCATGACCACAGTAAACTGCTTCATCGCACCTTCATTATCTTCAAAAGGCAGGCCTTCACCCCGCCACTCACTCATTGGTACCATAGATGCTACCACGAACCGCAGGAGTGTAGAGCATCTTGTCCTCAAGTGCTCATGGGCCGGAAATCGGGAAAAAAGTTGGCTCCTGCCGCTTTGCTCAAACGTGCCGTAAAGCCATAAACATTCGGGACGAGCTGTTCTACAATTTTGCCACCGCAACATCAAACTGGGCACTAATGACATAGATGCTACCACGAACCACAATAGGCTCAAGTGAAGCGATGGTATTATGCACCGATCGAACAATGATCGTCGTGGTTTGCTCCGCGAACCAACTTCGGATCGCGGAGCGATCCACGACTATCGAGCAGTCCTTACCGAGTTTTCCACCCATCACACGACGGCCATCTGATGACTAACGATTCTGCGACCACTGTCGATTCCGAATGTGCTGTGGAACCGGCTCTGCCTCGAGGAATTCTGGCGTGGATCGCTCTGTTCGGACCTGGTGCGATCGTTGCGTCATTGACGATTGGAACCGGAGAACTGATATTTTCGACACGTGGTGGTGCGCTTTTCGGCTATCGGATCCTCTTTCTGTTCGTGATCATCTCGATCTTGAAATGGGGATTGCTGCTCGCCTCGGCTCGGCACATCATGCTGACCGGGGTCCATCCGTACGAACGGATGCTCGAATTGCCGGGACCGCGGGGTTGGTTGCCGTTGATGCTGCTGGGAACGTCGACATTTTGCATGCCGATCTGGATCAGCTTTCATTCAGGGGTGCTTGGAAATCTGACCTCATGGGTCACTGGCACGCAGGGCGCACTGAATGGAGGTGGTGACTATCTGTGGGGCATACTGATTCTCCTGAGTGTCCTTTCGCTGTCAGCCGTCGGAGGCTATTCGGTTTTGGAGAAGGTGCAGACGGCGATCGTTTTGATCATGGTTGGTTGTGCTGCTTGGACTTTACTGCTGTACAAGCCTGACTGGTTGGCGATGCTGCGAGGGATCGTGCCGCAAGCGCTTGCCTACCCGCCCTGGCTGGCCAGCAAGTACCCAGAGATCGTCGAGCATTCCGTCTGGGTGGAAACAACCCGCTATGTCGGAGTCATAGGAGGCGCCGGGTTCGACTACTTGGCATATACGTCGTGGCTGCGCGAGAAGGGCTGGGGACTGGCTTCGCGCCGTGCGACGCCGACCGAACTGCGGGAGATCGCCACCGATCCGCACCACGTGCAACGCCGCTGGCTCCGCGCACCTCTGGTCGATTCTTCGATAAGCTTTGGGATGGTGATCGCTTTCAGCGCGGTGTTTGTCGCCTGCGGAGCAATCGTCCTTGGGCCGAATCAGGTGCTGCCCAACGAGGACAACCTGCTGAACCTCCAGGCAACGATGGTCACCAGAATCCATCCGTGGTTGTTGCCGCTCTACGTGGTCGGGGCGTTCCTGACGATGCTCGGTACGCTTTACGGCACGGTCGAGATCGCTTGCATCATTACCAACGAAATTGTGAGGTCGTTCGTCCGTGACTGGACAACGCGAAAGGCGCAACAAGTCCGGCGCTGGTGCATCACTTGGTGCGCTACGATCGCGCTGCTAATCTTGTTTGGGTTGTTCATCCGACAAATTCTCTCCCCGGCTGGCGAGAATCATCCGAAAATCCTGCTGAATATGTTGTTGACCCCCGTGAATCTATTCACCGGAGTTCTCTTTTGCAGCGTGGTCTGTTTTCTGAACCTGTGGATGGATCGGCGCTGGTTGCCCAAAGCTCTCCAGCTTCCGTGGTGGCTGGCTGGTCTAAATCTCCTATCGGGAATCGTGTTCCTGGGGTTGGGAGTGAAAGGTTATTGGGACCACCCGAGCCGCTGGTTTGCTTTGACCGGATTGTTCAGCATGGCGGTTGGGGCAATCGTGCTGGCGGCCTTGTTTGGACCGAGGTTTCAGACGGGGCCTCAGTCAACAGAGTCAACAGAGTGACAGCGTCGACTCGAATAGTTTCGGCCTGTACAATTTAGCCATTTAGCTAATTCCGTCGGTAATGGACCGGCAATTATCCGCTCCCTGTCGAAGAGGATCAAAGTCATGTGGCGCATGGCGACTAGTGTGGCATTTTTGGTGGTGTCGAGTTTTACGATGTGGATCTTCTCTCGTTTCCCGCGCAAGACGTTACCTCCCTTCGGCGTGGCCGTACGCGAAGCGGATTTTGTATCATCCAAGTAGGAGAGACGAATGCTACGAACTTTTTTGGGGCTCATCGTCTTTGTGACTATTAGCCTACTTGGGACGGGGCAATCGTTGATCACGACAACTGGATACGCCCAGACGGTGATGCAGCAACTGGTGCTCCAGCAGGTCGATGCGGAGTGGATCGCATCCGAAGCTCGGCTGCGCGGTGATGCGCGCCGCGGAGCAATCGTATTTTACGCATCGGCTGCCGGCTGTACGAAATGCCATTTGTTCGGTGAAGGAATTACGCCACTGGGGCCCGATCTGGCCCGGCTAGGCGATAAGATCACCGATGCTCATTTGGTCGAATCACTTTTGCAGCCGTCCAAATCAATACGTGAAGGGTTCCACACCATTCGGCTATTGACGAGCAATGGAGAAGTAAAAAGTGGGATGTTTGTTCGTGAGAACGAAAAAAACATCGTCTTGCGTGACCTCACGAACTTGAACACAGAGATCGCTATCGAAAAGGCGGACGTCGAAACCAGAAGCAACTCGAAAATCTCAATGATGCCCGAAGGTTTGGTGGCGACGCTAAAGTCGCAGAGAGAGTTCCTGGACTTGCTGAGCTACCTTTTCGCTGTCCATCAGGGAGGGCCTGAAAAAGCAGATGAGTTGAAGCCTTCGGCTGAGGTGTTAATGGTTAAGGATGACACGACTAATCTGAATCATGCCAAGATTATCGAAAAGGCTGAAGTCGGCAAATCGCAGCGCGGTCAACAGATCTACGAAGCATCGTGCATCCAGTGTCACGGATCCAATGGCAATACGCCAGCGTTGGCGACCGCTCGTGCGTTCGGCATGCAGAAGCTCAAGTTTGGCTCCGACCCGTACAGCATGTTCAAGACTCTTTCACATGGCAATGGACTGATGGCGGCCGCAACCGCACTATCACCGAGTGAACGCTATGAAGTTGTGACCTACATTCGCAATCGTTTCATGAAGGGTTCCAACCCCAACTACCAAGCGGTCACCGAAGAATACCTGCGATCGCTGCCCAAGGGTTCAGAGATGGGAGAATTCAAGCCCGCCCCCGATCGAGACTATGGCCCAGCACTCGCATCGCAAATCGGACAAGACATCAATTGCGCGTTGTCGATCAAGCTAGGCGACCTAATGATTGCCTATGACTTGCATAGCATGGATCAAGCTGCGATCTGGTCAGGTGGGTTCCTGGATGTAGACGACACACAACACAAACGCGGACGGGGCGAAGGCTATCCTCAAATTCGAGGAAAGCCGATTGAGAGTCTCGGGCTCTGGCAATGGGGCCACGACGGAAACTTGGATTATCCGCGCGAAGGCCTCTTGCCGCGTGGGCCGCTGCCGCAGCGATGGCTCGATTACCATGGACACTATCTGTATGCTGATCAGATCGTCTTGGCTTACGCGATCGATGGTCGCGAAATCTTGGAAGTGCCTTCTAGCGTGGATGCCGGACGTGCCATAAGGCACACATTCAGAATTGGCGCCGGTAAGGCTCTGGTGCTTGCAGTTGGGAAGTCGGGACCGCAGTCAAGTCGTCCTCGGCTCACCGGCGACACGGATGGCGCCACACTCACCACTGATTCTCGCCAGCGGTGGGTTGTGAACATACCGGCCGGCGATCGGTCTCGATTGATCGACATTGTTTGCTTCGCACAGTCAGCGGACCAGCCGGTCGCTACAACCGTTAAAAAGATTGACCCTTCCGCGATGGTTCACGGAGGCAAGCTGCGTTGGCCAGACACGTTTACAACGGTCGGTTATCGCGGTTTTCAGGCATGGTTCAAAAAGGGGTCAGGTACCGTTGCCGGAACGGCCCATCGGGTGCTTTGCACAACGGTACCTGACCCCTTTTTGAACCATGCCGGTTTTCAAACGGGAGCGTATGCAGTCGACACGATCACGATCCCCGATTCAACACCGTGGAACACTTGGTTCCGCACCTCGGCGATCGACTTCTTTCCCGATGGTCGCATGGCCGTTGCGACCGTTGGCGGCGACGTTTGGATTGTTTCTGGCATCGACGATGACTTACTGAATGTACGGTGGAAGCGGTTTGCCGGCGGCATGTTCGAACCGTTCGGCGTCAAAGTCGTTGATGGATCGATTTATGTCACGTGCCGAGATCGATTGACGCGGCTGCACGATCTAAACGCAGATAGCGAAGCTGATTTTTACGAGAGCTTTAGCGCCGACACCGATGTTTCCACATACTTTCATGCGTTCAATTTTGATCTTCAGACGGACGCAAGTGGCAATTTCTATTATGCCAAGAGCGGTCAATACACCGACTACAAATTGCCGGGTGCCATTGTCAAGGTTTCAGCCGACGGGAAGACGCGCGACGTGGTGTGTACGGGACTGCGAACACCCAATGGCATGGGTATTTTGCCTGATGGTCGACTGACAGTCAGTGACAACCAAGGCACTTGGATGCCTGCGTCAAAGATCAATTTGGTTAAACCAGGCGGCTTCTACGGATACGTACAGAACCAGGCAAGCAGCGCATGGTCGCCTGACGGCGGCAAGATTGACGTCAAAACCATTGTTCCGCCAAAGACATTTGATAAACCGCTGATCTGGATGCCGCAAGAAGTGGACAATTCTTCCGGCGGCCAAGTGTTCGTCGACGACAAACGCTTCGGACCGTTGGGCGGACGATTGCTGCATACGAGCTACGGACAAGGCAACTTGTTCTATTTGATGATGCAAGAAGTCGATGGACTTACTCAAGCCGCACTCGTCAAATTCCCACATGATTTTGGAAGTGGCATCATGCGCGGACGCGTGAACTCGGTCGACGGTCAAGTGTACGTCACGGGCCTGAATGGCTGGAACGATAACGGTCGCGGTGGATTGGCGGACGGCGGCATTTATCGCGTGCGATATACGGGCAAGCCAATTAGAATGATCACGAATTGCCAGGTTCACCCGGGCGAATTGCGAATTGCGTTCAACTTCGCGCTCGACCCTACGGCCACAACCAGAGCGGTTTCCTCTGCTGCGCAGCAATGGAACTATAGATGGACAAGCAACTACGGTTCGGATGCGTACCATCCCGAGACGGGAGAACCTGGCAAACAAAGTCTTACAATTGCTGGAGCCAAGCTCAGCGATGACAGGAAAATGTTGACCCTGCGAGTGCCACAGCTACGACCAGTCGATCAACTGCAATTGCGATTGAACTTGACCGATGCTGAGGGCGCGACATTTTCCGAAGATATCTACTGGACCATTCACGCCATCCCCAAACAGTAATCCGGTGGAGTCTCGGAAACCGATTCGTTTCGCGCCACTGACTTTGTGAGCATTGCTGCGATGAGCCACCGGGAATCGATTCTCATCAATGGTTTCAAGCGGGATTTCATTTAAGGAGGCAAGATTTCGATGCCTTGTCCTTATCCTTCCCACTGACGACATATCGACGCCCATCCCCTCGTGACAGCTCTTTACGCTCAATGGACTTTACTTGGTCAGCGCGAATGGTTCCAGTTTGTTGGTTTCCTGTTTGATATCGACTTCCAACTTTGAGGATTTGGTTTCACTGTAACGCGGTGGAATCAGGTGCTTTTCTTTGAGGGCGGCGTCGCTGTTGACTTCGGTGACGACCTTGCCCGAAGCGTCTACCAATTGGGACTTGCGAATGGCTACCTTGTGTTTGCCTTCGGTTAATCCATCGCCCGGATCGAATGTTTGCACCTCAAAGTAACCGTTCTTGTCGGTGACCGCCGTTCCGGGCTTGCCAGTCACGGCGTCGACTGGTTCAAAGGTAACGATGGCACCGTCGACCGGTGTGCCGTCAAGCGTTACGGTTCCCGAAGTGAAATAAGTCTTCGGACGCCCTTCTTTCCACTTATCGTGAGAACCACACCCTGCCACGAGGAGCGTGGTTAGCAGCACGAGTAACCACGCCAATTTCAACCGCTGCACAGCCATTCCTAGGTCCGTTTTGCCAAAGCTTACAGTTCGATGTTAACGACTTCGCCACCGTTCTTTGTACCCAGCGATCCCCAAACGCCATAGGGGCTGGGCCCAGAGGCTACCGGTGGAAGAGCCAGGTTGCCCGTGTCGATATTCTGAGAAATAAAATGGACCGAGCCATCGGCCAGGACGCTTTGTACTCCACCCACGTGCTTGCTCGCAGCCGTGTAGATGCCAGTGCCAGCTTGGGAACTGCATGTAGCGCTATTCGGAGGCAAGATGTTTGTAATGCCGCAATACTGAGGACGACCGTCCTGCCATCGCTGGCCATGGCAACGGAACTGTGCGATCAGGGCTATTCCCGCTCCTTGATAAGTACCGTTCACCAGAAAAGCCCTGCAAGCCAGCGGATTGTTCGTCGCGTTGGCTATGGCTCGACCCAGCCGCGGAGCTTCCGGAGCGACGATGATTTCCGCGAACGCCATGGTATTGCTCAAGCCGTCGGTGATGTCGCCAAACCGGACGTAGTGCAAGTATCCAAACAAACCGCGAACGTTCTGGTCGGGGCGATTCTGGTCAAAATTCAAATTGGGATTGTCCGTCATGCATGTACCATAATTGCATGGCGAATATAGATTGTTGCGATCCAAACCTGTAGGAGACAAAAGGCCGTCCGACGGACACATCAGGTAGGGAATGTTGCCGACATAGCCCGAGTTGTTGGCTCCGTGCCAAGCATAAAACGTGCCGGCCATAATTTGGTTATAGCGATTGCCTTGCTCCATGAAAGGCAACAGCATGACAAACGGGCTAAAACGAGGCGCTGAAATCACATTCGGGGCTGTCGTACCAGACCAGTTTGGACCGGTCTGTCGCGAGGGAAGCGTCTTGAATGTGTCGTGGTAGTTGTGCAGTGCCAAACCCAGTTGCTTCAAGTTGTTAGAACATTGCATGCGACGCGCCGCCTCGCGCGCCGACTGAACCGCGGGCAACAACAACCCAACCAACACGCCAATGATGGCGATGACCACCAACAACTCTACCAGGGTAAAACCCGAGTGATTAAACCGTTTCATTCAATCTTTCTCCCAATCAAATACAGCGTTGAGAAATGATGACAAATAACCGTCGCATCGCGATTCAGGCCATTATGGCCACCATAAGAGCATAAATCCATGCCGCCAAGAAGACTTGAAGTAATTGAGCCTTTGCCCAATCACTGGACCTTTTCGCTTTCTGCAACTTGAAGTCCGGCCCGATCACCCATTCTCCACGACGAAGAGTTCGTGGCGGAAGCGTGTGGGGTGCCAGCGATTCTCACGGCGCCTATGTGAAAGATGCTCCGGTCACGATTTCGCGGCCACGATCCTGTTCGCATTCGGGATCGACCCAGAAGTGGCTGTAGTCGACCAGCCGAATCGTCCGGTACGCGTGACTTCAGGAAAACCCGAAGCGGGGCTGTTCTAGAGTGGAGAAGATTGTCAGGAACAATTTTTAGTTCGAGTCTTAATTTACCCAACGAGTTCACGGATTGGCTGTCCGCCGGGCAGGACGGGAAACGATCGCTGCTGATTGTGGTCCTTAAACTCATGCTGCCAGTCAATGTCTAAGAATTGATAAACGGTGGCCAGCACATCGGCCGGCGAGTATCGGTGCGTAACGGGGTAGGCGGCGATCCTGTCGGTTTCGCCTACCAATTGGCCAACCTTCAGCCCTCCTCCCGCGAAGAGTACACAATTGGCGCCAGGCCAGTGATCGCGGCCGCCATCTTTGTTGATTTGCGGCGTTCTCCCAAATTCTCCGTAGGCCACCAACAGCACGTCGCGCTGGAGACCTCGCGAGTGCAAATCGGTGACCAAGGCCGCGATCGATTGATCAACGCGCGGCAAGCAGTCGTCTTTGAGAATTTGAAAGTTGTTCGCGTGTGTGTCCCAGGCTCCTCCGCTCAGTACGGTAACGAACGTCACTCCCGCTTCGACCAGACGGCGTGCCAGCAGGCAACCCTGACCAACGCTGTACGCGCCGTACATGGCTCGCGTCTTGGGATCTTCCCGGTTCAGATCAAAGGCCTCTAAAACTCGCTGGTTGGTCACCATGTCCAGAGCCTGGCGCGAGAACTTGTCCACACCCGCGAACTCACCGCGGACGTCAAGATCCTCGCGAATACGGTCGAACGTCTTCAGCAAAGACTTGCGATCCTCGACTCGCGTCGCGTTGACGCCGACGGGAAGTTGTAGGTTCGCCACCGCGAAATCACTTTTGCTCGGATCGCTGTCCGGAGTGAACGGATTGTGTGGAGGCCCCAAAAACGCTGAAGCTCCCAACAACTGCCGCTTGGGTATGCTCACATACGCGGGCATCGATGGATGGTTCGAGCCTCGCAATCGAGAAACTACCGAACCCACCGAAGGACTCTTATTCGTCGTGGTATCGGGCGGCGGCTGGTGGCCAGTCATCATCCAGTGAGATGCGGGCAGGTGAGAAGCATTTTCGTGACATACCGAGCGTACGATGGCTAACTTATCCAACACTTTGGCCTGGTACGGGAGGTGTTCGCTGATGCGGAATCCCGGTACGGCCGTGGCTATCTCGCGAAACTCTCCTCGCACTTCGCTAGGCGCGTCAGGTTTCAGATCATACATGTCGATATGGCTCGGGCCGCCACCCATATAAATCTGAATCACCGCGGTCGACGAACGCGACCCACGGCCCAGCGCACGTCGAGCCAGCAGCTCCGACAAACTCACGCCACCCATGGCCAGCGAGCCTATCCTCAGAAAGGCTCGTCGACCAAGGGCAATTGCGGGAAACGCAAGCGTCGGATACGGCGAAGTCATTCGTCACCTTTGAATGCAAATACTTTCAGACGGCGTGGTCGGATCGACCCCAACCTCCTGACTCTCTTTAATCTCCATAGCGCGGTCAAGCCGCAAGATTGTATAGCATCTTGTCCTCAAGTGCTCATGGACGAGACAAAAGGGTCAAGACAAAAGGTGTCAGGAACCGTTTTTGGTCTTTTTGGGCCTTCCATGCGGTCGAATCGTGCTCTCTAGCCCTAAGCGCTCGACTGTTTGTGCCGACCAAAACTGATCCCCGTATCGGCAACCTCGTTTCAGGCAATTGCGAATGGCAGTTAGCTTTTTCGCACTCTGTGCTTCGTTCACATGGTCGATCCAATTGGGTACTCGACGTATCGGCCAACCAGACTTCTCGCATACTGTCTGATGCCAAACCATTGGCATCTTGGCGAATGGAAAAGGGGACGGGGGTTGTTTGTCGGGTGTTGAACGCGTATGTTAAGGGTTTTGCATTTTTTGGATTGATGTATGCCTCGACAGAAACGT
>SYJV01000132.1 GCA_005798335.1 Planctomycetaceae bacterium | reverse complement strand
AATTCGATCATTCTTATGTCAAGAAAGATGTGGGGTATAACAAGGCTTCCAGCTTGTCAACCTGTAGCGGAGTTTCGCCATTGCTTGCACAAGATATTGACAAGCTGGAAGCTTATCCCACGTTCGTTGAACGGTATTGCGATTAAACTTAGCCCAACAGGCTGCGAAATGCGTAGGGTATGCGCAGAATCAAGTGCAGCAAGACCAACGGCCAGCGAATAATATTCCGCAGCAACTGTGAAAACGGATGCGAACGCAGACTTGGGGCCGTCAAAATGTCGTCCACTCCGTGTGGCCAGTGCGTCAGACGCAGAGCCATATCGTGCATCCATTCGCGATCATGCGGCCAATCCGATAACTGCTTGACGAGGTCCTTCGGCAAGTTTGACTTGCCGATGTGTGAGCCTACCAAACCGCCCGCTATGGCACCTACTGAATCCGTATCGCCGCCAAGTAATATCGCGGCTTCCACACATCGGCGATAGTCGGTTGGGTATCGCAAAAAACAGTAGGCTGCCATGATCACCGACGGAATAATGTATCCGCTGATACCATGTTGCCAACCGAAATGGCGCGCTACGTAGCTTGGACTGCGCTTGGCCTCTAGCATAGGTGCTAGTTCCTCCAGCCGTTCTCGTAGCATTACAATTTGACTGGTCTGCATAATGCGTTGAAGTGCTGCCTGGGTATCTAGTTTTCCAGGGCGATTCGTGGCAGCGATTTCAGCTAACAGGGCCAATACACCACAAGCGTCTGACGTGTGCGGGTGCGAGTGTGTTACTCTGGCGCTGTCGTGTACCCATTTCCAAGTTCGATGACCAGTCCGATACAATGCTAAAGATATCAGCATACTGCGTGTCGCCGGTCCATTTCCCGCCGACCAACATGCGCCGGGGACGCCCAACCATGAGACCCAGTATTTTAGTCCGGCCAGCCAAGTCGCTTGGCCAACTCCGACCGGAAGGCTAACTGCGTACCATGCCAACCGTCTTCTGAATACGGTTAGAAAAGTTTCCGAATCACTTCGCGAACAAACCACGCTTTGCGCTGCGAGCAGCATCAGTTGTGTGTCATCGCTGTACAAACCTGCACGAGGCCATAAAGTGTACTTCAAGGGCGACCGCCCAAACATTCTCAAGGCCGTGCGGCGACTTAGGCCTTCGCGCGCAAACCCGAGAGAGTCGCCAATCGCGACACCCAGGAGGAGGCCCTCGATGCTATCGAGTCTATTTTGGGTACTTTCCATGCAGAGTCGCCGAGCGCACTTGGTAGTAGGATCTCCTGCGAGATCCAAGCATGTCAATTGTTATCTGTGAGTAAATAAACGAGCAGCTCACCTAGATCGCCTACTTTGACGCCATAAAACGAAATAGGTTCACGTACAGTCTACTATGCAGGTAGTTCACCTGCGGATTATTTACTCGCAAAACACAGCAGGAAATCAACCATCCGAGCGCGAGCCGATACTGTTCAATCACCGAACTCTGCATCGAAACTGAACCGCTCCTCCTTCACCAGTTTTTAGATGCGAATCGATCTCCCATTTCAGTACTGACGAGCCAGCATCATTCTCCTCAATGATGAATTTGGCTTTCAGACTGCTTTGCTGGCTACCGTCAATATACTCCAAACGGGTTGACAAGCTATCCGTGATTGTTGCCTTTTTTACCGGCAGAGCGCCAACGTTGTCGAATCGTAGGGTAAATTGGATAATATCCCCCGGTTCGGCGACAATATGCGATGCCGCTTTGCAAACCCGTAATGAACACCCGCCGGGAGGAATCTCGTAAATGTAGACTTCTTGAGCCCCCTTGGAATCGACAGTTTGAAGCGCCGCGCGACCGTCGATGGCTACTACTAACGATTCTGGATGGCTCCAAGTCCTAGCGTTGGCAAGCAACCTGCCGAGCGCGGCAGCCTCAGATTCCTCCATCCTTCCTGTGCGAAAGAAATTCAAGTTCACCAGCGGTGCAAGAGCGTCGCTGACTGGGATCGGCGGCAGGACGCTTTCCGCCGGTATACCGCGATTGCGATCGCGGAAGGAATCGATCAGCTTGACCGATTCTTGGCCTTTAGGACCGACAGGCAGCGCGACGATTTTGGCGAGTCCAGTATCTTTGAATGCTGAAGGTCCAACAGGTGCTAGGATTGGTCGCGGACCTACCGATCGTTCGGCCAGCATCGTGCCGGAAACTTTCCGCACAGCACCGAATCTCGGAGCATAGATGGGAACTCGATTCGTCGTTGCGACGCATTGCTCGCCATCCATCATTTCGTAATGCACTACAGTATCTTCGGCGTTGAGCCCTAGAATTGTTCCATTGGGCTGAACCGTGACGCGCGGGTCACGATCACCTCCGTCGAATAGATACTCTTGAGGATCGAAGCACAATGATTGACCGTTTGGACGAGCTGCACAGGAACTAATTTGACAATTGCTATTGCCATAGACATTGATTTCTTCGCTGGGACAATTCTCAGGTGCTGGCACCGCTTCATATTCTGCTCCGTATGACGAAGAGTCCACATCGGTAAAGTGGTTCTCGTAAATGGCCGTTGATTCTGGGACCGATTCATTGTGATTGACCTGTTGGATCGCCGTACTGGCGAATGGGACCGATAAATTCTCAGCCAACTGGCTTTCTACGAAAGGACTCGTTCCCAAGTTAGTCGGCAGACCGACTGCGGAACCGCGCCAAGAAAAAGTGCTGCAACCGGCGCAGTTGATTAAGCCAATCGCAACGCCGCAGCTCAAACCAACCGCGATCGGCCAACGACGGTTGACTTGGCGAACGTTCCGTATCATGGCATGCCCCATAGTTCGAGAAGACGAGTTGGCGTGGATAGCGCGAGCGCAACAGCTAGGTACGCTGAATTGGCGCGCTGGCCGGTCGAGGATTGTTTGCGAACGAGTATGAGGAGGCGTGTTCATTGATACTCTCGTCAAGTTGTTGTGCGAGCAACAACATCTTAGGAGCGTGGAATTCGAGGCTCATCGGCTTCGGGACGTTCGCTTCGCATGGGTCCTGGTTCGGACATTGGCGTATCGGGCCACATCCCTGCGCCGACTAATCCTGCTCGAGTTGGTACAGGTGGCAAGGGAATCCAGGGCGGACAGCCATACAGGAAACTGGTTAAGTCGCTCTGTGAGCTTGGAACTCGCGAACCAATGCGCACGATCGCCATGGGTCGCCCCAATTGATCTGCGACTTGAAGTGCGTTGGTGGTTGGCTCGACGTCGACGACGCGTTGCTCACCTGGGATTTGTGCGATTGCTGCTGCATTTTGCGAATCTTCCAAGTAGATAACGCGAGTGACCAAGGCTCCATCGAGCGCTTGGATCAAGTCGTCTTGGTCGAGGACGATGGGAATCGGAAAACGGTGTTCACGACCTGGCGGAGCACACAACCGATCGACAACTTCGATCGTCGGAAACAGCTCCTCACCAGGCCGATTGGGAATATTGGTCACGCGCACTCGGTAGACGGCTCCAACTAGCATGCCGATCTTGACCGGGGAGGGCAGGGGAGCCAGAAACTGGCCATCGCGCGCGATAGAGACTTCGGTTCTTCCGGGACCGGAAACGGATACTGGCTGAAAGTACCCAGTTGCAGGTCCACCCCGCAACAACCGCGCACTACCAACTGCACCTGGAGGTAAATCGGAATCCAAAAAATAATGAGCTGGTGGTTGCGAGCTTTGCGCCAGCAGGGCAGGGCAGGGGAGGGTGAAAGCAAAACAGGTGTAAATTGCAAGCCAAGCGGTACGTTCGCTTAACAGGCGGGTGCTTTTGCGGCTTGCGAGTCTACTGGATTTACTTGCAAACATTGCGCATCCGTCCTTGTTAAGGCGTCAATATTCTGCGAGATCGACGAGTTCGAAAAAAGCGACCAGACGCTCGATTGGCAACTGGTCGCCTTTCACACTCGATCGCTCAATTTTCTACTTCCGGATCGGGACGCGTCGTGCGTCCCAACCAATTAGTCTTGTCAACCTAGTTTGGCGGACAATAAGCTCCGTTCATGGCACCTGAACCTGCCACAGGGGAGTTGTGCCGGTAGGCAGCAGGTCGACCGGTCGGAACACCTGGGTGGATATTCTGCTCGTGAATCCGCACGCGGCTAGGTGGCTGTGGGTAGCTGATACCCGGATTCTGACGAACATGAATCTTCATGTGTTCCACTGGATCAGGCAAATGGGTTCGCGTATGGTTGCTGATCGTATGTTTCTTCAAACCGGCCGGAACTCCCAATGGAATGTGTGGAGGACCGGGCAAACCGATCGGCGTGCCAGTGTAGGTCATGCCATATTGCGGCGCAGTCATTCCCGCGACCATGCCGGGTAGGGCAGGGGGCATGCCGGCCATTCCGCCTGGACCACACATCGGCGAACCATCGGGACCGAGAGCTGCATAGCCTGCTCCTCCGCCGAGTCCACTCATTTCGATGTCTTTGTTGCCAATGCGAACGATGGCTAAAATCGAACCGCGTCGGTCGGCCTCTACAATTGGGTCCAAGCCTGGTTCCAAACGGTTGCTAACTAGCACATCAACACCAACCAACGCGTCACCTTGGAATTCAGGGTCGGGCAAGTAAATTACCTTAGTTACGAAGTTGCCCGACAAGACTTGTTCGAAATCATCTACGGTAAATTGCACGGGAATCGCGTTATGAGCCAGGTAAGCTCCTGTGCGCGGATTTCCGTTGGCAACTTCGATGGTTGGGTAGAGCTCGACACCCTCTCGGCCCTGGATATTTGTTAATTTCAGTCGGAAGATTCCTCCGGCTGGAAATTCCAAGCGACCGGGTACTACCAGCGGTTCGCTGGTGAATGTGCCATCGCCTACGATGTCGTACAGAATCTGCATAGATTCCGGACGGTTAAACAACACTTGTACCGCCGGAGCCGACATGCTCATCATACCACCCGGACCACAGCCTGGACCGCAACCCGCTTCGCCGATCATCATCTCGGCTGATGCGGGAACTACGTCAGGCGAAAGCACGCCCGGACCCGGTCCGCCCACGCCTGGACCTGGCTCTAGCAATTGCTGAGCAGGAGGCAAATTGTGACGCACCGGGGCGCAGCCAGTGAATCCACTGGCCACCATGGCTAGCGTTGCCAAGAAAACTCGCATTCTCATGCTGATCCCCCTAGTCTGGGCAAACTGGCCAGTTCATACCGGTTTGTCTGCCGCCAATCGAAAACGATCTGAGTGTGAACGATTCAAAATTTGCAAGCTGAAACGCGCGACTTGGCTCCGCAGGATTCGGCTGGACCCAATCGACCGACAGACGCTAAGATTTGCCGTTTCGATTTCCACACCCACATCGCTGAGGTTGTTTCAGTTGTGTTAGGAAGATCGCCATCAATGGAAATCTCCCACTGTGGACTAATGTTCGGACTTACTGGCTTCATTTCTTTGATAAATTCGGCATAACCGAACTATGAGGAGCAAATTGCCTAAACCGAATGCTGAGAACTACTGCCAAGCGCCCGCTGGCCAGCTAGGCAATGAGCATTGTTTAACCAGTCGATTTCTTGTTCTGAGTGTCCTTTTGCTAGCATTGAATCTGGTACGATTCGCGCCTGCTCAAGTTCCGCTGGCAAACGGTGAACTATTGCCGTTGCCGCCACCATTGCCGTTTTCAGGTCAAGCCAACGTGCGCTCGGACGCGCCCGTCGTAGACTCGATCGAAACGCCAATTTCTAACGAAGCGCGAGCATCGCAATTAATGATCAATGCCCTGCTTCAGGCTGTCTGGGGCGAGGGCAGGAGATGTCACGTCAAGCAGAGAATTGCGCTATTTGACCGGGAGATGGTGGGATTTGGCCAATATGCCCATGCCGGTGGCGGAACGGGCAAGCTAAAGATGAGCTTGCGATTTGCCGCCGGCGATCAATTAAATAGCTTTTCCCAAGTCAGTGACGGCAAATTACTTCATACCACCAACATCATGGGTGACAAGGTCGAACGTCGACGCGTGGACATTGGCAAAGTTCATGAATTCGTGCCGATCTCTAAAGCCTACTTTGAAGATCCCGTTATCACGATGTATTTGGCGATCGGAGGCCAAGGGGAAATTCTGCGCAAGCTTTGCCAGCAATATCGTTGGTTCGATGTGCAAGTAGACCGTATCGGCGACGACGACGTGTGGCTGCTCAAGGGGGAAGCGGCAAAGGAACCAGTCAGGGTCCGCGCGTTCGCTCCCATCGATTCGTTGCTCGACCATAAAAGTAAAACTGGATTGCTACCCACGTATGTGCGCGTCGCACTAGGGCGAGCTGCGCCAAACCAGTTGTGGTTGTTCCGAGTGGAGCAATGGAAAGCCAATCCAATGGCCGCAGTGGGAGACTCGAGTCCACTAAATGCGGTGATCGAATTCGTCCAGCCAGAAATCGACAAAAATCTCCCGCCGCGAATGTTTGAAGACGCAAGTTTTGCATCTAGTTCGGATCCTATTACTGATGAAACCGACAAGTATGTTCCGCCGCCTCCTACGACTGCTGGACGAGCGCCACTGGAAATCAAACGATGATGAATGTGGCGCAGGAATCACCATGGGCTCATTTGCGATTCATTCTAGGTTGAGTAAACTCACAATACGTTTTAGGTTTGGCAGCGTAAAATAATCTTTAAAGGTGAACTGTGATTAATAGTTTGGCCGTAGTGGGCGCGACCGGTGCGGTTGGCCGAATTGTCTTGGAAGAAATTCGCCTGCGAGGGTTGAGGTTCAAGCATCTAAAACTTCTCGCATCGCCTCGCTCTGCGGGAACCAAAGTGCGCTTTGGCGATCAAGAACATGTAGTACAAGTTTTGTCACCGGATGCCTTCGACGGAGTCGATGTCGTCATCGCCAGCACACCCGATGAAGTGGCGGCCGAATTTGTGCCATGGGCGGTAGCAAGAAGTGCAATCGTCGTCGATGAAAGTGCTTACTATCGAATGAACCCAGACGTGCCACTGGTGATTCCCGAGGTAAATCCTCAGGCGCTGGATACGCATCATGGAATTATTGCTAGCCCAAATTGCAGCACAACTCAAATGGTCGTCGCACTCAAACCACTGTATGACGCCGCTGGAATCAAACGAGTGGTGGTTAGCACCTATCAGGCTGTAAGTGGAGCCGGTTTGGCCGCCCAAGACGAATTAATTGTGGGGACTCGGAATAATCTAAGCCAACAGGCGGAACAGCCATCCATGTTTCCGTATCCAATCGCATTTAATCTGATACCTCAGATTGGCTCACCGAAACACCAAGGATTTACATCCGAAGAAATGAAGATGGTGCGCGAAACTCACAAAATACTAGGCGACGATTCCATCGCTATTAACGCCACCTGCGTACGTGTGCCTGTTCTGATCGGGCATAGCGAATCGATTTATTGCGAGACAGCGGAGCCCCTGGAGTTATCGAAAATCCTAGAACTGTTTCGCGCCGCGCCGGGAGTTACTTTGGTCGACGACCTGGGCAACAAACGATACCCCATGCCTCGCGATTGCGCGAACAAGGCGGATGTCTTTGTGGGGCGGGTGCGCAAAGACCTGGACCATCCGTGCGGAATCAGTTTCTGGTGCGTGAGCGACAATCTTCGCAAGGGTGCAGCCACGAACGCGGTTCAGATCGGTAAACTGCTTTCCGATAAATTGGCCAATGTGTCCGCCTAACTTGCCGAATCCTAACGCAGCTTCAATCCCACCGCAGGCGTTTGCCGACTCTGTCGAACACGCACAGCGCACGTTCAAGCTGACGCTTGCATACGATGGATCGGGGTACTGTGGCTGGCAACGTCAAACAGGCCATCCATCGATCCAAGCTGTCGTCGAAGAGGCGATCTGCAAATTGACTGGTCACAAGAACATTATTACTCGCGCTAGCAGTCGGACGGATACCGGCGTGCATGCGCTTGGTCAAGTGGTGGCCTTCACTACCGATCTGTGGCGAGCATCAGCGATCCATTTGACATTCGCGCTAAATACATTCCTGCCCAGAGACATCGTGGTTCGGCACACTGAAGAAGTACCGCTGGCGTTTCATCCGATCCAAGATTGCGTTGGTAAACGCTATCGCTACCAAATCTATGCGTCGCGGATTGCTGACCCATTGCGCAAGCGATTTCATTGGTGGACCCCGCGCTTGATCGACGTTCAATCAATGCGTGAGGCTGCGCAATATCTGGTAGGCTGTCACGATTTCGCCAGCTTTCAGACCGGCGGCAGCCCGCGCAAGTCAACTAATCGCACGGTGCGCGAGATCGCGATTCAATCTCGCAAGGCCATGGATGGATGGGACGTAGATATCGAAGTGGAGGCCGACGGGTTTCTATACAACATGGTGCGCAACATAGCCGGAACTTTGGTGCAGGTTGGGCATGGTCGTAAGTCTGCCGACTGGATGGCCGATGTATTGCAGGCCCGCGATCGTAGAGCGGCCGGACAAACAGCTCCACCGGAAGGATTATTCTTGCTAAAGGTCTTCTATCCACAAGATGAACCGAGCCTGCAGGGACTAGTCGGACAGGCGTCATCGTAATGCGCGTGATGCACATCATTACCCGGATGATTATTGGTGGAGCGCAGGAAAATACACTATTTAATTGCATCGACCTGAAAGAGCTGTTCGGGGATGAAGTTCTGCTGGTAACTGGTCCTGCGATTGGCCCCGAAGGACGTTTGCTGGAGCAGGGGAGGGCAGGGGGACTGAGCGTCCATGTCGTGGATTCGCTGCGTCGATCAATTGATCCAATGCGCGACCGTGCTGCATATAAGTCATTAATTAAAGTTATTAAGACCTTTCAGCCAGATGTGGTGCACACGCATAGTGCCAAGGGCGGCATGTTAGGACGAGCCGCTGCGTGGGCGTGCCGAGTTCCAGCAATCGTACATACAGTTCATGGAGCACCGTTCCATCCCTATCAAACTTTTCCTGCCAGGTGGTTTTTTATTGCCTGCGAACGCTGGGCTGCCAAGAGATGCCATCGACTGATTAGTGTCGCTGACGCCATGACCGATCTGATGGTGGAAGCGAGTATCGGTCCGCGCGAGAAATTCACGACAATCTATTCCGGAATGGACGTCGAACCATTTCGAACTGCCAGCCAGCACCGCCAGCAGGCGCGGCAAGAGTTGGGCTTGCGTCAAGAAGACATTGTTGTCGGTAAGATCGCACGGCTGTTTAATCTCAAAGGACACGAGTACCTGATCGCTGCTGCGGAGCGAGTTGCACAGCGTGAAGCCACATGCAAGTTTCTGCTTGTGGGTGATGGGGTTTTGCGACGCTCACTCGAAGCTCAGATTCGTGCCATGGGGTTGGAGTCTCGCTTTCTTTTCACAGGCTTGGTTCCGCCGTCCAAAATTCCTTTCTATCTGGGCGCGATGGACATGCTGGTGCATACCAGCCTGCGCGAGGGGCTGGCCCGAACTCTGCCCCAGGCATTGATATCCGGATTGCCAGTGATCAGCTACGACGTCGACGGAGCTAGGGAAGTAGTTTTACCTGGAAAAACAGGATTTCTGCTGCCACCCAAATCCACTCAACAATTGGCGGATGCCATTATACAGCTTGCGTGCGACCGGTCGCTACGCGACAGGCTAGGGCAGGGGGGCGCAAAACTCTTCACCGACCAGTTTCGCCATCAAACAATGACACAGAAAATTCGGGCTGTTTACCACGAATTGCTCAGCCAAACTTGTTGACCTCTCCATCCTGCGAACAACCTAGCTTTCGAGGTTCCGTGCAGCCGTCCAGCAGGCGCTGGCTTTCGTAGGGTTGGTGTTTGGCGTATGATGACGACCTTGGCGAAAAAGAAAATTCTGCCGAAAATACCGCTGAAGCCCGGCGCTGGCGATCGCCCATGCATTCGCGGTACGAGTGTCTAGCTCGGTTCGCAGGGGCTCTGTTACATTTTTCCAAAAGGGTTTGGCATGACCAAGGTTCGAGATTTCTTGGGCAAACACCGCTTGACGCGTTTGATTCGCATGGGTAATTCGTGCCAAATCTGGGAGTCGATTAATTCGGACACTAACGAACGATTTGCACTGAAGGTACTGCGACCCGACTTTAGAGACGACAAAGTTGAACTCGGTTACCTTAAGAATGAATATGCGATCGCCAAGCAATTACCGCACCCAAATATTATTAAGGTATATGATTTGGTTCTGGATGGTCCAGCTCCCTATATATCTATGGAATTATTTAGTGAATTGAATATCAAGCAAGCGCTCCGTCGCGGGCCCGATTCCATCGCCTTTATGCTCGACAAGGTAGCGATGCAGTGTGCTGAAGCGCTATCATTTATGAATACACAAGGATATGTGCATTGTGATATCAAGCCAGATAATTTCCTGGTTAGTCGCGAAGGCGTAGTTAAGCTGATCGACTTTACGATTTCGCAAAAAATCAAATCGGGAATTGCGAAAATGCTGAGTCGAAAATCCAAGAATATTCAGGGGACGCGCAGCTATATGTCGCCTGAACAAATTGCCGGTAAGACGCTCGATCAGCGCGCGGACGTCTACAGCTTTGGTTGTGTTTTATTCGAAATGTCCACCGGCAAGGTGCCGTTTACTGGCGAAAGCCCTAACGACCTATTAAACAAGCACATCAGCGCGCCAATACCCTCGCCTTTAGTGATTAACGACAATATCACTTCCGAGTTTGCCGCACTGTTGCGTAGTATGATGGCCAAGCAACCAGCCCAGAGAATTGAATCGCTGTGGGAAGTTGCCAAGCAATTGCGAGTTGTGAAGATCTTCAAAAAGGCCCCGCGAATACCAGAAAACAGCATTTTCGACGATTTCCAATCTACTGGGCGAGTTGAGAATTAAAGACCCAAGCAGCCATGGACAAATCAAGCGGACTAGATTTTGAATCTCCGATTTTGGAGTTGGAACAGCAGATTCGTCAACTCGAGTTGATCAGGCCGTTAACGGCTCAGGTTGATCAGCAGATCGGAGAATTGCGGCGCAAACTCAATACGCTGGCTCGCGAGATTTACTCGAAACTGACGCCTTGGGAAACTGTTCAGGTGTCGCGACATAAACACCGACCCTATACGCGCGACTACCTACAGCTTGCTTTTGATGAATTTGTGGAGTTGCATGGTGACAAGCATTTCGGTGACGATCGCGCGATCCTGACTGGTTGGGCCAAGATTGATCAATTCAAAGTCATGGTGGTTGGTCATCAAAAAGGCAGGACCTACAAAGAGCGAGCCGTATGCAATTTTGGTTGCGCGCACCCAGAGGGTTATCGCAAGGCGATGAGCAAGATGCGGTTGGCCGAAAAATTCGGATTGCCGATCATCTGTTTTATCGACACGCCGGGTGCTTACCCTGGCGTCGCTGCCGAAGAGCGCGGCCAGGCTCAAGTGATCGCGGAGAGCATGTTTCAGATGAGTCAATTGCGTACGCCGATCATTTGTATTGTGATCGGTGAAGGTGGCTCGGGAGGCGCTCTTGGAATCGGCGTGGGCGACAGAGTGGCGGTGCTGGAGTTCGCGTACTACTCCGTCATTAGTCCTGAGGGTTGTGCTGGGATACTCTGGAAAAGTCATCAGCACGCACCCAAGGCGGCTGAAGCGCTCAGGTTTACATCCAAGCATTTGAAGCAATTAGGAGTGATCGACGACATTATCGAAGAACCGATCGGCGGCGCGCATCGCGATCATCATCAAATGGCGGCCCGATTGAAAAACTACCTCACACGAACACTGGCACAACTGAAGTCGTTGTCGCTCGATGATCTTGCGGATACACGGTATGAAAAATTTCGCCGCATGGGAGTCTTCATCGACCAATCGCAAAGCGAGCCAATTTCGCCCACGGGCGCCGCTGGCTGATCAGCAGAATCGGCGGCGCGGGAAGTCCATCGCGGAAACCTTCGCTAGGATCGCTTACAACGCATCGGCGAAGTTCACCACGACATCTGGAGCCTGGATTGCTTGGTGAGCTCGAATGAAATTCAAGAGATTATTCAGCCGTACGCAACGTCCGATAATGTTTCTTATGTTCGGTTGGACCCTGGTTTTTTCAAGGAAAAACGTAGTTTCTAGAAAAAGCGAATGCGAATTTCGTGGCGCCTCTTCGCTGCAGTTAAAGCACTTAAGATTTCGCCGGCTAACTGGACTGGAGCGGCTGATCTAATCTAACGATTGAATCCGCCAAACGAAGGCTGCTGGGCCTGTTGCGGCAGGATCATCGGCTGGGTATTGGCGGCAGGATTTTCGAAAGTTGCTCGCCCGGAATTTCCCGGTGTAGTCAACGGCGGGAACGTCTGCGGGACTTGGAACTCCATTAGGTTTCCCGGCGTCTGCGGCTGCGGTTCACTCCCCGCCGGCCAGAATCCAGGAATATTCCAAGTTGCACTATTGGGCTGCGCATCGTCAGGATTAGCACCTTGATTGCGCCGCAGCTTTTCATCCAATTGACGTAAATATGGACCGACGACATCGTGAATTTCTTTCGGCAGCACACCGACGGCCTTGTCTAGTGCGGAAGCGATGTAGTAACCCGACCGCGACTGACAGATTGCTGACTGCTGTTTAGGCCCGAGCAGCGTCATGGCGAACATGGTGATCAGCAGGCAATAGATGGCTCCCTTGCTGAGCCCAAATGCGGCTCCCAAATGTCGATCAAATTCTTTCAGCCGAACTCGATCGATCGCGCCGCTAAACAACCGGAACGCAACCCATATGACGAACGAGGTTGAAACATAGAGGATCAGCATGGCCAGAAAGACATTCCAAGGAGGTGTCGCTTGGATCATGGCAGCCAAATCGAACCGGAAACGATAAGCCACCACGTAACTAACCGCGACTGATGCCAGGGACGCGACCTGCCAAGCAAAGCCCTTGATTGCGCCAAAGATGGTCGTCATACCGAGTACCACGAGCATAATAAGATCGTAAACCTGCATCGATTGCGTCCTTGCGCTGATTTGCTTGCATTGGTGATTTGCTGATTGTCAATTTAATTACACACGCTTGTAGCACACGGTCCATCAAAAACGAAGAGCGATTGTGTCGCAAAAAGTCATTTTGCGACACGCGACGCGAGCTTGTTATTGGGCAAAGAATTTTCTAGTATTCGCCTTGGCTGCCACAGTACGGATTTAACGGGTAGCGCCCAACAAAATAATTGCTCGCGAACGGTTGCTTGGGACAGAAGTGTACGGTTGTAGTCCCGTAAGCATGGCGGAAACGGAGTTCAACTCATGGCTGATTTTAGGACCCACATGCTCACCAGCTCCGCCGTTGGAGTTGTTTATGGGATCGCCGGATACCAGTTGGGGATGTCGGAACAGACTTGCTTGATCGCTGGCGGGCTATGCAGCGTCAGTGGAATGTTGCCGGACTTGGATAGCAGCTCCGGTCGTCCACTGCGGGAAGCCACGACGCTGGCAGCGGCTATCGTGCCCATGCTGATGGTCGATCGTTTCCAGCGGCTAAACATGAGCCACGAGTCGATGGTTCTCGTGGCAGCGCTGGTGTATCTGGGTATCCGTTTTGGGGTCGCTGAGATCTTTCGACGCTATACGGTACATCGCGGCATGTGGCACAGCATACCAGCAGCAATCATCGTGGGTATGATCGCGTTTCTGGTAATTTCGAGCGCCGAAATGAACGTCCGGATTTTCAAGACGTGCGCAGTCGTGCTCGGATTTCTCAGCCATCTGCTGCTCGACGAAATATGGTCCGTCGAATTTCGGCGTGGACAATTCCAGTATAAGAGTTCCTTTGGGACAGCATTGAAATTATGGGGCAATGACGGCGTTGCCAATACTCTGACTTATTTGAAACTGACCGCGCTGGCGTTCTTGGTTTACCAAGACCATGGATTCATGGCGAAGTTTGGTCCCACCGATCAAGTTAGCCAGCAGACTGCCAGTCAGTTCTTACAGATCTTGATCGAGCGCGGTCAGGAATGGTTAAGGTAGCATTGTCGAGGTGTGCTCCGCGAACTAACTTTCGTTACGGCTTGATAAATCGTTGGTTCCTGGAGCGAATCACGACAATTTTTCAAAATAGCTTGCGGCTGTCGAGCAAGATAGTGACAGGGCCATCGTTAATCAGGTGAACCTGCATGTCAGCTCGAAAGCGTCCCGTCGCAACGGCAATCCCTGTTTGCCGCAGTTGCTCGCAAAAGAACTCGTATAGTTCATTCGCATGGTCGGGAGGAGCAGCCTGAGTGAAGCTGGGGCGTTTTCCATTTCGCGCGTCACCGAGCAAGGTAAATTGACTAATCACCAACACGCCACCATTGATATCTCGCACACTGAGATTCATTTTGCCCGCCTGGTCGGAGAATATCCTCAGGCCGGCAGATTTATCAGCGAGCAATTTCGCGTCGGCCAGTTCGTCGCCGACGGCTACGCCCAACAGGACTAGCAGTCCTTGCCTGATCTCTCCGACGATTTCCTCGCCGACGTATACGTGACATCGGGAAACTCGTTGAACAACTGCTCGCATTTTTGCTGCCCCCTGCCCTACCCTGGACAACCGCGAAACTTGCGATCACGACGCCTGCGCCTGTTTAACGCCTCGGGTTCAGTTTTTATCGACCCGGACCTACCTATGTCCATATCCCGCTCGGTCAATGTAAAATCTATTGACAGTTAGCAATTGAATTCCAAGTTTGGTCGGTCGCCAAGTGAGATTGCCGTGAGCACCAACCCCAGCGAATACCAACTCTATGCCCTTTGAGTTTACCTGCCCCTATTGTTTCAAGAAGACCGTGGTCGATGAACAGTTCGTCGGACAACAAGGAGCGTGTGTTGGTTGCGGCAAGCCGATCACGATTCCCCAACCCAAGCGCATCGCCAATCCTATCGTTCGGCCTGTTCACAGCAAGCACCTGGAGACTGGACCAACGCAGGTGACGGTCGAATTCCGCAGGCTGGTTCAGCGCGTTGTGACCATCACTTTATCGATCTGCGCGATATGTGGAATCACCTACTGGATCTTTTGGCCCTCCTTGTTGAGCTTAAGAATTCGGCGCGATTCCGTCGCCTGTATGAATAACCTCCAGAGAATTGCCCAAGCACTGAATGAATACGCCGTGGATTACGGGACATATCCGCCTCCAGTAATCAACGACAGTACAGGCAAGCCGATGCACAGTTGGCGCGTTTTAATTCTGCCTTACCTCGGTGAGAACAATCTGTATGCGCGATATAATTTTGACCAACCCTGGGATTCAGCAGATAACGCGCAATTGATTGCTGAGTGTCCGCAAGTGTTCATTTCGCCCAAGGCAAGGAACACGCTGGCCGCGGCGGAGTCGAATTATGTTCTGGTGACTGGAAGCGGAACGGTATTTCCACCCAGCGGCCCATTGGCTCCCTCGCAAATTGCCGATGGTGCGGCCAACACACTCCTGGTCGTTGAAATTCGCAATCGGCAATTCCAATGGTCGCAGCCATTCGATATCGACTTCGCCAAACTCAATACGACGATTGGAGCATTGGGTACAAATGCGATCGGTGGCAATCACCCGGGAGGTGCTACTGCGGTCCTGGCGGATGGGCGTGCCATCTGGATCCCCGGAGATATCAGCCCTGCCCTGCTCCGCTCGATCATCACCGCTGGTGGACAAGAGCCAATCAATGCCACGTGGTTTCAAGGCAACTAGCTAATGAATGAATCGATCGATAGCTGGGTTGAGCTGGCCAAGCAAGGTCGCATCGCATGGAGCGATCTTGCCGAGCGAATTCTCAAGTGCGAGCACCCTGTGGGAGGTGCTCATCAACCAGACCTTGATCGAGTTCGTCGATGTGGTTTCCCTGAAGTGATCTTTGGCAGTGGCAAATCGGTCGAGTCCATCGTGGAGATCGCCCAGCGACTGCTCGCCGCTGGTGGCCAGGAAATTCTGGTCACGCGCGTAACATCGGAAACATTTCGAGAATTGTGCCAACACTTTTCGTACCTGCGCTACGATGTGCTCGGAAGAACGTTGCGCGTTTCCCACACTGAAATCAAGCAGCCTGGAGTGCCGCAGCAGTTGCATGGAGTTGCAGCACCATGTTGCGTGTCCGTGGTCAGCGCAGGCAGCACCGACCTGCCGATCGCGCGCGAAGCGATCGAGACGTTGGCTTGGATGGGCTTCGGAGTCCAGGTCGTGTGCGATGTCGGCGTGGCGGGACCGTATCGTTTGTTATCGCGAATCAGTGAATTGCGCGATTCGGTAGCGATCGTTGTCGTTGCGGGCATGGAAGGCGCTTTGGCAAGTGTCGTCGGTGGACTGGTGAGCTGTCCAGTCGTTGCGGTTCCAACCAGCGTCGGCTATGGAGCGAATCTTGGTGGCATCACGACGCTGCTAAGCATGTTAAGTAGTTGCGCGGCGAGCGTTACGGTAGTCAACGTCGATGCGGGATTCAAGGGCGGATACGTGGCTGGGCTAATCGCTCGGCAAGTTGCCTTGCACCAAGTCCGTAGTGGCAAATGAGGTTTTTAGAGCGATGGAGCAAGCACTTCCGGAACTCCCCTGCCCTCCCCTGCCCCGATTGCCTGTGCGGCCAATGGACAGCCACAAAGGATTGTTTGGACATGCCTTGTTGATCGGAGGCAGCCGCGGCATGGCCGGTGCGATTTCTTTATCTGGTCTGGCTGCATTGCGCGCCGGCGCCGGCCTAGTTACGCTCGCGGTTCCCGATCGTTGCCTAGAGACAGTAGCGGCTTTCAATCCCTGCGCGATGACGATTCCGTTGCCCGATTCGAATATTGGCGTGCTCTCGTCAGCAGCCTTGCCGATAATCGAGAGCTGGTATGACCGCGCGACATGCATTGCGATCGGTCCCGGACTTGGCCGTAGTCCCGAATTGTCGAGGCTGGTATGCGAAATTTATTTTCAAGCCCCCTGCCCTGTCGTGATAGACGCCGACGGTTTGAATAATCTTGCCGAACGAGGCCATTGGCGCCAACCGTGCCGCGGTTTGAGGATTCTCACACCCCACCCCGGCGAATGGTCTCGTTTGTGTGGATGTCCGGCAAACGACAAACAGGAACAGCGGCGCAAAGCGATTGGCGCGGCCAAAGAGCTGGGTGTGATCATCGTCCTGAAAGGCCAGCACAGCTTGATCACCGATGGCCTGTCGCTGGTACTCAATGCAACCGGTACACCTGCCATGGCCACCGCTGGCAGCGGTGACGTGTTGACTGGTGTTATTGCCGCGATGGTTTGCCAAGGACTTACGCCACGTGAAGCAGCGCATTTGGGCGTGTACCTTCATGGACTGTCGGGTCAAATGGCACAACGAGCCCAGCGGTCGCACGTTGTAATCGCAACGGAATTAGTTGAACACCTTTCGCAAGCCATTGAGGAAAGCCATCTTCATGAAGATTCTGGTCGCTGATGACGAACCTGCCGCGCGCTATGCGATGGTCAAAGCGCTGCGTGGAACGGATCGCCAGATATTGGAAGCCGCAGATGGCGAAATTGCGCTGTCGTGCATACAATCGGAAGGTCCCGATCTGGTTCTGCTCGATCTGAACATGCCTGGCAAGAATGGCCTCGCGGTCCTGTCCGAACTTCAACAGTCCACTCTGGCCAGTCGACCTGAAATCATCGTGGTTACGGCAAATGATTCCGTCAGCCAAGCGATCGAGTGCATTCGCCGTGGAGCCGCGGATTACTTAACCAAACCCTACGATGTCGAGCTCGTGCGAGCAATCGCTCGTCGGTCGCAACAACGAGTTGCTTTGCAAAATCAAGTCGCAGCTTTGCAAGCAGAGGTTGGTTCGTCGAATCGGTTTGGAGCCATTTTGGGTTCCAGCCCGGCGATGAAGAATCTGTTTGGACAGATTGAACGCGCGGCCCGTTCGGATCTCCCGGTGCTGATTCGAGGCGAGAGTGGAACCGGCAAGGAACTGGTGGCCAGAGAATTGCACCAACGCGGAGCTCGAGCCAGACGCTCATTGGTCACAGTAAATACGGCCGCGATCCCCGAGTCGCTTATTGAGAGTGAGTTGTTTGGGCATGTGAAGGGCGCGTTCACGGGCGCCGATCGACCACGCGATGGAGTGTTTCGACAAGCCGATGGAGGAACGTTGCTGCTGGACGAGATTGGCGATATGCCTTACGCAGTTCAAACGCGATTGTTGCGAGTATTGCAAGAGTCCGTTGTCCAGCCCGTAGGAAGCGAGCAAAACGTCACGGTTGACGTTCGCGTCGTCAGTGCAACTCATCAGGACCTGGAGCAGGCGATTGCCGATAAGGCGTTTCGGCAGGACTTGTACTTTCGGTTGAAAGGAATCGAATTGGTGATTCCGCCATTGCGGCATCGACGCGAGGATATTCTGCCACTGGCCGCAGAGTTTGCAGGATCGCAATGTCAGTTTTCTTCGGAGGCGATTGCCACGCTAATACAACATCCTTGGACGGGAAATGTTCGTGAGCTAAAACAGCGAGTTCAGTCCGCGGCGGCGATGAAAGAAGGCGAGCAAATTACATCCACAGATCTTGGTCTTCAAGCAGCCGCCAACTGCCAAGCATCCAGTAACTTTGAACGCTACCTGGAATTGCCTTTGGCAGCCGCGCATCAAGCAATATTGGATGATTATGACCGACAAGCTGTCGAACGAGCCTTGCACCAAGAATCCGGGAATATCACAGCCGCTGCCAAGCGGCTGGGAATGCATCGTCAAAGTCTACAGCAGAAAATGCGCCAGCTCGGTATTCGATAGTCCAATTCGCACCATACCGATATTTTTTTGGCAAGTGCAATTATTGGACGAAAATAGTCTGGCGATCACCTGACGAGAAAGTAATCAAACATTCTAAATCGTCAGCACCGCAGTTTTCGAAATTGTGTCGTACACCACTTGGCACACGCAGCAACATTCCAGGCGCGAGTGTCAAGTATTGATCATTCAAACTGTGCCGGCCTCGACCGCGAACGACCAGGAGTGTCTCTTCACAATTCGGGTGATAATGTAAAGGGTTTCGCTTACCCGGGAAAATCTTGCACCAACCGATTGTCTGAAGCGCTCCGGGCGACACTTTGTCGTTACATATCCATTTCAGCGCTCCCCACTCAAACAACTCTTCTAATATCGAGTTGGTATCGATTAGTAATTGCTGAGAATCAATCATGAAATAATGGTGAAGTGTGAATGGCTAATAAGATGACGGGAGCGCGCGATGGGCTGGGGGCAAGTGCATGCTGGTGCCGTTAAGCAGCTCTTCGCTCCGATTCCTCGATGGAATCCAGAAGTCGTTCAGGCGATGTCGCGACCATCACGGTGCCGTTGGGAGCAAAGAACTTAACTTCATTCTCCTCGATAAACCATATCACGCTAAAACCATGGCACTGAAATTTGCGCCCGCAGTAAAGACCTTCGCGTATCAGAATTGTCTCGCGTAGGTCGTTGGAATTAAGGATACCCAATCGCCCTAATTCCGCAGCGATAGCCGTTCGAATTCGTTCCAACATGCTCGCTGCTGCCATGTTTTCCCACACATCCCGGCAATGTTTAAAATCGTGAAACGATTGTTTCTAGGCAGTCGGAATATGAACAACCGTTGCATTGACAGATCCCGCACACGCCAGATTTGGTTAACATCGACGTAAGGGGTTTGCAATGTCCAGATCGGCCAAAATGGACGGCACAGACATCGCATTCACCCCAAACTAACACGCGCGAGCTGACACAGGCGATAATGTTCTGAAGCAAGAGACTGCGCGCAGATCTGAGATTATTTCAGGCGAGAATCATATCGCGAAAGAATCATAACCCGCTGAGCGAATATCGGCGTAGCTTCCTTTGCTCACACAGCGGGTTGCAAAATCAACAACATTCCAAGTACTTCGTTGATCAAATCGAGCCGAGATTCCATAAATTCTTGAGGCGCATAGTCCACGCACTGCTTGGTCCAACCACTAGCGGAATAGTCGACTCAACGCATCGAGAGCTGCTTTGGCTTCGCCGATTCCACCCATTTTGTCAGCCAATAATTTGGCTTGCACCAAGTTCTCAATGTTGAGACCTTCCGAAGAACTGTTGGACTTGGCGGCAGATTCCGGTTTCTTTGAGCCTTTTGGTGGACGACCTCTCCGAAGAGGTTTGCCCCCGCGAATTCGATCTTGCGACAAGACAGTACTAATCATAGCGGGATTGACTTCGACACCGTGCATTTCTTTGAGCATCGCCGACATTTCGGTTGGGCCAAGGGACGGATTGTCCCGCTTGGTGTCTCGAATTAACTTAGACTTGTTGACTTTCTTTTCACCTTTGTTTGCCATTGGGCACTCCACACATTCGCATTTTGCTTCTAAAGTTATATCCCGCAGCGCTGTGCGATCAGACAAACGACGAACTGGATTATAGACAAACCAGCCAACTTATTCTTACGTTTGCGTACCAAGTATGATTTCGCATGCAATATAGTGCAATATACCTACTAAGTGCTGCTTTGATTCCCGAATGCGACCCAGGTCGCACAGTTTCAATGCTCAAGCACGCCAGCGTTTTACATGCGCGGGACAGTGGCAATTCCTAATAGTTCCAGACCCTTTTGCAGTGTTTTGCACGTGGCGTCGCAGATTCGCAATCGACTCAGCATCAAGTGTTCGTTGTCGGCTTTCAGCACCGGGCATTGATCGAAAAAAACTGCATACTGCTTGGCGATTCCATACAGATATGCGACCAACACGCTAGGAAGGTAATCTTCCAAGCATTGATGCAGCACGTCTTCGAATTGCAGCAGATACAGTGCGAGGTCGCGCTCCGCCGTATTCACTAATTCCATTGACAAACTATCAACATTTGGCGAACCAAGATCAACTCCTGAATTGCGCAGAATGCTCGACGCTCGCGCGAAACTGTATTGAATATAAGCTGAGGTATTTCCGTCCAACTGGACCATCTGCTCGATGTCAAACTCATAATCACTGGTTCGATTGTGGCATAAGTCAGCATACTTAATCGCACCTAACCCCACAGCTTCCGCGACGGCATGCTGTTCTTCGTTTGTCATGCGCAAATTGGCTTTTTGCAGCCTTTCTGGATGGCAAACGACTTGATAAGCGCGCTGGACGGCTTCGTCAAGCAAGTACTCCAGTCCAATTACGGTACCAGAACGAGTCTTGAAAGGCTTGCCGTCAGGCCCGAGCACGGTGCCAAAGCTGACATGTTTCAACGTAACGTGATGGTAGCCCAGGGCAGCAGCGGCCGCAAATAGTTTGGCAAAATGTTCGCTCTGACGATGGTCGACTACGTACAGAATGACGTCAGGAGAATATTGCTTTAGCCGATATTCGATAGTGGCCAAGTCTGACGTCGCGTACAGAAACGCTCCATCCTGTTTGCGGATGATCATTGGGGCATCGTATCCCTCTAAGAATATGCATGTCGCTCCTTCACTTTGCTGCGCCAATCCGGAACTGAGCAGGCGCTGGACCAAATCGCCCAACATGGGATGATAAAAGCTTTCTCCCAATTGCAAGTCAAACTTGATCCCCAATCGTCGATAGACCGTTTCGATCTCCTCGATGCACCATGGCAGGAACTGGTTCCACAGAGCTAGATTCTCGGGATCGCCGCTATGCAATTTCGCAGTTTCCAACTGCGCTCGTTGATCAAGCACCGGATGACCATGCGCCGCAGCGTGCAAACTTGAATCACCTTCGATATTGGCAATTTTCCTTTCTATCTCTTCAAGAGATTCTCGGACTGCGGCAACGTTACGATCCGCAGCTTTGACTTCCTTGGCCGCTTTCTTGTCTCCAGCATCAGCTTTGGCGATCAATTCCTGCATGCGCCGGATCGCCAATCGCAGTTGTTCGCGAGTTTTATCGATTTGGGAGACCGCCGCTTGGTAACCGATGATTTGTTGGACCAGACGATATAGCCGGCTCAGCTCTGCCACCGGAGCTCGTTCGTAAGCGGAACGATCTACAAAATGTTTGTATCCATAAATAACCATACCGAATTGAGTGCCCCAATCGCCGAGATGATTATCCGAAATCACTCGGTGACCAAGGAATCGCAAAATCTTGCATAGCGAATCGCCAATCACCGTGGAGCGAATGTGCCCAACATGCATCGGCTTGGCAACGTTTGGGGCGGAATAATCAACGACATAGGTCTGTGGATTTCGTACCGCAGAAACGCCGAGTCGATCATTCCCTGCAGCCTGTGACAGCGAGGATGCCAGGAACTGTGATCTCAGTTTCAAGTTGATAAAGCCTGGGCCTGCTACGTCGACAGATTCGCATAGGTCGTCGATCTGCAGCCTCTGCACGATGGAGTTGGCTATGTCCACGGGGTTCTTGCCAAGCGTTTTGGCAAGAGGCATGGCAATGTTGGCTTGATAGTCGCCGAATCGCGGATCACGAGCCTGAGCAATGCGAGCAGAGTATGCGGCAGGGTTGTCAATCAAACCGTCCAGCGCCTGCTCGAATCTACCTTTGAGTGTATCGAGAATCTTCATAGTATCCGTTCAGCTACTTGGGCTCATTCCGAAATTCGCGCCATCTGCGCGGACGCGGCCCCGACAATGTCGCTGATTTCTACCGGCTGGCCATCACCCCATAAAGATTCCAGATCATAAAACCCGCGAGTTTCTTCATCGAATAAATGAATCACGATACTGCCATAGTCCAATACGATCCAGCGGCTATCTTCGTAGCCCGAAGCGCTGAATCTCTGTTCTCCCAGATCCTTTCTCAGAGCTCGATCAATTTCGGCCGCAATTGCGTGCAACTGACGGCGACTGGAACCCGTAACGATTACAAAGAAGTCAAACAAACTTGTTTGATGCGTCAGATCCAGGACAACAATATCTTGACCTCGATTTTCAGCCGCCGCCTTCACAGCCGCTAATGCCATCGTGCGCGATCGATTCAATTGCTCTGCGGGAACTAAACAGGGTGTATCCGATTGAGGTGTCGAATCGATGGGCGCTTCGGGCATGTACTTAGACTCTATACAAACGGCATTCTTACTTATCGACGCGACTTCATTATAACCATGAGGGCGCATATTCTGACATCCTACAGCCTGACACAATTGCTCGTCGCGATTTTTCGGGAGCACTTACCAAGCAAGGATGTTCAAAACCGGTTGACGGGTTCGGCATCTTCTCGACAATTTGTCTAACCCACTGGATATTCTATCCAAATGTGCACAAACAAGGACCAACTATGAGCGATTGGATCGAACCTGGACAAAAAGCCCCCAGCTTTACTTTGACAGATGATCAGGGAAAAAAGGTAAAGCTGGCTCAATTCCAAGGCAAGCCGGTAGTGTTGTATTTCTACCCAAAGGACGACACGCCTGGCTGTACGAAAGAGGCTTGCGCATTTCGTGATCGACAGAATGAGTTGTCCGCGCTAGGGGCAGTTGTCCTAGGCGTTAGTCCAGACGATGTTGCTTCGCATCAAGAGTTTCGCGACAAATTCCAGTTGAACTTCCCTCTACTCGCAGATGAAGGCCATTTGCTGGCGGAAAAATTCGGAGCTTGGCGTGAGAAGAATATGTATGGCAAGAAATCCATGGGTGTCCAACGCAGTACTTTTCTAATCGATGGCGCTGGAAAAATCGCCAAAATCTGGAAGCGAGTACAAGTCGACGGTCACGAGATGGAAGTTCTGGAAGCCTTGAAGGAATTGTAATCTGCCTCGCAGTAGCGATTCGTTGCTCCGAGACTTAATTAAATGGACAGCGCCATTTTGTGTGCAAGGCATGGCTTTTGGCCCTAGCCATTTCGTCGTTTAACCCGCAGCCGCTAGGCGAGGATTGGGTTGAGCTTGGCTTTGCAATAAGTTCGAAAACTCAACCCAATCCTCGCCTAGCGGCTGCGGGTTAAACGATTTCGCTGCAACGACTTGTTCTT
>SYJV01000002.1 GCA_005798335.1 Planctomycetaceae bacterium | reverse complement strand
TTAAACGCAATACCGTTCAACGAACGTGGGATAAGCTTCCAGCTTGTCAACCTGTAGCGGAGTTTCGCCATTGCTTGCACAAGATATTGACAAGCTGGAAGCTTATCCCACGTTCGTTGAACGGTATTGGGGTTAAACGACGAAAAAGGCTAGGGCCAAAAGCCATACCTTGCACACAAAATGGCGCTGTCCAACTAACATGCAGTCGGAGTAGTTTGCACACTGGCTGGGCCAGTGGCTCGCTTAGCCAATGACACCCCTGCACCTCAAATTCGGTCTCAGATGGTGTGTTGCTTCTTACGACATTTCGGTCAGCTTGCGCAGTTGTTGGCCGGACATGCGAAAGGCGGCGTCGTGCGGGCAAGCGTAAACGCAACTGGGAGTGCCACCAGCGTCGCGACAGAGGTCGCAGGTGGTCGCTTTCTGTTGGACGACGGTCACTTTGCGCCCACCTTGAAGTTGGTTGGTGATTTCTTGACCGTGCATGTTGATGTTGCCATAGGGGCAGTTGCTGGCGCACAAGCCACAACCGATGCAATGATCTTCGATGCGAATTTCCATCGACCCTTCGCGGTGGATGGCGTCGACCGGACAGCCGACTAAACAGTACGGATCCAAACAAGACCGACAACTGCTGGCCACCAGAAATCGATCGTACCGCAGGCCCTCGCGAATCAATCGGGTCACACCTTCATGAGTATCCGCGCAGGCTCGTGTGCATTCGTCACAGCGCGTGCAGGCTTCCAAATCGAGCACCAACAAACTCTGAGCATTGAACAATCCCTGTTCGAGAAATCCGCTGGTCGATGCGTCCAAACGCTGCTTGCGCTGCACGTCCAAGCGTAATAGTTCGTTTGCGCGTTCGATCAGACTGCCACCGAGAGCTGGGTATTCGGCAATCAATTGCCGCAAATCGTCCGCCTTGATGCGTACGAGTTCGACGTGATCCAAGGCGCTACAATTGGCGGTTCGTACTCCTGGCCGATATCCGGCTGTAGTCAATTGTTCAGTCAGTTCCTGGCCCAACGCGGACATTGCTCCGATCTCGCCAAAGAAACCGCCCGGTCCGATGTAGTTCAGTACCTGTTCGCCCGCACCAAATTTCGTGGAGACTTTGACATAACCCAACCGCACCAGATAGACATCGGTACCGAGATCACCTTCCTCAAAGATCACCTGTCCCGGTTCGACTCTCAGCAAGTCCGCGCGCTGAGCCAGCAGTTTGGCAGCTACGCTCCTCCCGTCATCGGAGAGCACTTGAAAGAGCGCCAAGTTCTCCAGTTGCGAATTCAGTGCGCGTTGCCGATAGACTCCGTCAAGGATCTCGCGACTGGCGCGATTACGCTGCAGCATGTACAACACATTGCGACGAATTTCGATCACCTCTGATTCCTCGACGGCCACAACCGTCGCGGACCGCGGATATCGATTCATACAAGTCATTTCACCTAGAATCACGTCCTTGGCAGTGCGGAAAATGCGGCCGCCTTCGCTCAGCACGCTCGAGGCGTCCTTGCGCTTACTGCTGGAACTATCGGATGTGGAAAAGAATGTTTTCAATCCGCCAAGTCGACCCATCAGTCCTCCAGCGCGTTTAGTCTTAACACTGCTGCGCGCGGAATTGAGGAAGACTTCGAACTTGCCGCGCTGAATCAAAAAAGCGGTCGCACCATAATCACCTTCACGACAAAGAACATCGCCGGGTTGGAGGATTCTGCGCACACAAGCTCCACCGTTGAACTGCAGAAACTTGAACGGAATCTCGGAGAAAATCGGGATCGATGCCATATCTTCTGCGTTCAGAATTTGACCGCCCGTCGCCCCTTCGTCATTGAATGAGTCCTTGAGTTTAGCTATTTGTCGCTCGACAACCTCAGGGCGAAACGTCAACGCGTCCGTAGGGCAGGAAATGGCGCATTCTCCGCACGACACGCAGGTACTTGCCTGCATCGGCACGTTGAGATCAAAGGCTATTTGCGTCTGGTACCCCTTGCCTGATCGGCCGATGACTTCGTTATGCTTGACATCCGCGCAGGCACGTTCACAACGCCGGCACAGAATGCAGGCGTCGTGATTGACCGCGATCATTTCCGAAGAGCTATCCGGCGAGCGAGATCCGGCAAGGTGGCTAGGTCGAAACCGAGGTTTTTCACTGCAGAACCGAGCTACCAATTGCTTTAGTTCATTGTGTTCTGGTAATCCGTCGTGACTGGAATTTTCACTCAACGATTCGGCCGGCAAGTGTTCCGAAGCCAACAACTCAACTAGCACCCGTACGGCACCGGAAATTCGCTCCGCGGCAGCGGGATCAGATGCACTGTCCGCGGTATTGACGACCATGCCTTCCGAGACTCGGTAAGTGCATGATGGGACCAGAGCTCGTTTAGATCGCCCTCGTACTGGATCGACCTCCGCTGCCTCGACCATACACACGCGACAGACGCCAACGGGTTTCAAGTGCTCGCGATGGCAGATCGTCGGAATTGGATTTTGGTCTGTCGGCTTGCGCACAAACAGTTGCGCTGCCGCATCGTATATGGTCGTCGGGCGCGGGATTGGTTGACCGCGCTGGTCGCGCACGATGATGCCTTGAGAATCAAGCTGCGGGACTGCTTTTTTGACAACAATTTCTTGCCCATCGATCGTCAAACGCACATCGCGTTGAAAATCATCGGTAGTCGCTTGCATTATGCGAATCAACTGCCCGCCGACGTTGCGCGCAAAGAGCGCTTCTTCCTGAATACTTACGTACTCAGCGGCCAGGATTCGATCATCGTTCACCGGGGGCATCGCGGTCTCCTCTCAGCTCGACTGGCTCGCGCTAGCGGCAAAGAATCGTAGATAAGTTCTCAGCGGATTGGCTGCCACTTGCCCCAAACCGCAAATGCTGGTGGTGGCCATCGTCCGGCCCAGTTCCTCGACCAGTTCCGATACCTCTGTTCGTTGTGCGCGACCTGGTCGGCGAAGCGACTCAGCCAGATCCAAAATTTTCCGCGAACCGATTCGGCAAGGGACACATTTGCCGCACGACTCGGTTTGATAAAATCGGCTGCAGGCGATTACCTGATCCAGCATATCCGCGTCGCTGCCGTAAACTACGATGCCGCCACCTAGCATGAATCCCATCGCGCGACTGGCGGGAATGTCCAATGGCAGATTGCGAACGTCGATTTCTCCTGTGCTGGAGGTAGGCAAGTCTCGCGTCGCGCGATCATCCAGAGCTCCCTTGGGTATCTTCGCCGGAAAAAATCCACCGGATGGACCGCTGAGCGCTACGGCGAATAATTCTTGGCCAGGACGCATGCCATGGCAATGTTGATCGATCAGCTGACCGAGAGTAATTCCGCAGGGAACTTCGTAAACTCCCGGCGCGCGAACATCGCCACTGACTGAGAACAGCCGTTTCCCGACTCCACTCTGACCAGAACGTTTGTACCACACGCCCAGTGGTGATTCCAACCTACTGACAACGTTTGATCGATCATCATTGGGATTTGCGGAAACGTCGCGCTCAGATTTTCGCGATCGTTCTCGCCGCTCGTCGGCAAGCATTTCAGTTGTGGGCTCGCGCAACAGAATCGCCGGAATCCAGGCCAGGGTCTCGACATTATTCAGCAACGTGGGCTGGTCATACAGGCCGTTGGTCTGCAGCTCAGGCGGACGATTGCGCGGTTCGGCTCGCTTGCCTTCGATAGCTTCGACCAGCGCCGTTTGTTCGCCGCAAATGTACCCACCGGGACTCACAAAGACCTCGATAAAAAACGACCGGCCGCTGCCGAAGATGTTTGCTCCGCATGCCCCGATCGACTCGGCGCGCTCGATGGCTTGTCGCATGGCATCAATCTGTTCGTAATACTCATGCCGAATGTACACGAATCCGCGAGAGGCCCCGACAACCAACCCTGCAACGATCATTCCTTCGACAACCAAGTGCGGCATCGTCAAAAGCAGGTCGCGATCTTTAAATGTCCCCGGTTCGCTTTCATCGCCATTGCAAATGATATACTTGGCGTCCCCAGAGGCTTCGAGCACGTCTTTCCATTTTAGATAGGTACGTCCGCCAGCACCTCCCATCCCCAGCAGTCCAGCCGTTTGCAACGCTTGAATTACGCTCTCAGGAACCGGAGTTCGCAAGTATTCCGCCACAGCTCGGTAATCCGAGACTCTGGAATAGACATCGATTTGAGTTCGAGTTTTGAGCTGCGCAGCGGTGGTTTGATCCGAATCGCCATGAAAGGGCTGGTTTTTCAAACAGGCGCGAGCGATATCGCAAATTTGATCGTCAGTCTTGCCGACTAACAATCGGTCATTGATGAGCGCCGCCGGTGCTCGATCACAGCGACCTAAACAGGAGACTTCATGGAATTCTACTTGGCCCGTTGGGTCAGACAGCGCGAAGTTTCGGAGCGACTCAGCGATATCGGCTGAACCTCTTAAGCGACAGGCCATGTCGCGACACAAGTGAATTTGGCACTTCACAGGCGCGGTACGTCGATAGTGAGGAAAGAAGCTCGCAACCTCTTCGATCGCATACAACGGCTGATCGAGTCGCTGAGCGACTCCCCGCAAGTCCGCTTCGGACAGATATCCTTTGGCCGACTGAATTCCCTTCAACATCATGGCGATGCGCGTACCTATTTTTGGGTCGGCTTGTAGGCTCATCGTCGATCATCCTGTGAGAAAATCTCGATCAATTTCAATCGGTTCGATTCGAAAACGCTGGGTTCAAACCGAGCGGGACTAGCGATCGAAGGCTCGCTAGCAGTTCGAATTCCTACTGGCCGAACGCCACTACCCAACCCAAACAACTGTGAGTCCATGTCGATTAGGTGTTGCGGGAGTTTGGTCATCTTCAACGATTCACACAACGCTGCCAATTCCATTCGCCACTGGACCGCCGCTTCCCAAGTCATACTGTGCGTTTTTCCGGCCAAGAGGCGCTGTGTTATCGTTCGCAGTTCATCTGATTCCGGAGGCCGTCCGGCCGCTAACTGTCGATATTGATCAGAAATTCCAGAGCCAAACTCTCGTACTCGCGTTGCTAAGGATGAATTCACTAAAGGTTTTTCCAGGTGGCTCGCCAGTGCGTCGAACTGGCTGGAAATCAGCTTCAATTGCTTGTGTGGTTCTTCAGCTATCGATGATATGGCTAGCAATGCTACCGCTTGCCTGGTCCAACCATCCCACTTGGCCTTCGAACTTGATTTACTTGACTGGCTCCAACTGCGGCCCGAACTTTTCCTTTCGTGATGACAGTCGAAGCAACTAAATTCTGCCAACTCAGGCCAGATATGCTGGCGGGCATTCAAATCGGCGAGCGCC
>SYJV01000131.1 GCA_005798335.1 Planctomycetaceae bacterium | reverse complement strand
GCGCGGGATGCAAGTCGTCGTTCAGTTCGATCCGTTTCGAATCGATGGTACTCAGCTTGATGGTACTCAGCTCGATGAAGTGAGCCTCTTCAACGAGCAAGATGTCTTCCTGGGGATCGGCACGCGCTATGAGCGCCAGCGCGGAGCACACGCGGACGCTGCCCATACTTCTCCCACTCCCGAGCCGCCCGATCGCTCGCCGGTCATCGAAGCCTACTTGGCCGAGCACAAGAAGTCACAAGCCGCCGCTCGGCAGGGCATCGACTACAAATCCGCCCTGCGTCACGGGCAACTGACGCTCGCCAGCTTGGCCAATCTTCTGTGCAAATATCTGGGCCGCCCAGGCGGTCTGTCGTCCTTCACCGCCAACGAACAAGTCGTGCTGGAGACGTTTTATCGAAGACACCCACAGGTTCGCTCCTCGCACGTGCAGGCAAAAACGCGCAACACCAATTCCTATAACCACTTAATCGTTTTATCAGCCCACCTCATGGGTAATCGCCTTGTCAAAAAAATTTACTCGAAATTATTAATTTATCTTTCGATCTCGCTTTTTTTGGCGCCCTAACAAGCTACCCTCTATGCACCTCTAGGCAGACTCGCTTTGTGTTCTCGTCGGAGGATGGAAAAACAACGCCAAGGCGATTGCTGCAATGGTCGCGATCGCACAGGGAACGAGGAACAGTCCTTGAAAATTGGTTACACCATTGCTGGTGAATACCTGCTGGCTGAGCATCGGGCAAATTGAATTTGCAACCAGCGCACCGACTCCAAGAATCATCACATTGAATAACCCTTGAGCGCTATTGCGAACATCTTTGGGGAAATATTCATCCACAAAGATGTAGACCGTCGCGAAAAAGAACGCGTAACAAATCCCGTGCAGCACTTGCACGACAATAATCAACCACGCTTGCTGAGGAAAGAAAGCGTAAACGGCAAATCGTGCAGCATGCCCCAGGACGCCAATAATCATCGTCGCTCGCCAGCCCAGATTCTTCAGTGTGATTCCAAGCGCGAGCATGGTGAGGATCTCGGCAATCTGACCGACACTCATCACCGGCATGATCAAGTTACCGGCTATGCCAACTCCTCCGACTTCGGTGGACGCGCCCAAAAAAGAACCGGTCCAATTGAAATAGCAGTTGTGCACAAACGAATCGGCCAGCGTTACCACCCACAATACCAACACAAAAGGGTGTTTGAGTAACTTGACCGCTTCGAGCCACGCCAAGGTTTCTGTTTCACCGCCGACTGCTTTTTTGGGCGGCGTGTGGGGCAAGGTCATGCTGAATGCAGCCAACAACAGCGAGGCAACGCCCGCCACGATAAATGTCCACTTGGTTGCTTCTTGAAGCGGAGTACCCGTAAGACCGCTACTGAGCACGACTCCAATCCAGGAAAGGAAGCCATCGGCATTTGCGGCTTGCACTTTGGACCAATCCACCAGTATGAAAGTAAAGGGCCACGCGGCAAGAATCCAGCCGATAGTTCCTCCCATTCGAATCGGACCAAATTCACCCTGGGGATTGCGAATATTGGCAAATGCAATCGAGTTGGTAATGGATATCGTCGGCACATAGAGCAAACAATGCACGAGCATCAGCAGGAAAAATGGCAAGAACGACGTTGTGAAACCGCACCCAAGCATGGCCAACCCGCCCACCAAGTGGCTAAACGCAAGAAACCTCTCAGCGGAAAAGTTTCGGTCGGCGAACTGGTTGCTAAAAAACATGCCCACGATTGCCGCGATGGGAAAGGCGTTTAGGATCGCCGATTGTTGCCCGGGTGTGAATCCAAGACTAGGCAAGTATCCGAAAATGAGTGGCAGCCAAGCTCCCCAAATAAAGAACTGCAGAACCATCATCAAAAAGAGTTTCATGCGCACTACGGGATCCGTTGTTTCACGCAGCTCACCCTGAGAATTCTGGCTCGCGCCATGTTGAGGATCTTGTGCTCGCGATCGGTAGGGATTGTCGTTATTGCTGTGCTCGCTGCTCATCAAAGAACCCTCAACGGACTTGTGGATCAAAAGCAAATAAAATCGCGACGGCAAGTTTCGTCAGTGTGGAACATTGGACTTGAGTTCCATGCCAAGCTGACTGCGGCGAAGGAACGGTCACAGCATGGTAACTGCAACCAAATACCCCGGAAAGACACCGCAGCCAAACATCGCCAAAAATCTCTGGCCGAGTCTTGCGTCCCTTACGTCCTATGTGTTCCTTTCGTCCTTTCGCTCAATACTCCCGCTATCCCAACCCATTAATTGCCTTTCTTAACTCAGTTTTTGCAGATCTGCTCGCGAGTCTTCGTACGTTTGTTGAAATGCAAGTGCCGCAGGATCAGGCGTTACTTGCCAGCGCTGGCAAGCCGCCAAGTATAATTCGGGCCACCAATTGCGATGTTGCGTCAGTCCTTGCTGCAGATACTCGCGCCAATGACTGACCACTTTGGTCCAGCAGCGGTCGCCATACGCAAGAGCTTCGTTCAACGAACCATAGCGCGGTACGTACCAACGTCGACCGATTTGCGAATGGAGAACTTCATCCGCCCAATCGAAATCTTGAAACATCCCCGACAGTGGATCGCCACTCTCCATGCCAACTTCCCATTCGTAACGTTTACCCGTGCGCGGCATCAGCCCTTGCTCGATGAAGAACAACACTCCATGCCGTTCGCGAGCATCGAGCTGCAGGTTCAAATTGCGCGACCAGGTGAAATTGATTGGAATCTTGCTCCAATCCAGACCCTGCGCCACAAACCCCACTTCGCCCATCATGGCATGGCGAGCTTCGTCCCACAGTTGACGACTCATCTCCATATGAAACTCCCACGGTTCGACATCGCGCAGTTCATGCAGAATGCTGGCCATCATCTCTGGGACGTCGATCTCGCGAAGACGTTTGTAGTACATCATCAACGTCTTGTCGCGCGCTTGAAAGCGTTGATCGTATAGAAACGCCTCTGGATTTACGCCTGCGTTAAAGCCGTCACAAAATCGAGCGTCGCGCTGCGGCTCTTTTTGGTACTGGTAAGGCTGCTGCGAATACCGAGGCGCGGGTATTGGTTCAGTAGCCTCTCCCGTTCCATCCAAACCACCCGCAGCCAACAGACAGCTCTCGAGCATTCTTCGCCAATCGCTAATTCTCGATTCCGCCTCCGCAGATATCAAGCAGCCGATAGCCTGCTGGCCAAATCCGTCGATCTCCTGGAACTCAAATTCTAGCAGCTTCGCCAACCGGACGGACGGAGCGTCTGCCAGCGGATGAGCGTCGTGTCTTAACTTGCGAGTGGCCTCAATCACAGCGGGAATGATCACTGAATAGATTCCCGCTACAAGCTCTTCAGTGGTACGCGCGGCAAGAACTTCATCCATCATCCGCTCCAGCGCGGGATGGGGTACTTTCTCCAATCCCAGCGGCGGTTCTCGCATCTCACCCACGCGCTTGCGAATCGCCGTTACGTGTTCAGCGCATAAATAACCGTGATAGCTGAACGCAGTCTTCAGCTCGTAAATCGGTTCGGACGTGATACGCGCCGTGAACGTCTCGTGCAATCGCTTGAGCACGTAATGCAACCGCTTCAGCCGCTCGACGCTTTGTTCGACACTCCAGTTGTTGTGTACGGCTGCTTCCATCGAACACAGCCCAGCCAACGGCGGCAGGTTTCGGAGCGTTGCGTATCTGGCGACGCTTGGATCGACGGTCATCTTGCACCTCATGTACTCTTACTCAATGGTGGCCCTATATTCGTCACAGACCATAGGCCTGGCAGAAACTGCATTCGTTATGATTGCCGATTCTTATGTTTCCGGTCAACGACGGATCTGGCGAAACGTATATTGATTGTAACGAGCAGTGCTAACATCATAACAGCGAGGAATTTGAATGCGACTCATAAGTTTTCTGTGCATGGTTCTATTGGTTTCCCTAGCGAATGCAGGCGATCCCGCACACACTCCCAAAGGAGTCACCACGCATTTCATAGGCGTCGATTACCATCTGGCGTGGGTCGACGCGGGCGAAGGAAATCGAGCGATCACGAATGAATACTTGGCCGAAGGAGCCACGCTCGAAGACTGGGAAACTATGGTCGCCGTTCGAAAGTGGCCAAACCTAACCGAAGTCAAGCAAGTCTCTGGCCCGTACCTGTCTCAGATCAATGCGAGCTTCGTGCGCAAAGCGGAAGTATACAGCCCACCACCTGGTACGGTTGGAACCGATTTCGTTCTCAAATGCTATCTCGCACCACCCGACAAAAGTTACTTAGAATACAACCTAATTCGATTCGGTATCGAGCCCGGCGAAAAGGGAGTCAAGTCCTATCAGTTCGCAGTACGCGGTCCATACAGTTTGGAAAACGCCATTGAATTCAACAGCGCGCGATTGGGCGAGCGACTGGACGCACTAACGAAACTACGTTTGTCAGTTCGCACAAACATACCCAGCCATTCCAACGCTCAGCCGGCCTCGACGGAACTCGCCAGCCCAACCGAATCAGTCAGCGAATAGTTGTGCATGCCAACTGTACTCTAAAACTTCGGCCACAGAAAAACACGGAGGTCACACGGAAGGGAGTTATCACATTGGGCAAACAACACGCCCCATTTGCAGTTTGCGTTTCCCGATTCTTATGGGTGGCAAACATTGTTGATCAGGTAATCCCTGTGCTAGTCCTTCCGTGTTCATTCTGTACTTCTGTGGCCCAACTGACAGCTTGCATCAGTAGACAAACCGTTTGAACTCAACTTTTTGTCGACCGAAGTTGATCAACATGCCGACCTTGATGCCGGTTGCCTTGAGTTCGTTCAGCAACTGAGCTTCATCGCGTGGGTTGTACTGCTCGGCGACTTTCAGTTCGACGATTACGCAATCATTGATTAGTAGGTCTGACTGGAACTCGCCAACCAAATGCCCTTTATAGTACACCTTGATCGAAGCTTCCAGTTCCGCCTTCAATCCTCGCATTTCCAGTTCGACTTTCATCGATCGCTGATACACTTTTTCGAGAAACCCGTAACGTAGTTCTTTCCACACCTCGATAGCAGCGCCAATGATCTGCTCGGTAATTTCTTTGTGCAGTAGTTCCATTTTTTATTCCTTGTTAGTAGCCACGGAAGGACACGGAATTGACACGGACAACATAACAACGATACGAAGGAAACAAGGGAACCGCACGAAAGTCAATCGAGACTCGACTTACTGACTGCCCATTGCGCATTGTCGCACAACCGGCGCACTTCCTTCCTGCGTTCCGTGTCGTTCTGTGTTCTTCCGTGGCGTGAACGGAGCCGGTCAGCGACTAGTCGTGTGCCAATATTAAGTGTTCCGTACTCTTTGGCCACAGAAAAACACGGAGGTCACACGGAAGGGCGTAAGCATTCAGTAGTCGCGACGTCCCATTTGCGGTTGGGCGTTTCCCGTCTGTTGAGTATGACCAACACCCATTCTATTTATTCCGTGTTCGTTCCGTGTACTTCTGTGGCTCTATCGTCAGCGCGCTAACTCAACAGTTGTTTGACTACGTTTCCGTGGACGTCGGTCAATCGAAAGTCGCGGCCTTGGTAACGGTAGGTTAGTTGCTGATGGTCGAAACCGAGACAATGCAAGATCGTGGCGTTCAGGTCGTGAATATGAACTCCATCGCGGACGATGTTGTAGCCGTAATCGTCCGTTTCTCCATGCACGATACCTGGCCGAATGCCACCGCCGGCCAGCCACATCGAGAAACAACGTCCGTGGTGATCGCGTCCATAGTCGTTTTGTAGGCTGCCCTGACTATAGACGGTCCTACCAAACTCGCCGCCCCAAATGACCAGCGTTTCGTCGAGCAATCCACGATCCTTCAAATCGGCGATCAACGCGGCTTGCGGTTGATCGATATCATCGCACTGCTTCGGAATATTCGTGGGTAAACCACCGTGATTGTCCCATCCACGATGATACAGTTGCACGCATCGAACTCCACGTTCGACTAACCGACGAGCCAACAGGCAATTCGCTGCGTAGGTTCCAGGTTTGCGCGAGTTTGGTCCATAGGCCACAAAAGTAGCTTCCGATTCGTCCGCCAAGTCGGTCAACTGCGGGACACTGGCTTGCATGCGAAACGCCATTTCGTATTGTGCGATGCGAGTTCGAATCTCTTGGTCGCCGTCTGCCTGGAGCTGCAGTTTATTCATGCTCGCCAGTCCGTCCAGCATCTGGCGGCGCAGTCCTCGATCAACACCTGGCGGATCGGACAAATACAAAACAGGATCGGCACCACTACGCAATTTCACTCCCTGATGACTGGATGGCAGAAAGCCAGCGCCCCACAATCGGTCGAGCAAGCCTTGGTTGGAATCCCGACCTGACCCGTGAGAAATCATTACGACAAACGCCGGCAACTCTTCCGTTTCGCTACCCAGTCCGTAGCTCAGCCAAGCGCCCAGCGATGGCCGTCCGGGTTGTTGAGATCCAGTCTGAATGTAAGTGATCGCTGGGTCATGATTGATGGCCTCCGTGTGCAGCGAACGTACTACGCACAAGTGATCCGCCACCTTGGCCGTATGTGGCAGCAATTCGCTGAACCAAGCACCCGCCGAGCCGCTTTGAGAAAATTTAAACTTCGGTGCAACTACGGGAAAACTTTTTTGTCCCGATGTCATTCCGGTCAGTCGCTGACCCTGCCGAATGCTATCGGGTAATTCGGATCCGTGCAGTGATCGCAACTTGGGTTTATAGTCCAACAACTCTAGATGAGAAGGGCCGCCCGACTGAAACAGATAGATGACTCGCTTTGCCTTGGGGGCAAAGTGAGCTACTTGCGCACTGGAAACCGCTATTGCCGCCTTCCCTCCATCGACTCCCAGCAATCCGGCCAGCGCCGCAGTGCCAGCAACCGTGCTGCGACAAAAATGCCGGCGCGACAACTCGGGGAGCCAAGCACGTTCAACTGAGCGCCGTAAGTCCGAATCGGCGGCTCGCTTTTCGTCACGACTTGAATCTGATCCAAACATGGCTCACCTCTTGGTAATCGTCTCGTCTAAATTCAACAGCATGCTGGCCACCATCGTCCAAGCTGCTAGTTCTGTACGCTTAACAGAATTGTTTATCGACGAATCACCGACGCTCAACAATTGCTCGATGGCGCGCCGATCATTGGCGAAGTACTCCTGGGCGCGCGATAACATTTGGTCAGCGATCGTGATTTCGTCTTGGCTGGGTGGTCGTGCTATGCAACGGCGAAAACCGATCAACAATCGATGGCGCACGTCATTTCCACCATCGATAATCATATGCTCGGCTAACTTGCGAGCTGCCTCCACGTAGGTCGGATCGTTCATCAAAATCAACGCTTGCAGAGGCGTGTTAGTTCGTGCACGGCGAGCCAAACAGACTTCGCGATTCGGAGCGTCGAAGCTCATCATCGTAGGTGGCGGGCAAGTTCGTTTCCAAAACGTGTACAAGCTGCGTCGATACAAATCGGCTCCCTGATCGGGAACGTACTTTCCTCGCCGTTCGACTGTGACATCTTCCCACAATCCGTCGGGCTGGTACGGCTTGACGCTCGGTCCGCCGACTTTGCTGGAAAGCAAGCCCCCAATAGCGAGCGCGTTATCGCGCATCGCTTCGGCTGACAATCGATAGCGAGCTCCGCGCGCGAGCCATCGATTCTCGGGGTCCCGATCAAACAATTCCGCCGTGACTCGCGAAGCTTGGCGATACGTTGCGGACATAACCATTTGCTTTAACAGGGCTTTGACATTCCAGCCTGAGTCGACCAATTCGGCTGCCAAAAAATCCAGCAACTCGGGATGGCTGGGAGGTTGTCCAGTGATGCCAAAATCCTCTGCGGTCTTGACCAGCCCCGTCCCGAATAGCATCTGCCACCAACGATTCACGGCCACTCGAGCTACCAGAGGATTCTCCCGAGCGACCATCCACTGAGCCAAACCTAACCTGTTTTTTGGTTGCTGGTCTTTCAACTGAGGCAGCGCTGCCGGAATGCCAACGTCGACCTTCTCAGCCGGTTGATCGTACTGACCTCGCTTCAAAATAAACGTCTCGCGAATGTTCGAAGTGTCACGCATGATCATGACGGCCGTCAATTTGCTCTCCAGTGCTTGACGCTCGCGATGCGCTTGTTCGAGCTGCTCTTGCGCCTTTGCGTAAAGAGTATCGATGCGTTCCAAGTAAGCCGATGCCAGCGACGAATTCTCCTGGGCAGTTCGCGATTCGCGGGGCGACGACGCCAGTTCAACGATATTCGGAATTCGATTTCCAGCAGCCAGCAAAACGCTCTCGCGACGCGAGAGTGCGAAATCAAACACTTGCAAATCGTCGATCAGCCCCTTAAACCCCAGCGTTGTTTCGCGGCGGCCCACAAGCAGCGATTTATCGTTGGCTACCGAGTCGGCGAGCGTGTCCGCCGAGCTATCGGTGTCCATCGCCTGTCCGTCGAGATAGAGATGGACGCCTTTGGCAGTGCGTGAGCCATCATAGGTTAGCAGTACGTGTTGCCAAACATCGGACTTCAGTTTCGCTTTCGACGCGATCTTGATCGCTTTGTCCGGCCAGCTATGAATCAATTGGCAGGTTAGTTTCTCGCCGTCCAACGTCAGCTCAAAACCGCGCAGCTTGTTGGCTTCGTCGATGCGCGACACAATCGCCATTGTGTCTTTGGCACGTGGATTGATCCAAACGCCTAGCGAAAAGGGTTTCGATCCATCGAAGTTTGCAACGTTTTCGAACTTGGCATAACCGTCACCTGTTAGTTCGATGGCCTCGCCGAATGTGCCGCTCACCGAACTGGTTTTGTCAATCAACTGGCCAAGCGTCTTGGTGCCGCGATCACTAACACAACTCGCTGCATCGGGAGCATCAAAACTGACGTGATGAATCAGACCAATACCAACTCGTTGCTGAAGTTCGGATATGGAATGACGCTGGAACCATTCCTGAAACAGCTCGCTGGCCTCACTTTCACAGCGACTAATGGTCGCGCGGCACGAGGCAATACGCTGGTCGAGCAAATCTAACTCCATTTGTTCTGATCGCGACGGCAGTGTCAGCATGGGCTCCGCAGCACGAAACTTGTTGTAGCTGGCCTGTTTCTCTTCCATCTGATTAAAGAACGCGTAGAACTGATAATATTCGCGCTGAGTAATCGGATCGTATTTATGATCGTGGCAACGAGCGCATTGCAAAGACAGCCCCAAGAATACTGTGGCAGTTGTATGGACTCGGTCCGCAACATACTCGACGCGATATTCCTCTTGGATAATGCCCCCTTCGGTGTTGTGGCCCAAATTGCGATTGAATGCGGTAGCCAGTAGTTGCGAGGAGGTGGCTGCCGGTAGTAAATCGCCCGCAATCTGTTCCACGATGAATTGATCATACGGCATGTTGGCTTGGAAGGCCTCGATCACCCAGTTGCGCCATGGCCACATAGTGCGGTCTTCGTCATTGTTGTAACCATTGGTGTCCGCGTAACGAGCTGCATCGAGCCAGTCCAACGCCATGTGCTCGGCGTAGGCTGGCGAGTCCAGCAATCGATCGATTGCTCGCTCGTAGGCTTTTCCCGATTGGTCGGCCAGGAATTGATCGAGCTGGTGTAATGTTGGAGGCAAGCCCGCGAGGTCCAAGGAAATTCGTCTAAGCAATGTAGCTGGATCGGCTTCCAGGGTTGGGCGGAGCCCATTGCGCAACATGGACTCGTGCACGAACGAATCGATCGTATTGCGTCCCCAGCTTTCACGCGGTGCCGGTGGCGACGGTCGCTTGATCGGCATAAACGCCCAGTGCGCCGAGTACTGAGCTCCCTGATCGATCCAGCGGGACAACAGTTGACGTTCGCGCGGCGAGAGTACCTGCTTGCTGTCCGCCGGAGGCATGCGTTTTGATTCGTCGGACTCGTTGATGCGCGCAACCAACAAACTGGTTCGCGAATCGCCTGGTACGATAGCTTTTGATTCGATCGCTGACTCTCGCTTGTCGAGTCTAAGATCGGCTTGACGGTTCAGTTCGTCGGAGCCGTGGCACTTAAGACACTTCGCAGCCAAGATGGGCTGGATATCGCGAGAGAAATCGACAGCGTCGGCTCGATCGGTCGCGTCGCTCGCTTGAGCCATGGCTTGCGTTGTAATGCCAGTAACGATGGCTAGCGCCACGATCGCTATATATATTGCGGGCATAGTGGTTCAGCTTGAATTGGAATTCGCAGATAATTGTGGCGAGGTTCGGAGACATCAAATTTCTGCGCGGTTTATAGGAACCGAGCCAGAATTTCTTCCAGCGTATTACGTCGGCGGCCTGACCACAAGTGTTTTGGCCCGTTTGGACACTTGCAAGTCGATCAATTGCGGTTCAATTTAGGATGTGACTTGGTAAACGCCTCCCATGCTTGGGAAGAAATTTGCGTCAGTTGGATATCCACCGACGATAGACTAGGGATCGCATCCAGCGTTTTCAAAACCGCATCTGTCACAAGCGTCTTAGTCAACCATAACGTTTTCAAGCCACGGTTTCGCGATAGGAGCTTGATCGATTCGTCGTCGACCGGACAGCCGGATAAGTCAAGTTCTTCAAGTGCGGTCAACGACCCGACGCGCGCCAGCCCTGGGGTTCCGATGCTGGTGCCTTCGAAACTTAATCGCTGCAGTTGCTTGTTCTGGTAAACCCAGTCAACGTCCTGATCGCGCGCATTGCTGAATCCGATGTCTAGCCATTTGAGCGCATGCTGGTTGTCGAGACTGGCCCATGCGTTGGCGGAAAGTTGGCTCTTGGTCAACACCAAATCTGACAACAGTCGATGCGGAGCAATCGCGGCGACATCCTCGTTATCAACGATGAGAAACTGCTGATAGAGCTGCTGCGAATTCTCCGACTCCAACTTTGGCGCCAATTCGCCTGCTGCCGACTGCCCTTGATAGACGGCCACTAGCGCTCGAAACAGCGCCTCGCGCGAACTGAGTGGCGCGGCCTGTTGAGCTGCATCGAGTGCGCGGACTTCGGTCGTTGAATCCATCAGATAGTGCGTCAAGCCAGCGGCTTGCGTATACAGTTTGGCGATTTCCGGATCTTTCTTCCAATCGTTCATGCCCCCTGCACGAATCGTTTCCCAAGGCACCCAGTAGCCATCGCGCACAGCGCGATATCGCGCGGTCTGCAATCGCGGCGATTCCCAGCCACCCAACGTCCAATAATCGGGGCCTTGCCAAAGCGATTCCATGTACATCGCAATCCCTTCGATAATCCAATAGTCTGATTCGTGCCCAGCGTCTGGGCGTGCGCCGATCCGAGTCGCCTCAGCCAGCAATTGGTGAGTCAACTCGTGAACCAAAGTCGCTTGTAGGTTTCCGTCGGGATAGAAGAAAGAAGTTCGCAGTTCTGGGTTATAGTAACCGACCGATACGCCAATATTTTCTTCACTGGCCCCGAGCGTCTGGAGATACTCTTTGCGATCGCTCAGCAACACGACGCGAATCTGCCGGCGCGGCTCCCACGCCGCTGAGCCACCTTCGATTTTTTCGGCTAGCAAACCAGGCGCAGCCCACAGAGGATAGAAGACTTGGGTCCACAGTACGTAGAACGTCTCTAACTGCTTCGCAAAAGCGGCTGTCTGGTGATTGTCGGCGCGCGTGGTCAGCAGAAAATGTGGCAGGTCCACGCGACTAAACGATCCAGCGGGCCAAGCGAACTGGGCATGAGCCACAGTAGATTTGCGAGCGCGCACAGCCGCGTTAATGCCTGACGCCAAACCGCCGATCGACCTCCGCGCTTGAGCATGACGAGGATTTTCGCGAAGTACTCGCCATAACGCTTGGTATCCCGCTTGTTCCTCACCCGCAGTTGCCAATCGTTTCGCTTCAGAAAACCAAAACTCGGCATGGCGTGCTCGTGCGGCATCAAAGTGCTCGTGCCATTTCGCGGCAGCGTCGACCGGATTGGCCGCTGGTTTCTTGTCCGGCGCTGGTAAGTACAATACCGACTGATCCGAGCGGGGCTTGGGCAGCCAGTTGCGCGACATCGTCGCTTGCTCGGATAAGCCAAGCGAATCACAGACTTTGGCGAGCCGCTCGATCTCGCTGGCCATCGCCGAAACATCAAGTTGCGGTGGTACTTGCGCAGGTATTTCTTGACCACTGACAACAATTGTCCAAGCAGCGCTGAATTGCAAAGCGACAACGAAGGCAAGATAGTAGCGGCTGTCGTGAACGAGTTGACGAGACATGAGTGCATTTACTATCGAGGTCATCGAAACGAGATTCTGGACAATCCACGTTTAAGCGCAATACCGTTCAACGAACGTGGGATAAGCTTCCAGCTTGTCAATAT
>SYJV01000013.1 GCA_005798335.1 Planctomycetaceae bacterium | reverse complement strand
TCAACGAACGTGGGATAAGCTTCCAGCTTGTCAACCTGTAGCGGAGTTTCGCACAAGATATTGACAAGCTGGAAGCTTATCCCACGTTCGTTGAACGGTATTGAGTCTAGAGGAGCTACTGGCGTCAATCCGGGTACGCGTCAATCCTGGTTCGCACTCGCTTGCGCGTCGGACTTGTATTGGTAAGGACCCATCTGCCGCTCGCCTAACCGAATCGCTCCAGAACAAAATCTTACATCGTTCGACCTAGTAACGGCAATTGCCGTTATCCCCTAGAGCATGTCGTTGCTGGGCGTCAGCGGCGAGCCCAAATCAGCCAGTCCGTGAGTTTGAGGCAATGGACGTTAACCGCGTATACTCGTGACTGGCACGGATTTCGTTACTGACGCGCGCTTTCGATCAACTCCTGCAATTTCTTTTCGGAGACACTCTGGCGGGTGCCTAAATGCTGGGCGAAAAGGGACACTCGCAGTTCATCTAACAACCACAGCGCTTCGTTCAATTTCGCGGATTGTGCCAGCGTTGGGTTTGGGAGTTCGTTGAGCGTCTGGTTGAGTAACTGGGTAAGGCGAAGAATGGGCTCACGCGTCTTGCGATCTTTGGGTAGACCGCCGCTGCGCAGTTTGTCCCAACGAAACTTGGCGGCTTGCAGATAGCGAGGATACTCGCGCAGCCATTGCCAAGGCACCTCGCGCAGAAATTCTGCAGTCAACAAGCTCTTCAATTGTCGCTCGATATCTTGCTTGACTTCGTCCCACATCGACGGTGCGTTTTCCAAAGCCAATCGCAGTTCGTGATATTGTTGTGCGAATTTCGGTAGCCAAATGGCAATTTCTTGCACGGCAATCGAGATCGCTGATGTGGCTCGAGCATTTCTAGCTTCCCATTCGACTCGCGTGCCAATGAGTGGCTGGCCGTCGACCATGGCTATACGGGCGATCAAGTCAGTTAACGCTCGATGCAGCCGATCTCCGGGGAACAGCTTGTGTAGCGTTATCGCCGCTTTGTCCAAACCTGGCATGTACGCTATTTGGCTGCGCAGTTCCCGAAAGTGCTTGAGCGCGAACAATCGCACCCAACCACCGCGCGACAAGTGCTCTGCCTCGTCGATTGAGTCGGCCAATTTCAATTCCACGGCATTTCCCACGTCTACCAAGGTCGGATACGCGGCCACTGGCACTCCGCCCCTAACCACCGCGAGTGTACGAGGAATATTCTCTACGTCCAGTGTCGTAACTTTGCGTCCGTTCCATCGAGCGGCTTCGCCTGTTACCGTTGCAGGCAGCGGCATTTTTGGTGAATCAAGCCCGTGTAGTTCTTGCAGCTTGGGCAAATTGCGATCAGCCGCCAATGTCTTTCCGCCGTCATCCACAACTCGCACCACGAATTTAAGGTGATCGGGCAGTTTGGACCAATCGATGTCTCTAGGTGATATCGGTTCTCCAGCGATGCGCGCCATACTCGCGCAAGCTGCGGTCGAGAAGGGAATTTCGCGCGAACATGATTGTAGCTCCGTCGCCAGCCTGCGAGCGACATCTGGCGCTGGAACTAATCCGCGCCGGAGCTGCTTGGGTAAAGCGCGAATCATGTGCAACAGTTTCTCTTCCAGCAAACCGGGCACCAACCAACCTAGCGCTTCGTCGGTGACCTGCCGCAACGCTACTCGCGGAACCGTCAGCGTGATTCCATCGGCCGCATGTCCTGGTTCAAATCGATACTCTAGTGGCAAGTGAGTCGGACCAATGGCAATCTTGTCCGGAAAATGCTCCGCAGACTGCGCGACTTCGGGGTCGTCCACCAAATCCTGCTTGGTCATCCACAGCAATCTCTCGGCGGCGTTTCCAGAATTCTGTTTGAGCCACGATCTCAGTGACCCCAAATCAACAACGTCGCTGGGCAAGCGCTGGCGATAGAATTGTTCCAAGCGGAACGGATCGACTATGAATTCGCGGCGCCGAGTGCGCTGAGCCAAGGTTTGCAACTCGGCAACTAATTGATGATTGTGCAAGTAGAACTTTTCACGACAGTTCCAATCTCCCTGCACCAACCCATGTTCGATCATCATGTTGCGAGCCATCTCGGCATCGACGGGCGCCAATGGAACTCGCAACTGCTGAACAATTGGCAAGCCGTATAACGTACTGCGTTTGTAAACCATCGCCCCTTGCGACTTGCGGCTCCAGTGAGGATCGCTGTACGAGTGCTTCAGTAGTGGTGCAGCAAGCGTCTCTAACCACTCCACATCGATTTGGGCGACCGTGCGGCCATAACGCCGCGAAGTCTCGAGCATTTCAGCGGCGACAATCCATTTTGGTTTGCGATGAAACAAGCCCGATCCCGGCCACAGTGCGAAGGTAATGCCGCCCGCGCCCGTATATTCAAATCGCTCGCCGGCCATCGCCACACCGCTGAGCAAGCCCGATAGCAGCGCTTGATGAACGCGATCGTAACCTTGAGGACGAGGGTTTGGCGTAGCAGGTGCGGCAGTCGTGCCCGCTGACTCAGTTCGACTGGATCGCCGATCTGACTTCGTTGATTGATGTCGCAACTTATCATCCGATTGCGTCTGCTCGGTTATGGCTTGCAACTTTATCGTGCGCTTGCCGACTTGAATATCGGCGGATGCGAGCAGCTCTTTGAGTTGTCGCAGGATTTCCGACCATTCGCGAAATCCTTGCGTAGACAAGAAGTTTTGCGATAGCGCTTTGGATAATCGCGAGCGTCCCAGTTGCCCGCGCATGCTTTCGTAGAAATCCCATAACCTCAAATAACTGAGAAAATCGCTGTGGGTATCCTTGAATCGAACGTGCGCGTCGTCTGCTGCCGACTGCTGACCAGCCGGTCGCTGGCGAACATCTTGAGTTTCCAAAGCGGCAGCGATTATTAGTACGTCCGCCAAACAATTCCGTTCGTGTGCCTCAAGCAACATCCGAGCGACGCGAGGATCGCACGGTAGTCTTCCCAGTCGACGTCCCAGGTCCGTCAAGCGTCCCATCGGGTCGATCGCCCCCAGTTCTCGCAGCGTACGCTGGCCATCGCGAATCGTATCGTTTTTGGGTGGATCAAGTAGCGGGAACTCTTCTAACGGACCAAGATTCAACAACAAACTTTGCAGCAGTACTGCCGCCAAATCGCTTCGCCGAATCTCCGGTGTAGTGAATTGTGGACGAGACAGAAACTCTTGCTCGGCAAACAATCGAATGCAGATTCCAGGACCAATGCGCCCGCATCGGCCGGATCGTTGATTAGCCGACGCTTGTGAGACTGGCTCGATCGGCAATCGCTGCACCTTGGCTCGCGGAGAATAACGACTCAGCCGCACCAAGCCGGTATCGATCACGTAATGAATCCCTGGAACCGTCAACGAGGATTCAGCAACATTGGTCGCCAAAATGATGCGCCGCTTGGAGTGTGGTAGGAAAATACGGTTTTGTTCCGTTTGGCTGAGACGAGCGTACAGAGGCAATATCTCGATGCGATCCACTTGGCCGCGACGCGTCAAGTGGCCTCGTAAATGCTTGGCAGTTTCACGAATATCGCGCTCGGTCGGCAGGAAAGTCAGAATATCACCTGGTCCGACCAAGTTCAGTTCGTCAACGGCAGCCGCGATGCACTCCAAACGACGTTGCTCTTCGTCCTCGAATAGATCAATTGGTGTTGACTTCGCTGCCACACCACCAGAATTCTCGCCAGGCATATCAACAAGGTCAGCAGGGCGATAACGGATTTCGACGGGATAGGTGCGCCCTGAGACTTCTACAATCGGCGCTGGACCGTTCTCGTCCGCGAAATGTTCCGCGAATTTTTGAGGATCAATCGTCGCCGATGTTATGATCAAGCGAAAATCGGGACGTTTGGCACATAGTCGCGTTAGGTAACCTAGCAAGAAATCGATATTCAACGACCGTTCGTGCGCTTCGTCCACGATGATCGCGCTGTAGCGATCGAAAAAGCGATCGGATTGCGTTTCGGCCAGCAGCACTCCGTCGGTCATCAGTTTGACGAGTGTACTATCCGCCGTAGTGTCGGTGAAACGAATCTTGAAGCCCACCAGTTCGCCCACTCGCGTACCAAGTTCGTCCGCCAAACGGCTTGCCACCGCTCGCGCAGCAATTCGTCGCGGTTGAGTGTGGCCGATCATTCCCGACCGGCCTAGGCCCGCCTCGAGGCAGATTTTTGGCAGTTGCGTACTTTTGCCTGAACCAGTCTCACCACACACGACGATGACTTGCCGCTGACGAATTAGTTCGATTAACTGCTGGCGATGTGCCGTGATGGGTAGATCGACATCGTATTCCAGTGACGGCACGCTGCGCTCGCGACCCTCGGCCTGGTCGCGTGAGCGTTCCACTCGAGCGCGCCATTGAGAAAGCCGCTTTTCTAAACTGGTTTCTTGCGGTGCGCGCGCTAAATCCTGTTGCAGTCTTTGCCAGTCTCGACGCAACCGATGCCGGTCAAATTGCATGACCTCTGAAAGCAATCCCAAGTCAGCATCATTTGTCATGCGGGCAGATGTAAGGCTAGAGACTAGAGTATGGAGGCTGGAACGAGGCTGGAACTTTGAAATTCAATAATATCAATTTGGACGCAAGACGTTGTCGAACAGTTCGTATGCCTGGTTGCGCAGTTCGGCGGGAAAGTCGTGATCGCAATCGGGATGCTCGACTTTCAATCGTTCCGGCAGACGGTACAGTTTGTAGACTTCGCTGGCTGCTGCAGCTACGCGGTCAACGCTGGCCCAGCGAAAATTGCTGTCCTTGATCGGTGCCGATATTAACACATGACGAGGTGCTAAGGCTCCGATCATTTCGTGAAAGTCGAACGGAATGTCCTGGAGTCGCCCGCGATAGTTGGCCATACGCAACATATAGCGTGTTTGGCACCAGCCCTTTTCCGGGAACCAGTTTCTTTCGGCTCCATCATAGTAGTCGAGGTACGAATCCAGCCCGCAACTGGAAACGACAGCTCGAATGCGATCGTCGAAGACTGCGGTATAAACAGAATTGTGCCCGCCAAGCGAATGTCCGATCGCCCCGTACCGACCATGGATAATGTATGGCAGCGTATCGAGGTAATCCAATCCACGTATGTTGTCCCATACCGCTTTTAACGTTCCGCTGGTCCACCCCAAGGCAACAACATCGGGCTGATACTTCGCAAGGATCGGATAATTGGGTGCCAGCGTGACGTAGCCTCGCTCGGCCAGCTCACTCGCATATTGCCGATTGGCTCGCCCGCCCAAGCCCACCACTACACCGTGTCCGACCGTATTATCGGTTCCATGCAAACACAAAACTGCCGGCACCGGTTTCGCGCCAGGCAACAACGCTGATTTGGGAACACACAAATAAGCCGGTGTTCGGCAGCCCGGTTCCGAGGCGTAGGAAATCAAGCGTCGAATGTAAGTCCCACAATCGGTTTCATCTTCGATTTTAACCTCCAAATCGCAGCGTTTTTCGTCACCTGGTAAAACACCCATCACGACTTGCATTCCACCAACAATTTCACTCCGACGAAATTGCCAATCGTCTATCGAATTGACTTGCTGCGGTGTTTTGACTGTGCTGCGGTAGACCAGCAGATTATCGCGCGGCAGTCTGGGCGCTGGAGCCAGCACATCGAGACTGGCAAAGACAAGTTCTCGGTTGGCGCGATGGATGCCAACTAATCCTCCTGTCTTGAGATCCAGTGCGATACCTTGTCCGGTAAATGGTGCTGAGTGTTTCCCAATCAGTTCAAGTTCGTTGCCGTTCGCAGGCAAGCGGAGCTGATACAAAACTTCGTTGTCGTGGTCGGTTACCAGCAACGAGTTGTTCCACCAAAGGCCGCCTGACACTGAGTAATTGCCGAGGCTCTTGACGACAGCTTGAGGATATGTCCAACGTAATTCCTCGCGCCAGTTTTCGTCGAACCGCACTAAATGTGTTTTCGTGTTCTGCTCGCCATAATAGGCGAAATTGCCATACCAATGATCGGCGTGGTGAACGACCCAAGTCAAGCTGCCGCCAAATTCACCAAAATCCTTTTCGATCGTCAATTGCATATTTTTCGGATCGAGCACTTTGACTTGACTTCGTTCGGGTTTTTGCGGGTAGTTGGAATGGGCGCAGTAGATTTTCCCTCGCCAGAGAAATCCACTGTTCAGATGCTGCGCGTTTCCGGAGCTGACATTCATTCTCTGGCCCGTAGCGCGATCGTAACTCACCACGGAAGTATTGTTGATCGCGTACACGAACTGCGCATCCGCCACAGCCGCTTGCACTGCCTCAGGGGAAGAAATGGAGCGCACTTTCTTACATTGCAGCTCCTGGCCGTTGACCGAACCAAACAGCAACCACGAGAGGCAAAATACAGTCCAGCATGTTTGCGGCTGCGAAAAACGGACCTGTATCGCCAATGATGGGAAACTCATCTGCAATCTCCTTTGGAACGTCTTGTCACTTGTGACCGAGCACTAGTTTAGTCATTTGACGACTAACCGCAGGTGGTAGATCATAGTGCAAACTGAAAATAACTTTGTACGATTGGAGCGACTTTTCAATGTAAGCGGCATTCAGTACCGATGATTTGGCAGATAGAATCAATCTCCAAGAAAAATTCACGATTGATATTGATAGGAATCGCCGCTGGTGTCTCTTGAGATCGTGAACTACTTTCGCAGCGTTCAAGCAGGTTATTCTCCAACTTCAGGTTCATGGTGAAACTCAAGAAAGTTCCCGGATGACCGCAGCTCAGGCCAGTGAGCCGGCCCAACCAAGTTCAGTGGACATAACCTGCTACGGCATTCTTGTGGCATTGGGTTTTTCGCATCTGCTGAACGATTTGGTCCAGTCGCTAATCCCGGCGCTCTATCCGATGTTAAAAGAGTCGCTCAAGCTGAGCTACTCGCAGATTGGTTTGATCACGCTGGTGTTCCAAATTACCGCGTCGCTGTTGCAGCCTGCGATTGGCTTGTATACGGATCGATCGCCCAAGCCCTATTCGTTAGTTGTAGGGATGGTATTTACGCTGATTGGATTGATAGCGCTTTCATTATCGACCAGCTTTGGGCAAATTCTCATGTCAGCGATGCTCGTTGGTTTGGGGTCGGCGATTTTTCATCCCGAGTCATCTCGGATGGCGCGAGCCGCTTCGGGTGGTAGGCATGGTTTGGCTCAATCAATTTTTCAGGTTGGCGGGAATGCTGGAACCGCGCTCGGGCCCCTGTTAGCCGCGTTCATTATTGTCCCTCAAGGGCAAGCCAGTGTCGCGTGGTTCTCGGTGGCGGCAATCGTCGGAGCGATCCTGTTGTTCCGCGTCGGTCGGTGGTACGTTGGCTATTTGGCTCATCACCAACGTACCCAACAGTTTGCCCAACGGAATTCCCGCAGTGGGCTATCGAGCTGGCAAATCGGCTTGAGTTTGACGATCTTGATTTGTTTGATGTTCTCGAAATATATCTATCAAGTGAGTTTGAGCAGTTACTACACTTTCTATCTGATCGACAAGTTTCAAGTTTCCACGCAAGTATCGCAACTGTATTTGTTTGTTTTTCTTGGCGCGTTTGCGACGGGTACCGTTGCAGGCGGAGCTGTAGGAGATCGCTTTGGATACAAGATCGTCATTTGGGGTTCCATCCTTGGCGTCGTCCCATTCACGCTCTTGTTGCCGTACGCCAATTTGTTTTGGACGTGCGTGCTAACGGTACCCATTGGCCTGATTCTCGCCTCAGCTTTTTCATCGATGTTGGTCTACGCTCATCAGATATTGCCGGGGCGTGTGGGCATGGTTTCCGGATTATTTTTCGGACTCGCGTTCGGCATTGCAGGCATCGGTGCGGCAGCACTTGGAGAATTGGCAGACCGCACGAGCATCACGTTCGTATACCACGTATGTTCCTTCTTACCGCTGGTTGGTCTGCTGGCTGCCTTCCTACCTCGCACGGAACATCTGCGATAGCAAATAATTGAGATGTTCGAGCGCAAACGCTCGAGTCTGGATCGATCATGCATCCATTGCGTAAGTCACGAACGAATTGTCGGGGCTGTTTCCACATGCGACGTGTATGCGGCGCTGAGCTGGCTCAGCAATAATCGATGCCACTGTGATACCGGCGGTTACCCAATCGGCGTCAGGATGTTCCGTTTGAGCGATTCGGCAAATTCCACACGGTTGGCCATCCCGGTCGCGCAAGATCCGCTGACAGTCATCAACAGTTATTCTGCCGTAGGCTTCGCGGATCAAACTGTTGATGCGATCGAGGCGAGTGAACGAGTCTTTCGCTGACAAGCGGTGATTGATATCGGTCGCATATTTGGAACATAAAAAGTGATTGGAATGGCAAATGAACCCTGTGCCGGAATCGTCGATGAACTGAGGTCCTTCGGGGGTTGCTTCGATATCCAGGATTCGACCTTGACCATCGCACAGCACATAATTTCCGTTGGCCCAAAACTGAGTTCGCCGTACTAATGCTTCTACTTCGACTAGCGACGAACATTCGAGCATCAAGCGCTTGGAAGGATAATGAGGCATACCCAAGCGAGGCGCTGGGCCGCCGCCAAGGTCGTTTGCAAAGTGGCCGACGCCGAAGCTGTTGATGCCGTGATAGCCAATCATACCACCGAACGTCCACATCAATACTTCGGGTTTATCGATGGGTTGCAAGTACAACACGTATCCCAATGCCAAGCCTGCTGGTAATTGGTCGCTGTTCTGGCCAATCAGGATTTCGCCCTTGGCGGTTCCTGACGCTCCAACTACAAACGCTGTGCAGCCGCCATCGCCAGCTTTGGCCAGCGCGCCGCGAATATTCACTGCCAAGGCATCCGCCAAGCTGATCTTGGAACCTTCAGATAGCCCGTGAATTTCGTCCATTAAGTGAGGGCAATACCTCTGGAACAGCGGTGCGAATTTCATTGAGCGATTATGCAGGTCGTCTTTGGACAACTTTAGACTGGACCGCAAGTACTCCACATGCGACTGGATCTGAACGATTGCTTGTTCGCCATGCTGCCTGCCGAGTTCGCGAAAAGTGCCACGGGCACGATAAAACGGAAAACTCTTCATCTTCATCACGCTTTCTGGCGAATTTGCATCATCATCAGCGGCAAAGGCGAGACGCATGTCGGGTTGAGCGCTGACGCTGCTCGTGATCATCGCCGCTGCTGCGACCCCACTGCGCACGAATTCGCGTCGCTGCACCAGCGGTTTCATGGTTGATACTCCAATTAGTTCTGCACCTTCCAATTTACAATATTGACTTGCGTTATGCCCACAGACTCTAATAACATTGTTCTCGCATCAATCCATCGGTATCAATTCGACCTTGATCGCTAGATTCTGAACGGGGAATCGATGCTAAGCTACTGACCACCCGCCGCATTTCTCACTCCACAATCGCCCGCCCTATAAACTTGCAATGAATGTGTCCCGTCCCGCCAAGCTCGCTGCGTTATTAATCACTGCCACTAGTTGCTTCGCTGGTCACGCGAACGAGCCGGTGAGTTTTGAGTTGGATGTGCAGCCGATTCTAACCGCAGCGGGCTGCAATGCGGGTGCTTGTCATGGCAAGCAACGTGGTCAAAACGGTTTTCAACTATCGTTGCTCGGATTCGATTCCGACTTCGATTATCAAGCAATTGTACAACAAGCACGCGGTCGCCGAGTCGTTCATGGTGCTCCTGCCAGTAGTTTACTGCTGCAAAAGGCGACCGCAACAACTCCTCACGGTGGCGGACGCAAAATCGATCCCGCATCGGCTGAATATACCGTGTTAGCAAACTGGATTGAGCAAGGAACCCAGCGTCGAGTTACTGGTGAGCCGAAATTGAGCGACGTGCGTTTGGACAATGTCGAGCTGTCTTTGGCCAGCGGAAAAAAACAGAGACTGAGCGTTCACGCGAGCTATTCTGATGGCTCGATTCGCAATGTGACGGATCGCACAACTTTCTTGTCGAACGATGCCACCGTCGCGATTGTCAGCGTCGACGGCGAAGTAATTGCTGGGAAATTGCCCGGTGAAACCGCGATTTTGGCTCGATACATGAACCACATCAAAGTATGCGACGTGGTAATTCCACGGCAGCAGGTAGTGGCTGCGGACTTTTACGATCGACTGCCACGCAACAGCTTTATCGACGAAATGGTTTGGAGCAAACTGCGCAAGCTTGGTATTCGCCCATCGGAACCGATCGATGATGCGACCTTTCTCCGCCGAGCGTACACCGACATCATTGGCCGATTGCCTAGCGCCGATGAGGCTCGCGAATTTCTAGCCATCGAGAATCGTAACCAACGTCGCGAGTTGGTGGACGATTTACTGGAACGTCCCGAATACGCAGACCATTGGGCCAATCAATGGGCGGATCTTTTGCGACCGAATCCGTATCGAGTCGGTATCAAAGCGGTCTTGAATTACGACAACTGGATTCGTCAACAATTTCGCGAGAATGTGCGGTATGATGAATTTGTTTCCCAATTGGTTACGGCCAAGGGGAGTACTTGGACCAACGGACCAGCAACTCTGTATCGCGACCGCCGCAGTCCCGACGAAACGACCACTTTGATCAGCCAATTATTCTTGGGCGTACGGCTGGAATGTGCTAAATGCCATCATCATCCGTTCGAGCGCTGGAGCCAAGACGATTTTTATCAATTCGCGGCATTCTTTGCCAACGTTGATCGCAAGGGAACTGGACTTTCTCCTCCCATCTCTGGCGGCGAGGAAACCGTTTTCGCAAGTTTGAAAGGTGAAGTGCGTCACCCAGTGACGGATGAAGTGATGTCAGCCCGCCCGCTGTTCGGATCTTTGCCGCCGATAAGTACGAATGGCGTTCGTTCCAACGAGCAACTGGAACCACGTGAATTGTTGGCTGGCTGGATGCGCTCCGAGGGGAGCGAATTGTTAGCGCAAACTCAAGCAAATCGAATTTGGGCAGCATTAATGGGACGCGGTATCGTCGAGCCGGTCGATGATTTTCGGTCGACCAATCCTCCATCGAATCCTGAATTGATTGCGGAGCTTGGCAGGCATTTTCGATCCAGCGGTTTCGATCTGAAAGATCTGCTTCGTACCATTGTCAATTCTAACGTCTACTCGCTGAGTTCCATTCCCAATGAAACTAACGTCGCGGATCGGCAGAATTTTTCTCGCCATTATCGGCAGCGATTTCGCGCCGAAGTGATGGCTGACTCGATGCGGCAGATCACTGAGGTAGATTTCGATTTTGAAGGCATGCCGGTTGGCTCGCGAGCCAGTCAAGTATGGACGTATCGTTCCGACTCGATATTTCTCGACACATTTGGCCGGCCCAATGAAAATCAAGATCCACCCTGCGAACGAACTCCGGAAGCGACCGTCACCCAAGCCTTGCATTTGATGAATGGCGTCGAGATTGAGCGACAAATCCGTCACGATCATGGATATGCTGCAAAGCTGGCGTCCGGAACTTTTTCGACCGATAAAATAGTAGAGGAATTGTACCTGGCCATTTACAGTAGATATCCGACAAAGTCCGAGCTGGCAGTGGGAGCACGTTTGCTGGCCGCGAACGATCCGGTTCACCGTAGGCAGTCAATCGAGGATGTTATGTGGGCGATGATCAATTCGCCTGAGTTTTCCATTCAGAATTAGGACGCAACCATGGCATGGTTCAACAACTGCGAAGGAATTTCGCGGCGCGACAGCCTCAAGTTAGGTTTGGGAGGCTTGATTGCTGGCGGGTTAGTTGGCGGATTGAAAGCGCGCGCGGCTTCGCCACTACTGAACCTGTCGCGCCAGGCCGATGCCTGCATCTTGATATGGATGGATGGTGGCCCAAGCCATTATGAGACGTTCGATCCGAAACCGGACGCGCCATTGGAAATACGAGGTGCCTACGGAACGGTTCCTACCAAGATTCCAGGCATTCATTTCTCGCAGCATTTGAAACGCCTGGCCTCCTTGTCGGATAAGTTCGCGGTGGTTAGATCGATTCGGCATGATCAAGGCAATCATGGAGCCGGAAACCACTACATGATGACTGGCGCTCCACCGAGGATTCCGGTCGGTTGCGGTGCGTTCGTCAGTTTTCATCCCAGCTTGGGGAGTGTCGTGGCGAAGGAGGTTGGTGCTCCGCACGGAATCCCCGCCTATTTCTCCATGCCGCGCATGTCGCGCTCCGGCGGCCCTAATTTTCTAGGTGCGAAATATGCTCCGTTTGTCGTTGCGGACGATCCCGCCAATACAGCGTTTCGCGTTCGAGACGTCACGATTCCCAATTCTCTGACTGCAGATCGGTTCATATCGCGTCAAGACTTTCGTCGCGAAATCGATCGCATGCTCCGAATTAACGATGCTGCCGCAGGTGATCCAACTCTGGCGGCAGACGAATTTTTTCAACAAGGGCTGCAGATTATCAACAGCCCCGAAGCACAGGCTGCATTCAACATTCACGCTGAATCGGACGCGGTCCGCGAAGCATTTGGCCGCAGCAGTTTTGGACAGCGAGCCTTGTTGGCCCGCCGATTGGTAGAAGCGGGCGTTCCATTTGTAACTCTTTACGAAGGTGGTTGGGATCATCATCGAGATATTTTCAACGTGATGGACGAGCGCATGCCTTCGTTCGAGTCAACTTTGGCGGCCCTGATTGAAGACTTGGCCAAGCGAGGCAGATTGGAGCGAACGCTGGTGGTCGCGCTCGGTGAGTTTGGCCGCACGCCCAAAGTAAACAGCCGAGGTGGCCGCGATCACTGGTCCAACGCGATGAGTGTTCTGTTTGCCGGTGGTGGAACCCCCGGCGGAATTGTCGTCGGAGCGACCGATCGACTTGGTTATGCAGCGATTGATCGCGTCGTTACACCAGAGAACTACGTGTCGACCATCTATCGCAAAATGGGCATCGATCCCGACAAGATTGTGCACACTCCCGAAGGGCGTCCAACGCACTTGGTCAGCGAAGGGACTGCGATCCACGAATTGCTTGGATAATCGCCTCAACAGCGTGCTCGATTGATTTCCCTCTTGAGTTCACTACATGTCCAACAGATCCCATGTTCCATTCGTGCTGGTATTGATAATCAGCTACGTCGTTTCGCCTAGATATATCTTGGCTCAGGCTGAGCTAGAGCGATTTTTCCCGTCGGCTGTTCAGGCTGGTGTGACATCGACGGTCAAAGCCGAAGGAAAATTCCCAACTTGGCCGACGACCGCCCGTTCGGACCGAACTGACTTGATAGTCGCGGCTGCTACCGAAAACGGCCAGTTCAAGATTAGCGTGCCTGCCGGCGCTGCTGCTGGAATCGGATGGGTGCGCCTGACGGATTCCGCTGGAGCATCCAGTCTCGTTCCTCTAATTGTTAGTCCAGTTGCGGTTTTAACAGAAACGGAACCTAATGACCAGCTCTCCACTGCGACGATCGTTCAGATGCCCGCAACCGCTGCTGGCAAGCTTGAGAAGAACGGTGACGTCGATGCCTATAGAATCAAACTTGAGGCAGGGCAAACGCTGGTCGCAAATGTGATCGCAAATCGAATTCTCAAATCACCGATGGACTCGGTCCTGCAATTGACGGATCACAAAGGGAATGTCCTGCTGCAATCGGACGACGTTCGAGGATTGGACCCACGAATCGTTTACAAAACCAAAGCGACCGGCGATTACTACTTGCGAGTTTTTGCGTTCCCAGAGACCCCGAATAGCACCATTGGATTTGCTGGCGCAAGTAATTTTGTGTATCTGATCGAAGTGACCGTGGGCGCGTATTTGGAAAGTGTTATGCCGCTGGCGCTCCTTCCAAACGCATCAGCGGATTCATTCCAGGTGCTCGGCTGGACTAACTCAAACTCAGCACAATCGATCTTAACGAAGTTTCCAGGTCGCAACGAAGCGCAGTTATCATTGACGGGCGCTTTGGGATGGCAATCGGTTCCCTTCGTCGCGCAACATACAAGCGTTCTGACCGAGCAACAACTCGAGTCGGCTGGTGCGTCCGATGTCGTGAAGCCGGTTGCATTACCCGCAGTATTGACTGGAGTAATTCAACGTCCCAAGGAAGTTGACGTATATCCTGTGGCTGTCAAGTCGGGGACAAGGTATCGCGTCGAAGTTCATTCGCGAGAACTGGGGTTTCCAGTCGACTCGGCGGTCACCGTCACGGCGGAGGATGGAAAGGAGCTTGCTTCGAATGACGATTCGTCGGGGAATGACTACGACGCTGCCACTGAGTTCACGGCACCCACTGATGGGCTGGCACGGATCGCCATTCGCGATATTACCGACGCATATTCGCCTTCACACATCTATGTTGCGCGAGTATCGCCAGTCACTGCCGAGTTTGATCTCAAAGTCGATGCCGATCATTTTCAGATCACCGCGGGATCGACGCTCGACCTTTCCGTCAACATTGCTCGCACTGGTGGTATGAACGGCGAGCTTGAAATCGTTGCAACTGACTTGCCGCTTGGAGTGACGTGCGCAGTTGTAGAATCGGCGGCCAAGGGCGATTCTTCGAAGAAGGTAGTGCTCAAATTAGTTGCCGATGAACGGGCAAGTGTCAGTGGCGACATTCGCATTTCGGGCAAAGAAAAATCGACGGGAAGTACTGCGGTAACGGCGCGTGAGGCCACTTTTCAGTTGCGCGACAGTTACTCGCTCAGTCAATTCTGGCTGACCGTGATTCCGAAGAAAGCAAATTAACTTCGTCCTGCCAAATGGAATGCGTCGGTGGTGTCTAGCAACACATAAATTTTGGCGTCGGCGACAATTGTCAACTCTTATTCAGAGCGGCCTGAAGTGCAGTTCCAGAACAATTGAGGACAATTGCTCTACTCTCCAGCCATTTCTTTGGCGTGGTAGCTCGATCGCACAAATGGGCCGCTGGCGACTTTGCTGAATCCCAAGTGCTTGGCGATCTTTGCTAGTTCGTCAAACTCATCGGGAGGCACATAACGATCGACAGGCAGATAGCCAGCGCCTGGTTGCAAGTACTGGCCAAGAGTCAGATAGTCGCATCCCACACGACGCAAGTCTGCCAAGCACTCGAGCAATTCATCGCGAGTTTCCGACAGGCCTAACATCAGCCCGCTCTTGGTTTTGATCACGGGATTCAATTGTTTTACGCGAAGTAGCAATTCCAGAGTCCAGCGATAATCGCTTTTCGGACCGCGCACGCGGCGATACAACCGAGGCACTGTTTCCATATTGTGGTTGAAAACTTCAGGAGCTGCTGCTACCACACGGTCCAGTGCGTGGCGATGTTGGATAAAGTCGGGTGTCAACACTTCAATCGTGGCACCCGTTTCGCGCCGGACGGCCAGCACACTCTCATAGAAATGTTCCGCACCGCCATCTGGCAGATCGTCGCGAGTGACCGACGTAATTACGACGTGTCTCAAACCCAATCGCCGAGCGGCTTGAGCGACGCGCTGTGGTTCATCGGCTTCCAATCGTTCGGGCTTGCCCCGCGCGACCGCGCAAAAACCACAGGGACGTGTGCAAACATTTCCCAAGATCATGAACGTCGCGGTCTTTTGCGAGTAACATTCCATGCGGTTTGGACACTTCGCATTATCGCAAACGGTTTCTAACTTAAGTTCCTCCAACAGCCCTGCGGTAAAATTGCCGACATTACCCTTGGGGATATCGCGGCGTAGCCATGATGGCAATCGTCTTGGGATTAACGGTTCACTGAGCAGCGACTCGCCGGAATGATCACAACTTGCATCGGAACTCGGGCTGGAAACCACAGGCAGTTGCGCCATGCAACACTCGCGATCATGCGTGAAAAACTGGAAACTAAGGAATAGCCGAGAAATAAGTGTCAGGTACATTTTGTGCGAAGCACCTGAAGGGCGAGTTCCTCGCAAAAGGTACCTGACACTTATTTCTCAAGCGATACTAAACGTGAATGCGATACACGATTATATTCATCTTGGGCCATTCTTGCAGTCCAGGTACTTGATGACCGGTGTGTCACTTGCTGCGATCGCAAATCCTCGGTCGGTTATTCTGGCTCAAGTTTCTGCATTGTGGCGACTATTGACAACTTCGGCACAAATCTCGCTAATTGACGCACAGTACGAGCCGGGTCAATGTGGAATATTGTGCTCTGCGGGAGGAACTGAACTAATCCAGTTCCTCAGCCGTAATTAATGGCGAACTGCTAGGCAAAAATGATCGAGGAAAATTTTTGATTGAGTAGTCAATTTTGAGCAAAAAGGCGACAAGTAACCAAACGACCGGGACTAAGAAGAAGGCACCGGAGAATTCCGTCAAGCCGACGCTTAAGATGATCGCCGAGAATCGTAAGGCTCGCCATCGATTCGAGATCCTCGATACGCTGGAATGTGGAATTATTCTGCTCGGCAGCGAAGTGAAAAGTTTGCGCAACGGCAAGTGTTCGCTCGACGAATCCTACGGACGAGTGCGCGACAGTGACGTTTGGCTCATAGGTTGCGACATTCCCGAGTATCCACAGGCGACAGTTTGGAACCACGAACCCAAACGGCCTCGGAAGCTGTTGGTGCACAAGCGTGAGATTGGCAAGTTCGTGGGACGCGCCCAAGAAAAGGGACTAACGATCGTCCCCTTGCGAATGTACTTCAATCCGCGAGGAATTGCCAAAGTCGAAATCGCTTTGTGTAAAGGTCTCCAAATGCACGACAAACGGGAAAAGCTGAAAAAAGCGGATGCTCAACGAGATATGCAACGAGCCGTTCGTCAACGCCGATAAGGGCTATTTGCTGCTTCGGACCTACGCTTCGCGTTTACAGAATCGAGTTGATTACGCATGCTACAGTTAGAGAATTTGAAGAAATCTTTTCGCTTGCCCGAAGGTCAGCGCTTGGCGGTTTTGGATGTTCCCTCTCTTTTCATAGGCGCCGGTGAACAAGTCGTTTTGATGGGCGAGAGTGGTGGCGGCAAAACTACGTTATTGCACTGCATCGCCGGGATCATGCAAGCCGACTCAGGCTCGATCCGTTTAGATAATATCGAACTAACGCGATTAAGCGAAGCGGGCCGAGATCGCGTGCGGGCGAGCAAGCTCGGGTATGTGTTTCAAACGTTTAATCTGTTGGCGGGATTTACGGCGCTGGAGAACGTTCGCCTTGGCATGACGTTTGGCAATGGCAAGCACGATATCGCGCGCGCCCACGATTTACTGAATCGCGTCGGATTAGGTGATCGCCTCCATCACAAACCATCCGCAATGTCGGTCGGACAACAACAGCGAGTTGCGGTCGCGCGGGCGCTGGCCAATCGCCCACGACTGCTTCTGGCCGATGAACCAACTGCGAATATCGATCCGACGAATCAACAAAAGATCATCGACTTGCTACGCGATGTTTGTACTGAAGAAAATGTTGCCATGCTGATGGTCACTCATTCACCGACGGTCGCGGAACAGTTTTCAAGAGTCGAGCGACTGGAGAGTATCAATGTTGCTTGGCGAGAATCTGCACCGATTTAATCCGCCGCCCATTGCATTGGCAGCACAAGACGGAGAACAAACATGAATCTACTGCTCATCGCGTGGCGAAACATGCAACAGCGTGGACTAGCGTCCGTATTGACGGTGGTGTCGATGGCGTTGGGTGTGGCACTGGTTGTGATGGTGCTGAGTATCAGTTGGCTGGTAACGGAGTCATTCGATCGCAACAGCAATGTTGGATGCAACTTGATAGTTGGCTCTAAGGGGAGTCCATTGCAGTTGACGCTGAACACAATTTATTACCTCAGCCGCCCGATCGAAGTGTTGCCGTACGAAGACTACTTGGAATTCTTGCCGGGCGACGAGCGTCAAGCGATGATCAAGAAGATCGGCGGCAAGATCTGGGATCCGGACAAGGCAGGAATTCATAGCACGACGATGAAAGGTGGATTCGCCATTCCCGTGTGCTTGGGTGATTACTACGGCCAGTTTCGTGTTGTGGGAACGACATCCATGTTCTTCGAGAAACTGAGATACGGAAATCAATCGGACATCGAATATCGATTTGCGGAAGGGAGAAATTTTCTGGACGAATCTCCTGAACACGGGTTCTACGAAGCGGTAATTGGCTGGCAAGTCGCCCGCGAAATGGGCAAGCGAGTGGGAGACACATTCCAACTAAACCACGGAGATCCCGAAGGCGAAGGGCATGGTCAACAGTTCCACATAGTTGGCATCGTCGCGCCAACTGGGACACCCAACGATCGCGCTGCCTTCGTCAATCTTGAGGGTTTTCTGCTTCTTGATAAACACTCGCGAGCGTTTGAGAATCCTGCGATTGCAGGCCATGCACTCGTTGATGTCCAACCCGATGTACCTTCCACCCCAAAGTTTGCCGGCAGATTGCCATTAGGCAAACGAGACTTGACGGCGATACTTCTGAAACCATCCTCTGGGTTCGGCGCGATGCGATTAGAAATGGCGGTCAACAAGTCGGCTCATGCAATGGCCACTTCGCCAATCCAGCAGATCGCCATCATGCTGGATTTCTTTGTGCGTCCGGTTCAGTATGCTCTGCTGGCGTTGACCTTCTTAGTTTGCCTTGTCAGTGCCGTCAGTATCTTGGTGAGCATCTATAATTCGATGAATGAACGGCGACGAGATATCGCCGTAATGCGCGCGCTTGGGGCGCGACGCGACATCGTGATGGCTGTGATTTTGCTCGAATCGCTGCTCATCGCGCTGCTGGGTGGAGCGGCTGGGTGGCTGATGGGGCATTTAGCTGGCTTTATTGCCAGTCCGCTGGTCGAGGATCGTACCGGAATTCGAGTCGGTTTGCTGAACGCGACCAGCAGTTTGGAATTGACTTTGCTGCCAGGAATTGTGGTATTAGCTACCCTGGCTGGGATCATTCCAGCTCTCGTTGCCTATCGCACTGACGTGTCTAAAAACTTGTCGTAAGGCGAGCGGCAGATGGGAATTTACCAAGGCCTATGCGAATACAAGCCCGATGCGCAAGCGAGTGCGTCAATCCTGGCATACACTCGCTTGCGCTGCGGGCTTGTATTGGTAAGAAACTATCTGCCGCTCGCCTAAGACGTCCTAGTCAACGAATCGATTTGTCAAGTCGCGCAAGCGCTGTACTGGCAGTGGAAGATTCTGCATATCTGTGGTTACAATAGCATGCAGCATATTCGCGTCGACGATATGGTCCTGCCGCTCGTTTCCCTCCTCCAAGTTTTCTGGTGCAAGCCAATGTGTAACTTAATGCTGCTGAGAAGATGTCAGCTTTTCTCTTGGGTTATTGGGTGCTTAGCGTGGAATGGATGGGTTTTGCCAACAACTTGGGCGCAGCAGAAGCTAGAGTTCAACCAAGATATTCGACCAATCCTAAGCGCGAATTGTTTTCGCTGCCATGGTTTTGATGAGAAGAAACGCGAAGCAAACCTGCGATTGGACGATCAGAATTCGGCTCTGGCCAAACGAGATTCGGGAGTTGCAATCGTGCCAGGCAACCTCGAAAAAAGTTTATTGTGGGAACGAATCAACTCGACCGATCCCGATTTGGTGATGCCTCCTCCGAACGCGAATCGCCAACTTTCCAGTGATGACAAGTCGAAATTGAAGACTTGGATTGAACAAGGCGCTGCGTTCGAAAAACACTGGATCTTTGAACCTCTTCAGCGACCTACAGTGCCGGAACCAGTAGCAGAATTTGCCAAATGGCAGGCCAACCCAGTCGATCGATTCTTGATCAAGAAGATGCTTGAACAAGGTTTACGACCGCAAGACGAGGCAGATCGCCACACATTAGTCCGCCGTGTTGCGCTCACTTTGACCGGCTTGCCACCTACCATTTCCGAAGTGGATCAATTTGTAAGCGACACGTCGGATAAGGCCTACGAGAGCATGGTTGACCGGTTCTTACGCAAGCCAGCGTTTGGTGAAGAGATGGCTCGACATTGGCTAGATGTGGCTCGATACGGCGATACTCATGGGTTGCATTTGGATAATGTTCGAGCGATCTGGGCGTATCGCGATTGGGTCGTCAACGCGTTCAATCAAAACAAACCATTTTCCGATTTCACTGTTGAGCAACTAGCGGGTGATCTGTTGCCCAATCCAACAAAAGACCAATTGATCGCCACGGGTTTTAATCGTTGTAATGTAACGACTAGCGAAGGTGGTGCGATCAAAGAGGAATTTCTATTTCGCTACGCGGTGGATCGGACCAGCACAGTTGTCCAGACGTGGATCGGTTTAACCGGCGGGTGCGCGGTCTGTCATGATCACAAGTACGACCCTCTGACGACGCGCGAATTTTATTCGCTGTACGCGTTCTTTTATAGCGCCGCTGACCCGGCCATGGATGGCAATGCCATCGATACACCGCCGTTTCTTTCGCTCGCTACGGTCGAACAGCAAGCAGAACTTCAACGACTGGAAGGGATCGAAAAAGCTGCGGCTGTAAGATTGCAGACCGTCGCAGAACAATTAGCCTCCAAAACGGCTAGCGATTTACTATCGAATACTGGTAGCTCTCAAGAGCCTGGAAACCAAGCGACTGGTTTTCGGGAAATCTGGTTCGATGATGAACTGACATTGGGAGCAATCAATCGCAATACCTCGCGCAATGCGCCGAATTGGACTTTGTCCGAAGAAATGGATATCCCCATGGGACGCCGCGCGCTCAAGCAGTCGTTTGGCCATTACTATCAAGAAAAGATGGACGGTGGTCTAGTTCTGCGCGTTATCCCCAATGACGCTCAGCTCGAAATGTTTGTGCGATTGGATGCACTTCAACCTTCCAAAGCACTGATGGTTGAATTGAGCACCTCGGCGGGTTCCCGTCGATTCGCTTGGGGCAACTTGTTGGAGCTGAACAAGGGAGAATTCCAGGACGCCAACAACGTGTACTTGGGCGCAATGCCACAGCCAGGAGCTTGGCATCGCATTGTTATCGGCGCGGATAAACTCAACCTTGCTGCCGGCACGATCGTCAATGATCTGACGCTGGCGCAGTTTGGCGGGATTTGTTGGTGGGATGGGCTGGTCGTCAGCGGCACTTCCGCAGCAGAAAAAGATCCGCGTACTTCGCTAGCCGCATGGTGGGCATACTGCAAAGGTAAGTCTGTGCCGGTGGTCGTTGCAGAAGTGGCAGCAGCGCTCAAAGCCGGGCCCGATGAGAAACTGAGTGAAGGCACGAAATTCCAATTGCAGCGGGATTTCTTGCAATACGTCGCGCGCGACGTTCCCGCTGAGTTGCAAGTGGCGCGAGACGCCTGGAATCGAACCCGAGTCGATCGCAAGCTGCTAAACGACTCGATCCCTGGCACGATGATCTTTGGTGATCTGGCAGAACCTCGAAAAGCGCACATCATGAAGCGAGGTCAGTATGACCAACCTTCAGACGAGGTGCAGCCCGGGACACCAGCCAGCCTTCCTCCTCTGAAATTGGCCAAGCCGAGCGCACGTACCAATCGTTTGGATTTGGCTCGTTGGTTGATCAGCCCTGAGCATCCAACCACGGCGCGCGTGACCGTGAATCGATTTTGGCAGCAGATTTTTGGTACAGGAATCGTCAAGACGAGCGACGACTTTGGTGCTCAAGGAGAGCCGCCGCGCCATCCTGAGTTGCTGGATTGGCTGGCTGTGGAATTTCAAAGCTCAGGTTGGGATATGCAGCAATTGCTGCGCACAATGTTATCGAGCGCAGCGTTTCGTCAGGGTAGTCGCATTACTGCTGACTCGCTGGCCAAGGACCCTGAGAATCGTTTGCTGTCGCGAGGACCTCGCATTCGATTAGAAGCCGAGCAAGTGCGAGACTTGGCCTTGGCGGTCAGCGGACTGCTGAATGCGCGCCTGGGTGGACCGGGATTCAAGGGTTACCAACCACCGAATATTTGGGAACCGGTCGGCTATAGCGACAGTAATACTCGATACTACTTGCAAGATTTTGGCCCCGACCTCTATCGCCGTAGTTTGTACAGTTTCGTGAAACGCACGGCGCCGCCGCCTTTCATGAGCAACTTCGATGCACCGAACCGAGAGTTCTTCTGCACGCGCCGCGAACGCAGTAATACGCCGCTGCAAGCACTGCAATTAATGAATGATGTGCAAATGGTGGAGGCTGCGCGCGGGCTGGCCGAACGATTGCTGCGCGAGGGTGGACTTTCAGCGCAGTCACGTATTCGCCATGCCTATCGGTTAGTGCTTGCGCGGGAACCGCAGGACGATGAAATTCGCTTGCTCACCAAGACGCTCGAGAAATTTAGTGAACGCTTTCGCAGCGATGAATCTGCCGCTAAGGAGTTGTTGCAAGTTGGCCAAGCAGGTTGGTCTTCGAGCATACAGCCTACCGATCTGGCCAGTTACACGTTGCTGGCGAATCTAATTTTGAATTTGGATGAAGCCATCAACCGAAATTGATGACCCACAATTGCCCGATTGTCATGAATTTGACTTAATAGTGCTTGAGAAATAAGTGTTGCCATGGACCCACGACTCGAACTTGACCAACTCCTATCTCGCCGACATTTTTTTGGACGCACGGGAATTCGCCTGGGTGGCGTTGCAATGGGGATGCTTGCCGGCCAGCAATCCACGGCGATGGCCAGTTCACGCGCTGGGCAAGTTCACCCATCATTGTCGTCGTTGCCGCATTTCGCGCCCAAGGCCAAGGCGATCATCTATCTGCATATGAATGGTGGGCCGTCGCAGATCGATACCTGGGATTACAAACCCAAGTTGTCGGAACATTTTGACAAGGACTTGCCCGATTCCATTCGCCAGGGGCAGCGAATTACCACGATGACCAGTGGCCAAGCTCGATTGCCCATCGCGCCCAGTAAGTATCGCTTTGATCGATACGGCCAGTGTGGGCGTTGGGTGAGCGAGTTGCTGCCACATACTGGAGCGCTAGCGGATGAATTGGCGGTGGTCAAGACAGTTCATACGAACGCAATCAACCATGACCCTGCATGTACGTTTGTCATGACGGGCAGCGAAGTGCCGGGAAAAGCCAGTCTCGGTAGCTGGCTGGCGTACGGCCTGGGGAGTGAAAGCAACGACCTTCCCTCTTTTGTAGTCTTAACTCCCAGTTGGTCGTCCAAAGCAGCCGCGCAAGCACTATTCACACGGATGTGGAGCAGCGGGTTTCTGCCCACACGTCATAACGGTGTTGCACTGCGTAGTGCAGGTGATCCGGTGCTCTACCTGAAGAATCCTCCCGGGGTAACCGGCTTGGACCGGCGCACGATGCTGGATGCGCTCGTTGAGCTGAATCGACGACAATTCTCGGAATTGGCCGACCCCGAGATTCAGACTCGCATCGCTCAGTATGAAATGGCATTCCGTATGCAAAGCAGCGTGCCGGAGCTGATCAATTGGCAAGACGAGCCGCAATCGATTCTCGATATGTATGGCCCCGACGTGCACGAGCCCGGGACTTTCGCGGCCAGCGTTTTGTTGGCGAGGCGATTGGTCGAGCGTGGCGTTCGCGTGGTGCAATTGTTACATCGAGGCTGGGATCAGCATGGAAATATCAGCGGCGACTTGCCATTGCAATGCCGCGATGTCGATCAACCAACCGCCGCCTTACTCAAGGATTTGAGACAACGAGGATTGCTGGATTCAACGTTAGTTGTATGGGGAGGCGAGTTTGGACGGACGGTATATTGCCAAGGCGGACTGACGCGCGAGAACTATGGTCGTGATCATCATCCCCGATGTTTCACAATGTGGATGGCAGGTGCCGGCGTTCGTGGTGGAACCAGCTACGGTGAGACAGACGATTTCAGCTACAACGTGGCTGAGAATTCTGTCCACATCAACGACTTCAACGCCACGATCTTGCGCTGTATGGGTATCGACCATGAGCGATTTACCTTCAAATTCCAAGGGCTCGACCAACGACTAACCGGCGTCGAACCGACTCGCATCATCACTGAGATCCTTGACGCGTAAACGTAAATCGCTGTCGTCAGTACACTGAATATCTCGCGTTCCCACCGGACAAACCGGCTTGCTCTGCGGTTTGTGTGGCACTCAATCCGTGTCGTCAATCGGCGGCATGCTGACTTTTTCGTCGCACCATTTCATTGATCCAAATTGGAGCGAAAGGAGACGTGCATCCTTTGGAGACGGGATAATCGCGATAGATTCCCAATTTCTCCCCAATGGAAATAGCTCGCTTGCGATGTTTGGAAAAATGGATACCAATTCCTGCAAGTGTGTTGTTCATTGTCCATTGCACTACGGGATCGGATTCGGCCATTTCCGATTCGATGCGAACCAGCAGCGCAGGTAGATCGAGCCCCTCTGGACTTTTCGCGACGCGTTCGGCGGTTAGATCCCACCCGGCCCGAGCCGCCCAGCGATCGTCGTCGGCCATCCAGGTTTGCCGAAGCGTTTCTTTATCCGGATAGTCAGAATGCAATTCTATCAAAATCAAAAATGACACCATTGCCAAGACCAAGTATTACCTTGGATGCACGTCAACTTCGAATCAGGAAGCTACCGCATCAGCGACCATCCCTTCGAAATTGAGTATAACAAGTATGAGGTTTCTCGAGCTGCATTCAAATATCGTTTAACAATACAGGATGCGCAAACAGCCCACCGGCAATTTACTCGCTGCTAGGCATATTCTGGGTTCAGCCTCAGACGAAATCGAGCGTCATTTTGACATACTTCCGCGCCGCCAAGCGGAGAATTGCACTGCGTTCAGCGGCTCATGCTACGTTTCGTGTAGGGGGTCTAGATTGTGCGAATCTCAAGGTTCAGAATACCGTCTGGATTATTTATTAGCCGCTTGACCGGCGCGAGTGATGCTGGAATAGGCGAGCATCAACAACTTCGAGGATAACAATCGATGAGACAATTCCTGCACTTAGGCGAGCGGCAGGTGGGAATTCACCAAGGCCTAAGCGAATACAAGCCCGATGCGCAAGCGAGTGCGTCAATCCTGGCATACACTCGCTTGCGCTTCGGGCTTGATTGGGTAAGAAACTATCTGCCGCTCGCCTTAATGGCTGCGGCCATAGTAATGACGTTGCCTGTCGCAAGTCGCGCTGAACAACCAG
>SYJV01000130.1 GCA_005798335.1 Planctomycetaceae bacterium | reverse complement strand
GCCGCCTCTTCTAATTTCGCAGCAATTCTACCGCTAAGTTTCTGGACCATCTGCTGGTTGGTCTTTCTCATTGGCAAGTCTCTTCCTGAGTCGATCCAACCAATGCGACAAATCGACAGGCAGTTTCATTCGAAAGGACATTTTCTGCCCTGTTATTGGATGCACCAGCGACAGTTGATCGGAGTGAAGCGCATGGCGTGGAGCCCCACTGATGTCGCGCATCACTTTCCCGGCTTTGCTTTGCGTGTAAATTTTCTCTCCGCACATCATGTGGCCAAGTTCCGATAGGTGAATGCGAATCTGGTGAGTGCGGCCAGTTTCCAACTGACAATGAACGATCGTGTAACCCAGCAATTTTTCGACTGCGGAAACATGAGTGATCGATTCCTGCCCTTGGTCGTCTTGCGAATCGTCGGCGCTACCCCTCAATCCATCACCCCGGTCCCGTATTAACGTAGTGCGAATGGTCTGAGACGAAAGTGTCCCGTGGCAAACTCCCCAGTAGCTTCGTTCAATTTCATGTTTGCGAAACATCGCGACAAGTTTCTTCTCCATGTCTCGGGTTCGAGCAAACAGCATCAGTCCACTGGTATCGCGATCGAGCCGATGAACCGGGATCACTTGCAGTTCCGGCGGCAGTTTCATGGATGGCACTGTGGCTGGTCCCCTGAAAGGTTTGCGAATCGAGTTGCCCCGTACTTGATTGGGCGGCTGAACAGGTGGAGGCCAATCGATACGCAGAAATCTTGCGAGCGCCAATGGCAGCAGTTCCTCTAATGTCGGTTGCAGTTGTTTGCGGCGCCCCGACATCTTCCGCTCTTCGAAATGCCGTACGCTAGTAACGCCGGCTGGTTTTTCTACGACCAGCAATTGATCATCCACGTGCACCAATCTGAGATCGCGAAAGCTCACGGGCTTAGGCAGTGGTTCGCGCCACAGTTTGAGCACATCCCGCTGGGTAACCCGCCTGGCGATATCTAAGCACAAATTGCCATTAACTTGCAAATGCCGTCCTTGAATCCACTGGCGTGCTTGTCCCCAGCTACAATCGGGGACAACGGACTTGAGCGCCGCCGCCAACGTTTTACCAGCTTGCTCGGCCCCTAAATGCAGAATTCTAAATTGGTCCGTCATGCGGCTCTGATGGTCCTTGGACATAGTGGATCGTAGTCTAAAGCGAATGATTGCCGAGCGTTCAATTACAGCACTTGGGCCGCGCAATCCCGCTGCCCTCCGCTGCTGAGTATTCTACACAAGATTTGAGCACGCAGAATTTACTTGCCAATCGCAATTGACGGTCACTTAGGCGAGCGGCAGATGGGAATTTACCAAGGCCTCAGCGAATACAAGCCCGAGCGCAAGCGAGTGCGTCAATCCTGGCATACACTCGCTTGCGCTTCGGGCTTGAATTGGTAAGAAACTATCTGCCGCTCGCCTTATCAACCTCATCAACCCGTCTTGCAAACTGCTTTAGCACCCCCAGCCTCTATCTGTCGTTCGTTCAAGCTGACTTGGCAGGTCTGTCGGTTTGGCCACCGCTTCCTTGCCTTTCGTACTTGATCGTAATAGACTGCTCACTTCCGAACTGCAAACGAAACACGCAAAAGATAGATTGCGTGAGTTTCATTATCGCAAGGTGCGAGGATATTTAGACGACGCAATTTCTGTCGGCTGTCCAGATAGTTAAGTTCTTTTATCAAAATTGACTTCGAATTGGAGTGCTACGCTATGTTCGGTCCCGATGCTGTACCCAGTCCGGAAGATGGCGGAGCGCCTAGTTCACAAGATGGTGGAGTAGGTCGAGCGCCTTTCAATTTGCTCTGGAACATCTTGCTCGGAGTCGTCATGAGTGTGCTCGCCGCAATTGGCGCATGGGGTGCATTGGGCGTCAAACATGAATTTTACTTTGTGGACAGCGAGGGATTTGGCATCGGCATGGGCGCGCCTAACGAAGCTCGGCTGAAATTATTTGCCGAACAAGCCCGAATTCTTGGTCTGAATGCGATGGTTACTTTTGCAATCGCAGGCGGTTTACTGGGGGTCGGGATCGCAGTTGCCGGCGCATCTTGCTGCGGCTCCATCGTAAAGATAATCGTTGGGGCAGTATGGGGAACAGCATGGGGAGGCTGCAGCGGATATTTGGGCTCAAAGGCTTTCAATGCGATAATACAATACGGTACGCAAGCGGAAGCAATGCAATCGGGATTAGCTCACGGAGCTGCATTTGCAATTCTGGGAGCTGGAATCGGATTGATGTACGGCGGTTTTCATCGCGACCTTGGTACCATGGCGCAAGGCTTGATAGTCGGTGCAATTGCTGGACTGCTGGGCGGAATTGGCTTTTCCGCGGCGGGAGTATTTATTCCAACGCAGAGTACTGAAAACATGTTGCCAACCGATGCGATGGTGCGATTGCTGTGGTTGATGATTCCACTTGCGTTTATCGGCTTGTTGCTGCCGAGTTTGATTCGCAAGAAGTAACTACGAAATGATCACCAAAGATTTACTACATGCGATACGCACCGACATGCCGATGAAGTTGACGATTCTGCGGCTTGGCTGTCACGCTCCGATCGCAAAACAAAGTGATGGTTACTTCCGCTTTCAGTGTCCTCGTTGTTGCCCGAAGCGCAAGCGAGTGTATGCCAGGATTGACGCACTCGCTTGCGCTTCGGGCTTGTATTCGCTGAGGCCTTGGTAAATTCCCATCTGCCGCTCGCCTAACAGTATGAACTCATCTGCCTCTCGTTACGTCGCAGTGCCTGTACGACTGGATTGGAAGGAAGTGACGGCCAAGGCGGTGATGACAAACGCGATGTGTAGGAAGACGGTCAGAGCTAACGTCAATAAGACGCCAGACGTGAATCCGTAACTGTGTAAACCGATTCCAAGTTGATTGACGCCGAACCACGACCAACTGGTAACGATATTACCGACGACCGCTAGAGCTGCAAAACCGCGAGCAGTGACCATGCGATCCCAGCGCGCGTGCAATACGACTGCGTTCCACATCACGATAATTAGCGCGCCATTCTCTTTTGGATCCCAACCCCAAAATCGTCCCCAACTGTCGTCGCCCCATAGGCCGCCCAACACCGTGCCTACGAAACTGAAGAAGATTCCAAAGCACACAATTCCATAGGTCATGCGATAGAGGACTTGTTGGATCTCTGTCATGTCTTTCGAGCGTTTGCTGGCTTCAATCGCGTCGTATCGAACTATCATTCGATGCGTCAATGCAATTATCCCGAATATGCCCGCCAAGAAAGTAGCCGCATAGCCCAACGTTACCGTAATAACGTGGGTCGAAAGCCAGAATTGTGTGTCGAGGACAGCTTGCAATACGTGCATCGTATCGCTGGTATCCAAACTGCGCGCGATACTGATCGTCATCAACCCAATCATCGCAGCGGCGAGATTACTGACACCCAGCGGATAGACTCGTTCGAGCAACAACCCGCCCAGCACACATGCCCAACCAATAAAGACCGCCGAGGAATAGAGATTCACAACCGGCGGCCGACCTGAGATGTAAATTCGGCTGACAATTGCGATCGTATGAATCACTAAAGTGCCCACCAGCAGCCAGAACGTGGCCGTGCGGAGCGAGTTGGACCAAAACAAGAATCCAGCAAATGCAAGAATCATAGCTATTAGATATAGCATTACGCCTTGCGCCGTTGGATTGAATTTGTTCAACCACGATTCCATGGATGCCTTACTCGTCGACTTGGCAGCCACGGGCATCTTGGCAAGCAACGCGTGATAGTCGGAGATCTCCGTGTTGAACTTGCGAGGATCGTCGGATCTCAAGGAATCGAGGACATCGGTAAATCCCAAGAGTGCACGATTGGGTTCAACCTTTTCCGTGCTCATGACGTTGCGCAAGTATCCTGCAAAAATCGCCGGTCCGTAGGCTTGCCATTTCGGCTCGTCGCCCGACTCTGATACTCGAGGACCGTCGGGAGGAATGATTGAGGGCGGATTGCCAGCCTCAATCTGTTGCATCGTACTAAGCAATCTCATTAATTGCCCAGTAAAATTTTCTCGTGCTTCGGGTGTGTCCCCCAATTCTTTTTCGCTGGGCAGCGGTGGCAATTGGGATGAAAAGTAAATTAAATCGTAAAGCTGCAATTTGGAATTCGCTTCGACGATTTTCTGTTCTTCGCGCGTGTAGGTCTCGGACTTCCTGCCTCGTAACGGTTCAAGGAACTTTGAGAGTTTCTCACGATGTGGCGCAAATTCCGCATACGAATATCGAAAATCCGTTCGCGGTTCAAAACCAAAAAAGTCTCGAGCTTCCTGGGCGTAGATACGAAAGATGCGAGCTTCCGAGGGCCATTTCTTGTCGGCCATCAGCGACAGCAGCCATTCGGTCGGCGAATGTTTTTTGCCAATTGAGTCCTTGACCGATGGAACCGATCCAAAGACTGGTTCCGAAATAAACTGAAGTACGTTGCGAGCCACCGAATCCAGCGGCTTAACGCGTCCTTCGTGCGACATGGGGATTTTCCCTGCCGAATACCAGTCCATCTGGTCTCGATCCGCGCTGGGAATTCGCGCAAAGTAGATCGCAACCACGAGCACGAACAAGAGACTCGCTCCAGCGGGATTCCAGTTCTTCCATCCAGCCGATTGACGATTGTCCAAACCAAAGCTGGCAGTGACATCTTTCGCGGTCACGATACTGCCGCGCGCGTATCGATCGGCGAAACGCAAAAAGACGCCGCCGAAGTGCGCAAACATGCCAAACATCACCATCATGCAGCATATATACGGAATGATCCAGCCCGCGTTTTCGACAACTTGCAAACTGGTCAACTCCACCACTCCTCGGTCAGGCAATTCCGCGCTGTGATATTCGCTCTGATAAAACGATTCGCCTTGGTAGCGGACTGGATTGTTCATCCAGATGTGGCCCTTTAACTCCGAGCCGCCGGCGGAGTTCTTGAAAACCACATGGGATGAGTAGTCGCGTGGCGTGTCGCTGCCGCTGTAATCTTTGCGCTGCACATCCTGGAGCGTAACTTCATAAGGCTTGTACTCGCGCCGATATCTCAGTGCCATCTCGTAGGGCTTGCCTCCAATTTCGACTGATTCATTCTGGTCGTCTTCGGCGCCAATAAACATTTGCTGCTGATCGTTAAAATGCTGAGTTAACAGGAAAACACCCAGCGATTTATCGGTGGATTTTTCAATCACTTCAACATAGGCAGCGGCCACGTTCGTGTCGTTCATGGCTCCACCTGATGACGTTTTGGATGCCGCGAACGCTTGCAAGCCGATGCCCACGGTGGCAGGATTTTTCTTTGCAGGATCGGGCCTTTCGAGTGCACTGTTGGGCAGCCATTGCACGACTCGCAATTTGCAAGGTAACTGCGGATCGTCGATAGGCGACTGGTTGGCGACGGCGCGCCTGAGTTTACTTTCCGATACTGCGATAACTTGATCGTTTTGGGAATCGCTGATATCGATGATCGCCAGTTCCAATTCGTCTTGGCGATAGACCATGTTGGATGTCTGGCCCTCTAACAAACTCATGCGTTGCTCGATCTGGCGATCGCCAAAAACGAACTGCCCCACCATCAAGAGTCCAACGCCGATGTGGATCAGCACATTACCACCGCGAGAGCCGAAGACGATGCACAGTCCTGCAAGTAGCACGCATGAGGCCACACTGGCTTGTAGCAGTTGCCACACAATGCGCAATCCAGATTCATCTAGCCGGACTGAATCACCACCGATTAACAACAGTCCGCACATGCCCACCATGATTGCTGCTGCGGTCCACATCGCAATGGAGGCCAAAGGCGGTAAATTCTGCATCTGAAAAGCCACGCCGATCATGATGGCAGTCAAAAGCACGATGCCGATTTTCAGTACGGTCCACAAAGTGTCGTAATCGACTAGCGGTTCCCCCTGTAATCCGTCCGAAGCGTGGCCGGTAATAATCACCAGCGTCACGATGGCCGCGCCCAGCAAGGCGATCGCACTGCCCAGGTAAAGTCTGCCACCTTGGGCGCTAACTGAAAATCGTGTCACTTTCGCGGCAACTAGATTGATCATCATGATCAAGCCAATCATTGCGCCGCCTGGAAGCGGAAACTTGCCAGGGTACGGATCTGTGTGCGGAAAGATGGTTATGGGAAACAAAACGTCGACCGGAATGATGGCGATCCAACTATTGAAATACAGTCGCTTGACCTCGGCCAAATTGTCTTCATCTTGCGCGAGAGTTCCGAAAAAGAGAATCAGAATTCCCAGCGTGAACATGGCTACAGTTATCTTTAAAGATCCCAGTACCTTAAGCACATGCCAAAATGGATTGGCAGTCGCACCTCGCTGCTGCAGGGCACTCGTGTTCTTACCGCGGGCAAATCGGTCGTGCGGAATACTGCTGGTGGACATGACAGAAATACCTTATATGACGTGAGACCGCGAGCTATTGAACCACGTTTTCGGAGCGGTTCGAACACAAGCCTGTTGAGCAAAATTGATTTCCGGTCGATAACAAAAAAACCATACAAGCCCGACGCGCAAGCGAGTGCCAGTTTTGACGCACTCGCTTGCGTGTCGAGCTTGTTTTTCCTCCTGCCTTGGTAAATCTCCATCTGCCGCGTGCCTTACCATTTTAGCGAAGTTACCAATTCTTCAAATTGTTTTCGATTAGCCTCGGCGATTGACGCTGGACCGGTCAGTTTTACGAACAGTGAATTAGTTGTATGCCACGGTACGATCGCGCCTAGAATCGCTTCTTTTGCATCGAGTGAATCATTGGTCATAAAGTAAATTTTGGATGGAATTTCATTTACGGTGATAGGCTGGGCGCTGTCCATCACGGATCGCACTCGCGCGTCTTCTGCGTTGGGAACGAGTTGCTTCTGCCACCGCGCGATATTGTCCGGCTCGTTGCCTCCAGCAGCGATAATCGAAATATCGGCTGATTTGCCGTCCACTTCGATCTTGAACGATGCCATGCGCATGCCACCGGGTTGCGATTGATCTTGCCATCCCTGTGGAACTTGATAATTCACTTTGGCCGGCGGTGAAGCAGCCTCACCAATTTTTTGCTTGCCCGCCATCGAGAACGGTCGATTGCCACCGGGGCTGGTGCCTTCGAGCGCCAAGTAATAAGCGACTAACGGTGGTTGGGAAAGCGCCGTCACGGGCTGCAGAGCCCCGAGAATTTGCTCGAACTGTTGCTGGAGCGGCAACTGTACTTGTCCACGCCAACGATTCACGTTTTGTAAAACAAAATCCCGCCAAGCGGCCTCGGTAAGTGGATCGGGAACGGATAATTTTGAAATCGTGATGCGAGGTTGATTTTCCGTTGTCGGATATATCACTGCAAAATTAAAATTGTCGCCCGGCGCCTGTCGCCAAGAGCCAGGAAGTTTCCAGATGGGATTTCCGTCTGCTGCGAAAGTCATTGTTTCGATCAGTTTATGAAATTCTTCTTCAATCGGTTTAATAACCGCCGGCTCGCCAAGTACCTTCAGTCCCCACGCTCCTTGGTCTTTGGGCACGATCGCGGCTAGTAAGCGCTGCGCAACACTGGTTTGTGCGCTTGCGGCGGCTTTCTTTTTTCGAGGAACAGTGTATTCACGGATTTCGGGTTCGTATCCACAACCCATCAAGCACGCACACAACAACAAGATGAACGGCTTGAGGTTGAGCGAGACGGGCAGATACGATGCACGTTGAAATCGAATATCTGCAACTAAACCCATTGATCTATACACTCCCTTTTAGGCGAATGAGCCTAAGTATTGGTTTCCATCCACTTTGGTGGTGGAAGTAGTCGCAGTTTGATCCTCGCGCCAACTAGAGAGTCCAATGAGCGTCGTTTCGAGTTCACAGACATTCACAAAGTTGGTTCGAGGAGCTAATCGCGACTACCCCCGTCACTAAGGGTGGGCAATTCACGATGATCATAATTCGTTATGCGTCGGGCAACAACCGTCGTCCATTGTACGTTCGGTGGGTCCCAGCGCTACAGTAGCTAGACGATATTCGGCATGCTGGCGAGTCATTAGGCCGCATCCTTTCAGCGGATGAACCGCCTGGCATCAATACCAGCGTCCTTGGCCAAGATTTTTCAAACTTGTTGCTGGGAAGGACCTCAAGGCGCGCCGACGTGTCGCGAAGGTTCGAGGCAGTTGATCGAAGGTGGGATTATCGGGTGGGTGGTTGGCGGGCTTCGGCCTGGTTGAATAGCGAACCAGGTGGCCCCGGAGTATACACGAAATCCCGGTTATTTTCGAACTGGCTTCCATTTCAGTTCCGTTCCCTGCCCGGAGGGAGCAATTGAACCCGGGTCACTTGCCGGCGTTTTGATAGCATTGAGGTTTATTGGCGCCGGCAAATTGCCTGGTGCGAGTGGAAGCCGATCAAGCATTGAAATCCTGCTGCCCGAATTTCGATTTAATTGCGCAAGCATTTTTTCGCTTTCAGCAACTCGCGCTTCGAGAATCGCATTCTTTTGAGTCAGATCTTTGTTTTGATCTCTTTGGGTTCGATACTCGGCAAGTAACCGCTCATTATCACTTTGCAATTGGACGAT
>SYJV01000129.1 GCA_005798335.1 Planctomycetaceae bacterium | reverse complement strand
TCATAACCGCCAACGGACACTTCACCGAAAACCGATCCAGATTTGTCTTCCCTGACATAGCTATCAATCTCCACAAATCCATGAAACTTCCATGTTCCACAAGGATTTAGCAGATTCTCAAACATGTTGAAAGGTCTGGCGTTTAAAGGCCTCGGTGGAAGCCTGGCAAGAGCGACAGGCACAACCATGCGCCGTTCCAGCCCGAGCAATCCGTTCATGTTGCTTAATACGGAGCCAAGGTGAAGTCAGCTCAGCAGTTTGGTCGACATGATTCAACATGCTAGCGCAATGGTATTAGCCATTGCCTCAATGAAGAGCCCAGGGATTGCCACAGAACAATTGCCCTGGGTTCTTTTTTTGACAAAGATCGAAAACTCGCAACTTAGAAGCGGGGTAGCCGGGTCGCGAGGTCCTAGAAGTATGCGCTATAAAACCGGGTAGCGAGGAAGCCGGGTAAGGCGAGGTTAACCAATCTGACAATTCAGCGGGGCAGCCCGGCCATTCAAATCAGGATCTGGCAGCCAATGGCACTTACGTATCTCTCCTCATCTACTGTGGTATTGCGTCGTTCTTCGATACGTTAGTCTAGTGAATCCAGCCACATCGAATGCGGTATCCAAAAAGCGCAAGCGATCCGACGCCAAATAGCCAAGCCAGGGACTTGGTCGTATTCGAGTGTGCACGAAACCATTCAAGCATCGGGCCCACCCAGCGATGTTTCCCATTCGAACTGCCTGGACCAGACCAGGGACGATTAAAGTCAACAACTCCAGAAACGATAGTCAGCATCAATACGCCGACAACTACCAAAGGCCAGGCACGGGAAATCTCGTCGATTATGCCTTTCGCCGAAAGCCTATCGCGAGTGCTGCCATAGTCATACGCTTTAAGAAGTTGTTCGGAAACAAAATTGCCAAAGAGTCGACGATAAATTGCACTCTTAAGATGTATCATCCAAAAGCCAAAGATAAGAAACAACGAAACCACGAAAAGCCGTGAGGCAACTTGAAAAACACGATCTCCAGCTGGAATCAGCCAAAGAATTGAAAGTGGAAATAGAAGAGCCGTATGAAATACCAGTTGCGATGTCGCGAGGAGGAAGTGTCCACCAATTTCAGTGACTTCGGCTTTCGATGGTAGGAATTTCTTTTTATCGTTTTCGTTCATTTGGATCGATTCCCGAAGCTTGACTCTTTGGAGTGCATAGATCAGGCGATCTCCCGTCGACGAACTATTTTATATGTCGCATCATGCACAGTAAGTCCGCTATTTGCTAATTACTGTCGCGCGCGACAATATTTTTACATGATGCAGACAGTACCAAATAATTTTATCTGTTGCAAGTAGCCTCAGAATGATGTGGCAAAACTGGTCTTCAAGCATTGCGTTGAGGATGAATGTTGTTAAAAATTGTGCTCGGTAATGCTCTAATTTCGTCTGACAAGTTTGATCTTGCGATTCATGAGTGGAGCGGATTCTGCGGCGATCGGGATTCGCAAGCGGTGAGCGGTGAGTTCACGGAGACTCGAGGCGTGGGCATCGAGACAGTCGTGGTTGACGAGTCCGTCGCGGAAGCCGCCGTTGTACTTGGATCGACGGCTCGCCACTCAAACTTCATCTCGAAGTCGCGATACGCTTTTGCGGAACTCAAATGAGGCTTGCCACCGCCCGACAACTTGATGACGCCAAATTTCACCTTCCAATTGTCGGGAAGTTTTGAACACAAAATGGAGTGGCCGAAAAAATTGCTGTACATCCCATCGCTGTCGCTTTTGCCGCGAGTACAAAATTCGGTGTATGGTCAAACGTAGTGACTCGGTCTGGCGCGGTGAGCTAGTATGGGATTCTCGACAGACTCCTAGAAGGCGAGGGTTGTAGACCCATCGTGGAGACAATAAATGGTACTTGACACGAATGGCACTGTAGCAGATTTTGTCGATAACTGGCGCAACATCGAAGACATTCAGAGATAAGGACCAACCATCATGCGTAACGTTCGACCGACCGGCTGCTTTTTCACGTTCTTCATGGCGTGGGCGAGTTCTTCGGCGACTTTGAGCGCCGCTGAGCTGGGTCAGGTCACCGGCCTGTCGCTGGAGAAGGCGAGGATCTGCGTGACTGGTTTCGACCATAATCGGCCGGATCACTTTCCCGGGCTCGGTGATTTCATCGGCTGGGTAGGTGGCTTGGTCCGGTTGGCTAACGGAGAGTTGCTGCTCGTACACTCGGCTGGGTATTGGCACGTGTCGTTCGCGACTCCACTGGTGCTGCATGAAAGCCTGATTGCTGGTTACTCGAAAGCGGGTTTCGATCTCCAGCACAAGGCACCTACCGGCGGCAGGATCATGGCGTGTCGGTCCGCCGACGACGGGAAGACGTGGTCCAAACCAGTCACCGTTTTCGACGGGCAACTGGATGAACGTCCGAGCAGCGTGGGTGTCACTCGCCATGGGACCGTAATTGTCATCTGCAATCAACAGGCCTCCTGGTACGGCTTTCCTCAAGCGCCCGAGGGGCACCAAAAACTCAATACTCGGCAACTCGTCGTGAGATCGACGGACAACGGAAATACTTGGAGCGATTCGGTCCCGCTGATCAGCTCGGGCAGCTATTACACGCGTGGATACTCCCGAGTCCTGGAACAGCCGGATGGTGGATTGCTGTGGGCGTCCTACGACATGAATCAGGGGAGCGGCCTGCTCGATGGTACCATCCATCGTTCTGACGACGATGGAAAGACGTGGCGGATCGTTTCCGTCATCCGGCGCCGCAAGCCTGCTGATGACGCCGTCAACAAATCAGATCGAGTCGTTTCGGGCGACGCAGATCAACTCCTGAAGCTAGGCAAGCCGGAGGATGGCGCCTGGTTAGACACGGATGAAAGCGACCTGGGTCGTTTGTCGACCGGCCGGTTAGTGCTGGTGGTGCGTCCGGACGGAGGCACGCTGGTGTCGGACGACCGTGGCGCGAAGTGGCGACAAGTCAGCGTGGTGGGACCCAAGAATGTCTTCGCCCCTCATCTGGTCGTGCTGAAGGACGACACACTCGTCTTGACTGCGGGAAGCAGCGCGGGTGGTCAAAGTGTTTTCTTGAGCGTCAATGGGGGCGAAACCTGGTCGCCACCTCTCAAGATCGATCCTGGCGTGTATGGCTACGGTACTTTGACTCTGCTCAAGGATGAGTCGATCCTGCTGGCGTATATCCAAAAGCACGGCGCGCCGCAGCGATGCATGCTGGTCCGCTTCAAAGTCAACGGTTCCCGAAACGGAGTCGAGTTATTACCCATCGGACAATGACTTTTTCGGGCATGGATCAAAAAGGGGTCAGGTACCGTTGTGCAAAGCACCCGAAGGGCCGTTCCGGCAACGGTACCTGACCCCTTTTTGATCCATGCCCTTTTTCGTGCTGTTAGTCGGCGAACTTGTTTGGGGAGTGCCGTCCCAGCGAGTCGACAGCACTGTTGAATCCTGGCCCTCCGGCGGCAGTATAGCCGTGACTGGCACCGGAGCCATACGGCGATATCCAAAACGAATAGAGTTGCCCGCTGGTCAATTGGAAGCGCAGCTTAATGGTTCTTCCTTTTATCTTGGAAATATCCTCGACCCCACGCCACTCAACTAACTGGCAAGTGCTATCGACACGGACTGGAACGCAACGATCGATTGAGAATTCGGGTATGACCTGGTCCTTCTCG
>SYJV01000128.1 GCA_005798335.1 Planctomycetaceae bacterium | reverse complement strand
TTTTTGTAAGTCGATCGATTCGAACCTGGAGAGAGCCGAATGGACGTTACGCCGCGAGATCCTGCGGACACTGATCGACAAGATCGTCGTAGAGAAGGAGCAGGTTCGCGTCGTGTACCGCATCAACTTCCCCCTTTTTGCTCAGAAAGCTAGCAAAGGCGGTAATGAAAAAGTTTTGCACTTTTGTTGGAGGAGCGCTTTCCCCGCTTCTTTCCAATCTATACCTCAACGAACTAGATCACCGCATGGCAGCCCATGGCTATGAGATGGTTCGGTACGCAGACGACTTTGTAATCCTGTGTCGTAGTCAGGAGCAAGCCGAACGCGCCCTAGAGGAAGTCAAAGGCTTCGTCGTTGAAGCAGGTTTGACGTTGCACCCGGAGAAGACACACATCGTCGACAGCCGAGAAAAGAGCTTTGCATTTCTGGGCTACTCGTTTCGTGGTAAGCTTCGCTTCCCGCGCGACAAGAGCCATCGCAAGATGGTGGACACGATTCGAACTTTAACACCACGAAAGTCAGGCCGATCTCTTGAGGCCACGATCACTTCGATCAATCGCGTCACAATTGGTTGGTTTAATTACTTTCGACACTGTACGTGGAACATTTTCGACAAGTACGACGGAATGATCCGCAAACGCTTGCGTCGGCAACAACTAAAACGTCATCGGCGAAATCCGAAGCGCCTAAGCCGGACGCATCGTTGGCCAAACCTCTACTTCACGGAATGTGGTTATCGTAGTCTGCGGACAGCCCATTCCCAATACGTCCATTCCCTTCGGGGTAACCACTAACTGGAAAGCCGTATGCGGGAAAACCGCCCGTACGGTTTGGCGGGAGGGGAGACCGAACTCAATCGGTCTTCCCTACCCCGATCTTAAACTTTTGTCGGCTGAGTGCTTTAACTATGCAACGCTACTTTCGCGGAGCGAAAGGCGACACTCATTTTTCGTCCGATGCTTATCGAATTTACAATCTACCCGATCAATTCGTGCACGATTCTTCCACGGGGAACTAAAGCATGTGGACGATTGAGCGAATCGTAAATCGTGTGATCTGGAGAGATGCCCAGCAATCGATAGATTGTGGCGATGATATCACCAGGAGAAACTGGGCTTTCGATCGGTTGCGCTCCAATCCTGTCGCTTGAACCAAGTACATAGCCTCTCTTGATTCCACCACCGCCGAGCATCACAGAGTAGCACGCGTTCCAATGATCGCGCCCGCCGGCGGTATTCACTTTCGGTGTGCGTCCAAAGTCACCTAACACGGCGACCAAAGTTCGCTCCAGGAGACCGCGCGAGTCGAGATCTTCCAGCAAGCTGCTGCACGCGGCATCGAACTGGGGCAATAGAGTATTTCTCAGCTTGGTAAAGTTACCCCCGTGAGTATCCCAGGTCGCATTGGCGTCGGGTGCCCATGAGACAGTGACGAATCGTGTCCCAGCCTCGATCAATCGTCGAGCCAGCAATACGCTTTGGCCGTAGATGTTGCGGCCAAAACGGTCGCGATCGTGGGGTCGCTCTTCGTTGAGTTCAAAAGCCCGTTGCGTCGAACTGGTGGTGAGTAGGTCGAACGCCTTGCGCTGAAAGTCGTTCATGGCCTTGAGACTCAGCTCCGAGGGTTGGTTCAATCCTGCGTCCAGAGCGTTCAGCAATCGACTGCGATCGGACATCCGACCGGTGGTAATCTCTTCAGATAGCGAGAGATTTTGAACGCGAAAGTTTTGTGCGCTGGGATCGTCGAGTACCCAGAAAGGATCGTAGCTGGCACCCACAAGCCCCGCAAGAAATCCAGGTTGCAGTGGACCTCCGGCACCCTCCTTGGTCTTATAGGGAAGCGACACATACGGCAGCGAGTCTCCTCGTGTCGGCAAAAGTTTGGCAACCATCGCGCGCGGCGGCGGATGATCCGTTGGCTTTGCACCGCCTCCCTGTTCGCCGCGGTCGTGACCGGTCAAAGCGGCATAAACCGCCGCGGCATGCGAGTTATTAACACTGTGGTTCATCGACCGCACAAGCGAGACTCGATGCATATGCCGAGCCAATCGAGGTAGATGCTCGCAGACCTGAACGCCAGCCAGCGAACTGGCGATTGGCGCGAACTCGCCTCTGATATCCGACTGCGCATTGGGCTTCATGTCCCACATATCCAAGTGGCTAGGCCCGCCATTGAGAAATATGACGATGCACGCATCGGCTCTTCTGTTCGAGCTTTCGTTCGACGATGTCTCCGCTGCAAGAATTTGCGGAAGAGAGAGCCCGATTGCTCCAAGCCCTCCGACTCTCAAAATCTCGCGCCGCTGCCAGTGGTGCTGAACTTGTCGTATTTTATGCACTGAACACAACCTCCTGAACTGATGCAATTTTAGCAGCCTTCGTACCTCATGCGGCGAAGCCGCAAACGTAGACATTGCTTCGAAATCGTGCGGTCGGCACTTTCGATGGTAGGTAGTGCGACGCCAAAGGTCAATCTGGCTAGCAACATCGATTGCCGCGCCCAATAGCGTAAGCGTATTTCCTTAAGTTCATCCAAAGATCTCGCGTACAACTCGACAAGGTTGATCGGCGGTCAGCTTTTGCTGCTGGCCGTTGTGAATGTATGTCAGCTTGTTGTGATCTAACCCGAACGCATGTAATAGCGTGGCTTGAAAGTCGTTTTGACTTACTTTGTCGACTACGGAGCGATGGCCAAATTCGCAAGTCTGGCCGAAAGTCGTGCCGCCGCGGACACCGCCGCCGGCCAGCCAGATGCTAAAGCCCTCGCCGTTGTGATCGCGACCGCCTTTGGCCGGGTCACCCTCACTGACGGGCAAGCGACCGAATTCGCCTCCCCAATGAACTAGCGTGGAATCCAAGAGACCGCGATCCTTCAAGTCTTTGACCAGTCCGGCACTAGGTTTGTCGGTCTTGCGACAGATCTCGGGCAGACTCTTGCGAATGTCGGTATGCGAATCCCACGGTTGACTCGGCAAGAACAACTGAACGAAGCGGACCCCGCGCTCGACCAAGCGTCGCGCAATCAAACATCGCGTACCATACTCCTTGGTTACTGGATCGTCCAATCCATAGAGCCGGCAAGTGGCCGCTGTCTCTTGCGAAATGTCCAAAGCCTCTTTGGCATCCACTTGCATTCGCGCTGCTAGCTCGAATGCAGCAATTCGTGCTTCGAGGTCTGACTCGCCCGGATGCCGATCGAGAAAGTCGCGATTCAACTGCTGCAGATAATCCAGATTCTGCCGCTGCAATTCGCCCTTCAAGTGTGGCGGCGGTTCGAGATTGAGAATACGAGGTTCTTGGGCACGCACAACCGTCCCTTGATAGATCGAAGGCAACCAACCGTTAGACCAATTCTTGATTCCAAACGTCGGTTGCCCACCGGGATCGCCCAGCACGACATATGCCGGCAAGTTCTGATTCTCCGTCCCCAATCCATACGTTAGCCAAGCACCTAACGTTGCGCGATCCGGTTGGCTGAGTCCGGTGACCAGTTTTCGAATCGATGTCCCGTGATCATTCGTATCCGTATGCATCGAACGAATGACGCAAATGTCGTCAACAATCTCCGCGATATTGGGCAGCAACTCGGACACGGCCGTACCACATTGGCCATGTTGCTTGAATTTCCATGGACTGCCGAGCAGCCGCTTGGTCGCGCGATTGAAAAAACTGAACACGACATTACCGTCGTACGATTGCCCGTCTCGTTTGCTCAACTCTGGTTTAGGGTCCAGCAGATCTACCTGGCTCGGACCACCGTGCATGAACAGCGAAATCAAGGACCGAGCGTGCGGTTGCAACATCGGTGCCTTCGGAGTCAAGTCGAAGACTTTCGGTTCCAGCAACACGTTGCTCGGAACCGCCAGAGCCTGCTCCTGTTGCAGCAGGCAAGCGAGCGCTACGCTGCCAACTCCAAACGTTCCTCGCGCGAGAAACTTGCGCCGCGATGGATTTGAGTAACATAATGGATTCATTGTTCGGTTTCCGGAAATGGCTCTGTCGACTCAGTCAGCGAACAGGAATTCGTGCGATCCGAATAGCGCTTGGCAGAGATTGGTCAGCGCTTGCATGGATGGTTCCAACCGCTTGGGTTGTTTTACTTTGTCCGGAGCGTCTTTCTTTTCGGGCGGTGTTGCGCTCTCTTTGGGTTGCTCGGTCTTGTTTGTGATCGTGGCAAGCTGGCTTGCTACAAACTCCGTCTGGTGTTTAAGGAATTCGAGCGAACGCTTTAGCTCGACGTTGGTCGGAGGTCGGCCATAAGCGATGTGCCAAGCGCGAATGACTTGAGGTTCGAGGTCACTACCCACCTCTCGCACGACCCTGGTGGCAAACTGTTCAGCTTGCTGGAGGATAAAATCGCTGTTCATCAGTGCCAGGGACTGGGTTGAGACAGTTGATGTTGAACGCACTTCGCAATTGACTTCCATGGTGGGCATATCGAACTGCTGCAACATCGAAACTGGAGTGCTACGTCGCACTTGAATATAGATGCTTCGCCGAAAGGCATCGGCGCCTGGCGAGACAACGATCTGCCCAACTTCGTCCTCGACAATGGGGACCGGCGAGCCAAACATACTGGCATTCAATGATCCCGAAGCCTCGAGAATTCGATCGCGAAGAATCTCCGCTTCCAGCCGCTGGATGGGCTTTCGCCAGAGGAACCGATTTTCAGGATCGAGCAAATGTTTAGTTGGTTCCCGAGAGGAGGCTTGCCGGTAAACCGTCGACGTCATGATCCGTTTGTGAAGCCACTTCAAACTCCAACCGTGCTCGACAAATTCTGATGCCAGCCAATCGAGCAGCTCGGGATTGGAAGGTGCGGACCCGAGTGCTCCGAAGTCCCCGGGCGTATCGACTAACCCACGTCCGAAATGTTGCAACCAGACTCGATTGACGATCGCGCGAGCAACCAGCGGATGCTGACCCGATACCAACCATTGCGCGTAGGCCAGTCGTCTACCCGTCGTCGGCAGATGGCCAGCTTTCTCCGCGATCGTAAATGGCTGGGCGTTCGGTTCCAAGACAGCAATTCCGCCGGGAGCCATCGGCTCCTTGGGCTGTTTTGGATCGCCCCGATGAAAGAGGAAAGTGGTTGGTACTTTGCCGGGTACTTCGGTCAAGACATGCAGGAAGTCTTCGAACGGTTTCCGGCTTCGGATCTTCTCGATCTGCTCATCGAATTTCTTCAGTTCGTCCGCTGCACCTTGATTGTATTGGTAGAGGTTTCCGGCATTGATGAGCAGCACCGGATTTTCGGCGAATACCTTCTGTTGAGCTTCGGTGCGTTCGTTAGCGGGAGTGGAATAGGCGACTCGATAGACATCCCGCAGAGGCGGTTCGAACTTTTCAAGCTCTTTTTCGAGAGCGGCAGCGATCGACTCGGATTGCTTTTTGGCTCGTGCTGCCGCCACCACTGCGGCCTCGGTTTCTATCTCTGCGGCTTTGGCCCGATCCGTCTCGCGGTAGAGTGAGATTTGTCGCTGTGCAGGAACTCGCCATTCCTTCCAGTCGAGCGCCGGTTCAAATACGGCTCGCATGCGATAATAATCAGTCTGTAAAATCGGGTCGTGGCGATGATCGTGGCACTGGGCACAACCCACGGTCATTCCTAGAAAAGCACTTGAGACAATTTTCAGCGTATCCGCGATCACTTGATTGCGTGCCGCTTCCTGGTCGGTGGCTCCCGAGCCAGTTCCATCGACCGCCATTCGCAAGAATCCTGTGGCGACCAGCTTTTCAATCTCGTCAGGAGCCAAGTCCTGGTAAGGCGGTTCGACCAGTTCGTCACCAGCCAATTGTTCCGTGATGAATTGGTCGAACGGCTTGTCCGCGTTTAGAGAGCGAATCACATAGTCGCGATACTTGTAGGCAAAGTTTCGAACGGCATCCGCGGTCGAACCCCCTTCCGAATCCGCGTAACCAGCGACATCCAACCAGTGTCGACCCCAACGTTCGCCGTATTGGCTGGATGCCAACAGCCGATCCAGCAATTTCTCATACGCACCGTCAGAGTCATCCGCCATGATTTGCGAAACTTCCTCAGGCGTGGGTAACATACCAGTCAAATCGAGCGACGCGCGTCGCAGCAACGTCAGCTTTTCCGCGTCGGAAGAGAACGACAAGCCCGAATCTTTCATTGCGTCGAGCAGCAGGCTGTCAATGGGCGTGCGCACCGATGCATGTAAACTGGTATCAGGGATGGCAGGTTTGCGAACCGGTTGAAACGACCAAAAGGCACGATCCTCTGCAGTGATGCCGATACCGTTGCCAATCTCGGCGGGTTCGTCTCGCAGGGTAGAAGCACCCGCGGCGATCCAGTCGAGTATCGTACGTTGATCCTTCTCGGAAAGTTTCTTGTCGCGAGGCGGCATCTCACCGTCGCGAATGCGCTGAAACAGCAGGCTGTTCGATCCGTCTCCAGGAGTGATTGCTGGTCCTGAGTCGCCACCAGCGAACATCAGTCGCTTGAGCCGCAGGTCAAGTCCTCCTTTCCGATCTGCTTCCGCGCCATGGCAATCGAAGCAGTAGGCTTTGAGTATCGGCCTGACATGCTGTTCAAACGTCAGGGGTGTCCCTCGCCGATCGATGTCACCAGCGGCGGCTGAACTCACCACCCAAGGCTGTGATGAAGCAGCGGCAAGTCCTACGCAAACGAGAATACGCATGAGGCAATAGCGCATTTCAACTCGGCAATTCTGGCCAGTCATGGATGGCTCCGCAACTTATCAGCGACGCAAACTCCCATTTGGGACCCGGGGGCCAGCAACGTTGCGTCAGCAAGTAAAGTACAGGAAGGATTTGTGGCAAGTGGGAAACGCGGTAAACGAATCGCGGCGACGCGGCGCTCCGGAAAGATCTGACGCCTTTCCCCAAAACTATTATTACATTAGAGAAGTATTAATGGTAGCTCACTCAATTCAACTGTAAGCAACCGTCCGATCAGCCGCAGGGCGCTAGCTCGGATTATTCGTAACTCGAAGCGTGAGAGCGTAAGCGAGGGATGCATGGCAATCCCTCGCTCACGCTTCGGGTTACGAGACGCAGTCTGCATTTTAACGAATCATCGCATAGAGTTACGCACTCACTTACGAGAACAATCCAGTCATCGTGAATAATCCGGGCTAGCCCCGATTCCCCTTGCGAATGCTCTCCTGTCCTGATTGTGAGCGGACGAACCGGGCTAGCGCGCTACGGTTGATCGGACAGTTATTTTCGGACGGGCGACAGCAAATGTTGAAGTTTAATCAAGTCGAACCATTGACGTGCGAACAAGTCTTCGTACGATAAAACCATCGCACGTAAGTTTTTGGAGATAATTTCATGGGAACACAGAAAGATCCGAAAAATGTCGTCGGACGCGACGGGCTAATCGGGCAGATTTGGGCTTGCTTGAAAATGCCCTCCGAAAAGGGATCGCTTCGATTTACTGCGGAGCGTCGTGTCGGGAAAACTACCGTCATGACGAAAATGGCCGCCGAACCAGCCGACGGGTTCGATGTTCTGTTTCTTGAAGTCGAGGGAATCGACTCCTGTGACCACCTGACCGAACTGCTGCTCAATCGCATGCGCCCGCTCGAGAAGACTGGCGAAAAGGCAAAAGGCTGGTTTGACACGCTCCGGGAAGCGATAGGAGGAGTTGAAATCGCAGGGGTCATCAAGCTGCCTGAGACGAGCAAGCTGGGCTGGCAGAAAACACTGGAAAAAGCCATCGAGGGCTTTTGTCAGAATCGTGCCGATCGAACCGTTCTTCTGATGTTTGACGAGCTGCCTTACATGCTGCAAAAGATCGATCTGGTTTCGTCGAAGGCCGGCAAGGCTCATGAAGCACTGACGTTACTCGACACCTTTCGCGCACTCCGACAACGCCATGCCAATCTAAGAATGATATTCGCGGGCTCCGTCGGACTTCATCATGTATTGCGTGATTTAAAACAAGCGGGACTGGCAGCGGAGCCAGTGAACAACATGCCGCGCATCGAGATTCATCCTCTCGACGAAACGGACGCACTGAAGCTGGCCATCCAGCTATTAGAGTCCGAACAAGTGCCGTGTGCGGAGGATGTAAAGTCAATCGCCCAACGCTTGATCGAACAGACTAGCAACGTTCCATTCTACATGGAGCGAATTGCCGGCCAGCTAGCGATGCATGAGCGCGCGGTCACCGTGGAAGATGTCGACACGACGGTACGGGAGCATTTGGCGAGTGATCAAGATCCGTGGGAGATGGAACACTTTCGTGGCCGCCTAGAAACGTACTATCGAAGGACGTTGAATGACGCGAATGGCAAACCTATTTTAGAGGAGGCAATTGCTCGATCGATTCTCGATCACTTTGCTGTAACAGAAGAGCCACAGTCGATTGATCAAGTTTGGTCCATGATACGCGGTCAGTTCGCGCTGACCGACCGCCAACTGGTAGTGCAGTTGCTCAAGTCTCTCGGGCAGGATCACTATCTCATCTGCGATGTGGCGAAACGGTATACGTTCCGCTACCCCTTGATCAAGCGCTGGTGGAGAATCGCGCAAGGACTGGAATCTTGAGCAAACAAACGCGGCTCTCGGCCTACACTCCCAGCAACATGGATCCTTCGCTGCTGAAACGCATTTTCGTGCAGCGAGAGCGTTTGCTCGACCTGATTGTGAATCGATTAACAAAGAGTATGACGACTGGTGACAAGCATCACATCCTGCTGGTTGGTCCACGCGGAAGCGGCAAAACGCATCTTGTCTCTCTCGCCGTTTGGGAATTGAAACAAAAGCAAATACTATCAGACAACATGCGAGTCGCATGGCTTGGCGAAGACGACGTCTTTTCCGGGCTCATTCACTTTGCGTTCGCGATTGCCAAATCGCTGGCAGACGAGTATCCCGATGAATTTCCCTCGGATTTCAAATCGAATGTACGTGGGTTGCCGGTGGACGATGCAGCGCTGGTCGTACTGAATTCGGTCATCAAGAATCTCCAACATCGTCACTTGCTTCTCATCACGGAGAACTTGGATCAGACGTTTAGTAGCCTTGGCGAAATGGGGCAGAAGAAGCTGCGAGCTTTCTTGCAGGAAACTCGCCGCATTGCGACTCTGAGCACGAGCCAACAGTTGTTTGCAGGAGTCTCCAGTCGCAAGGAAGCGTTTTTTGGTTTTTTCGACACGCACCATCTAGAACCGCTCAACGTAGACGATGCACAGCAGCTCATTCGCAACATTGCAGTTGAGCAGCAAAAGCCCGATCTGATTCAGTTCCTAGACTCAAATCACGCCCGTTATCGAATTCGCGCCCTTCACCATTTGGCTGGTGGCAATTACCGGATGTATGTAATGCTGGCCGAGTTCTTGACTAAGGATACGCTCGACGACTTGGTCGCCGCGTTCGAAACGCTGGCGGAAGAGATGACACCCTTTTTTCAGGAACGCATGCGGTCGCTGCCCGACCAGCAGAGGCAATTGGTGCAATGCCTGTGTGATGCGACAGGAGCCATGACAGTCAAGGAGACTGCGGAAGAGACGTTTATCGCCGAAGGCAACTGTTCCAAACAATTGGGTAGTCTGAAAGCGAAAGGATATGTTCGCAGTGAAAAACGCGGAAAGGAATCGTATTATGACATGTCGGAACCGTTGATGCGATTGTGTCTGGAAGTGAAAAACCAACGTGGGCGGCCATTAAAACTGGTCGCCCGTTTTTTGAAGGCATGGTTTCCCGACGATAAACTCAAGTCATCGTTAGAGACGCTTGGCAAAGATTCGCGTTCTGCCGAATACTGTAGGTTCGCATTACAAAGCCATGATTCTTACCAGACAATCATCAACTCGAATCTAAGGCATGAAATCGTCGAAAAGCTTGAATTGGGGGATTTTGATCAAGCGGCCAAGTTGGCAGATGAGTTGTCAGTGGCAGATCATACGCTGGGTCTGTTTTACCAATCCGTAGCTTATATGCAACTGTCCGACTATGGCTCGGCATTTGAACTACTCACTGAGATTGTGAATTCCTCCGATGCGCCAGTCGATCTAAGGGCCAAGGCACTTTTCAATCGCGGCGTGACCTATGGCCAGTTAGGTGACACGCAAGCAGAACTCGCGGACTACACTTCAGTCATCGAGATGCCCGATGCGCCAGTCGATCAAAAGGCCAAAGCACTTGTCATTCGCGGCGTGTCCTATGGCCAGTTTGGCTACACGCAAGCAGAACTCGCGGATTACACTTCAGTCATCGAGATGTTCGATGCGCCAGTCGATCTAAGGGCCAAGGCAC
>SYJV01000127.1 GCA_005798335.1 Planctomycetaceae bacterium | reverse complement strand
GTGCTAGATCTGAACTTTACGTCAATCTTGAGTTCTCGCGCATTGCGGAAGACTTGATTAAACTCCACAAGGTCCCCAACGGGATTATCAAGCCAAATGTAAACCGCCCGTTTGAGGATGAGGTCCAGTCAAAGGAATGGAAGCGATTGGCAAAGGAATGGTTAAGCGGGGAAGTGGCTCCGCAACATGTGCGGCTCGCCATCGCTAATCTAAATGAAGTCAAAATCCCAGCCGCTGATCGCAGCGTGGATCTTAACGATGATGGTTTCCACGACATAGTTCTGATTCGTTCGCCGCAGGACAAGGTTGAGAATACTCTCGTCACGCTGTTTGGAAGTGAGCGGGCGGGTTTCCGCCCGCTCCATCAACCAATGTTGACGAACTTGGACTTGCCTGGAGCTGTACCGCGCTTGGTCGAACTTCCGACTGGCGACGTTTATTCCAGCGACGCAACGCTACAAGGTTCCAAGTTTTACAAACCTTACGAATACCAAGAAAATACGCCCGGCACTCGACCCGACGAACGCCCCGCAAGCCGAATGCCTACGCAACTCGATAGTCCTAGCCAACGCCAATTCTGGTTGAGGAAAATTCATGATTCGGCGGCTGCGAGTGCAAGCGTTTGTCTGCAAGGGAGGCACGATGAATTCTGCGTGGGTTTCGTTGCGCAAGCGGGGGCAAACTTCAACTTGCAAATCAACCGCTACGATATGACGATTGAAGCCAATCAAAAACTATTGCCAGGCCAAGCGGTAATCGAATACCGGGCCATCGTTCACGGGGAAACGGTTTCCGTTTTCGCACGCATGCCATCCAATGCCGATTGGGTTTTGATCGAGAAGGTAGTGCTTCCGGATTGGAGAATCAACGCCTATCCGAAACACGCAAATGAAACGGCAACAATCAAGATGGAAAACAAGGATGCACTCGTTTTTATCGGTAATTTCTTCATCGCCCCACTTTCCAATTGGTATCGTTTCTCCACGAGTGGCGATGGTCAGATCGGCGACTTCGTTAGCGTTACGGGTCGCGACAACGCTTTTCCGAGTATCAAACGACTATATGAAGCAAGCGTGAAAACGATTCAAGGGCAACAGGGCGATCGAGCCGAATTCTTGTTCGATTTATCGAGATTGCACGATGGACGGGCACCCGAGATTAAGAATGCAAACTTGTTGATCACATTGACTGCCGAGAATAGCAAACTCGGAAGTGGAAAGGTCGTGAACATTTGGTTGGTAGGCGAGAGTGAAGACGAGGCTTACCCCAGACTGCTCGAATTCCAGCTTGGGGAATCGACCTCGGGAAACGATTTTCGTATCAGCAGTGACGAACTTAGTACCAGGGTTAAGACCGAACTCAGGAATCTGATCCGTCGGGGATTTACAGTTGCAAAGGTCATTGTGAAGCCGAAATACGATGGAACCTGGAACGCGATCAAATGCGAGTTAAAAGTCGGCTTGCAAAACGAACCAGGAGTGGTGGCCGATCTATACACGCAAGATGGAAAGCTGGTTCGAAAAGGGCGTTCACTGTTGGACCTGAGGAATGCCAAAGCCGGAGACTATCTCTTGCGTATTTCAGATCCGCTGATGGATTTGTTCCATCCGCGATTTGACTCAAACTACATTCGCGAGAAGCATGTCAACTATCGACTTGCCATCCAGGCGCCCAAGCTGGGCGATTTTCATCCGGCGACGGACGCCGACGAGATCTTTGGCGAAGAGGGAGACGACATCCTCGTCGGCAACGACGGTCGCGACCGGCTGATCGGCGGCTACGGAAATGACCTGTTTGTGGGCGAAGAAGTGGAAGCGAAGGACAACGAATCAGGCAACCAATTTCAGTTTCCTCCGACGCTGCAAAAACCCACGCCAGGCGCAACTGCGGAAAACTCCGAGTCCAAAGTCCCTCCCACGAGTGGCGAAACCATCAAGGACACGATCCCGTTCGATCGCGATCCGGTCCTTATGCGATTCGCGGGAGATACAAGCGTCATTTCAAGTCATGGGTTGGGACATGCGATCGCTCAGGAACTCGATTTGGCAAATGATCTTAAGAACGAGAAGGGGAACCTTGTTAAGTGGATCTTAAAGCGTCCGATTCGCGCCAGCGACATGGCGGAGTTGCTCTCGCTACGCGTCGATCGCGAGCATCAATTTGAGACGGCGGCTGTCGGAAGTTTGCAGGGGCTCGATTTCGCCATCAACTTGCGGACTCTGGTTGCAGCCAACTGCGGAGTCACCGATATTTCCGCTCTGAGGCCCGACGTGCGTACGACGATTGGGCAACTCGACCCCCGTTCCCTACCTTCGCTGGGCACGTTGGGATGCGCTCAACTCCACACCGTTGTTCTGGACGACAACGGCGGGCTCGTTGCCATGGGAGACGAGAAGAATGCCACAGAAGTCGGAGCAATTGACACTCTTGCGGACCTGAAGAGGTTAAAGTTGCTCAGCATCAATCAGTCGCTGAATTCGACGTCGGTGAGCGCATTGCAACCGCTGTTCAGGCTAGTCGAACTGCGAACTCTGAATGCTAATCGATTGATAGCGCGGCCCTCCTCGGTTTCGCAGAAGGGCGCGGTTTCCCTTCCTTCGCTTGAAGCCAGTCCAGAGCTTCAGTACCTGCGGTTTGCAAATCGTGATTTGACCGACGTCACGACGCTGCCAAACTCGAAATCCCTCATTGAGCTAAACGTACGAAATAATCGCATCAAACAGATTCATCCCGCATGGGGTGTCATTTCGGCCGGTGACGAGGAACATTTGCATTCAAACATCTTTGGCACTCGTATCAATGCTGATAACGGAGAAAAAGAAGGGTACTTCGGGAGAGATTACGCTTCGACACGCAACGCTTATCTACCTGGCACGGAGAATCTTACCAAAGATGATGTGTGCGTGTATTTCAACTTCAAAGGATTCCAACAACAACAACCGACTTGGCAGCGCATAGATATTGCCGACAAAGACCATCGCCTAGTTGTTAAGCCGCCAGAGCTTGATGCCTTTGTGGTCGCTCCAGTCGTGATCAAGAACAAGTCGCTGACAGTCTTTGACGGTAGGCAGAATTTAATAGACAACAAGTTTTTCGAGTGGGTATTTACTGAACTAAACAAATCACAATCAAGACAGTTCCTTTTTGATCGCCAACAACAAAAGTGAGACATTGACATGAAGAGGACAGTAGGCATTTGGTCCGTGACCGCGTTCTTAATTTGCCTTATTGCGTTGCCAGCCGACGCACAACTTACAAAGCTGTCCGTGAATGGTGTTCAACCAAACACAACTATCGTCGTACTCAACGTAAGTAACCTGCCTGCGAGTGTGCTCTCAACGAATGCAAGTAACATACAAGAGAAGACGGCACTCGAAAAACTCTATTCGATTGGTGATCAGCCTCTTGGTATTCAGATTGGTGAGCGACTCTATACGAGGAACATAGACCTCTACAAATTTCTTTTCCAACAATCTGCAACGACTTGGTTTTTTAACCTTCGATCTCTTGGCAACTACGCGGAACAAGTTGCAAGTAATTCGGCCAAGCGGTCAGAGATCGTCGATCGAATCCGGCTCGATCTTTACGGAAATAACTCGGCTCCCAAGGACATTGATACGATGTTTAGGGATGTTTTCGGGAGTAACTATCTGCCGCAGTACAAACACCGCGACAGGCTTGTAGATAATGACAAACTGTTGTTAGTATGCCAGGCGCTTTACGACGACGCAAGCGTGCATGACATCGCCGAGATTGCCGGTGCGGAAACTTTGAGGAGGTTAATCTACAACAACTTGTAAACTCAAAATAATTCGCGAACAACAGTGTGTCTACGTGACCTACGCCCTATTGATTTCCGGTGTGCAAGGGGCAGATAGGCCGGTCTTTGACGAGCTAGTTGCAGGATATCCGACTGCCGGTGACAAACATGTTTGTGCTTGAGCCAAAATTCACCCACAGATTTCACAGACGAGGCAGAAAAAATTGGGGAACCGAAAATTTGGGCTTCACCAAGCCCGGTTCCGTGCCCGCGTCGCTCAAGAACCAAAAAGGGGTGATGGCCTTCATGAAGACCCCCGGATTTGACGGTCTAGGACACATCGATTTATGGGATGGCACTAAGTCATTACCGGCGAGCACTGGACCACCGAGACGATTTGGTTTTGGAGATTGAAAAAAGCATACGATGCCACCCAATTCCCATGTGATGTGCGTTTCTTCTTTGGTAGTTGAACTTGGAACAATTGTATTTACGGCAGTATCAGAACCACAAACCCGACGGATGTATGTATGACAAACAAGTATTTAGCAAGTGTCTTTGCTCTAGGCGCCGTGCTTTTTGGATATTTCCTCATTCAGTTTGCAAATGCCAAAACTGAAGGGACAGAGAAAGGCAAAGCTGAAAGTGGCTTGATTGCTCGTATCACCGCACTTGAGCGATTAGTTGAGTCGCAAGCAAAACTTTTGCAGGAAATGCAGGTTAACACTAGGAATCTCTCAGCGTCGGTTGATGTAGTGAAGAACAGGGTGAACGATGCTCATAGCCGAATATCCGGGCTTGCGCTGAAAGCTGATGGCACGAAAGATGGGCCATCGTGGGATTGTGGTAAGGAAGATCGAACAGATGCGAATGATCTCTATTTCATGTACGGCTTTCGAGACGGGACAAGTTGCAACGTAAGGAACATCGCCTACTACAAACGGATTGCGTTGACCATTCCAGAAGCAACGACGAATCCGAAAGCAAAATAGTCAACGGCGACGCAGAGTTTGCACATGTGTAGTCCCGCGAATTTCATGCTCCCCTCGCCTTGTATTCGGGGAAATGGGTTGGGGGTAATGGAAAACCAGATTGAATTAGAGTTCTAGGTGAAAAAAGTGAAAGTGAATGGTTTTCGAGATGAGTATTCGAAGGGTGTTGATAGTGGCTGGCAATGTGGTGTTGACGATCATCGGCCGAGCGCTCGGAACGTTGCTAATTCGCGCTGACCGACTGACTCGGTGAACAAGGAATGATTGGATAAAGAAATAGGCCATAGACAGAATTTTGCAACGTCTCTACCAACGAAGTCTAAATGAGCCAAACTAGTAGGAGGACCTTGAGCATGTCGAGAATATTCAACCTGTCGGTTATGGCGTCGATTGGGCTGGTTGTTTCGTTGACGCTTGGAGCTTTGTTCGCTTTGGCGGAAGGGACCAATGGCGCGTGGACGTACAAGCAGTCGACGGGGGAATTGTTTCGAGAAGTAAAGCTCGTCGGAAAGGGATACTCGGGTCATGGGAAAGGAGTCAACAATCCGGATTTGGAAGACAAGCGAGATGTGGGGCCGATTCCGCGCGGCGAGTGGTCGATTGGTGACGCTTTCAAGCACGATAAACTTGGGCCAGTCGCGATGCGGCTCACGCCAGTCGGTCACAAGGCGCATGGCCGCGATTCGTTCTTGATTCACGGCGATAATAACAAAGGCGATCGCTCGGCGTCCAACGGGTGCATCATTTTGTCTCGCGATCTTCGCGAGCAAATTTCCAAGGGTGGCATCAAGAGATTGATGGTTGTGAAGTAGAAAGCTATTGAGAAAACTGGGACGGGATAGTGTCCGTCCGGCAGACTTTCAATACCATGGGAGAATTTGGAACATGCCTGACCTGGAGAAATATTCACTCTTAACGTTAACGGCCTCGGTTCTTTCCTTAGCAATGGAGGTTGCTAAGCGACTTCAGAGGAAGAAAACAATTGGATCATTGCTCACACCATTGGCAAACGGTGCAATTCTTTTTTTAATTGCAATCCTCGCTTATTTTTGTGTCGAATCCAAAGCGAATGCTGAGGCTCCGATCCCTGTTTCGGTCGTAGACTTCATGAAATCGGTTGGGTTGGATTCCGGCTTTGGCAATCGGAAATCGATGTTCTCGAAGAAATGGCCCGCCGAAGAATTCAAGGGCACCGCCGAGCAGAATAGGAAGTTGCTGAAACTGCTACTCGGCGAACGCGGTCAGTTTATGCTTCCCTTTCCATCCAGCAATATCGATGGCTGCAAAGAATTCTATTCCAACCCAGATGTGGCAAGATTCCTTACGAAAACCTTCGTCGCCAACGCGACGAGTGCTTGCATCGTCACTGGCACAAATGCTCCTCAGAATACTATTCGGAAGAAACTCCAGGATGCATACAAGACAAACAAGCCAGCGAATGGGGAGCACTTTACACCCGAGGAGCACAAGAAAATCCATGACGATGCTTACAAGGCTGCAGGCTGCCGAGAAGACTCTGCCAAGCTATGGGGATGGTACGTCGTTGATTCGGTAACTCTGCCAGCTCCAATTATCAAAATAGCGATCGAGCGATTTGGTCAATGTACAATTGCCGGCGATTAGACTTGCGAATTAATGCGTAGATCGAAATCGTAGTGCGTGAAGTGGACCCCAAGAATTGGACCAGCGGCGCGGCGGTGGGACCGCTTCCACGTGGGGAGTGGTCGATTGGTAAGGCATTCAAGCACGATAAGCTTGGGCCAGTCGCCATGCGGCTCACGCCAGTCGGCCACAAAGCGCATGGCCGCGATTCGTTTTTGATTCAGGGCGAAAATGACAAGGGTTTCTAACTTAATTTGAGGATGTGATCGTGTCCGAAAAAATCTTAGCGCTATTAGTAGCGCGAAATGTAGTTGTAATGGCTGTCGTGTGTATCGGTGCGTGGATGGTGATGAGCGGGATAAACCATTCAAGCGTAGCCGCGCAACAGGCGGGACAACTTGACCCATCGAAGGGTTTGTTACAGCAGGTTGCCGAGCTGCGTGAAAGGTTGGATCAACTAATCAAGGACCAGGAAGAAACAGAATCAAAGCTCAAAGAGGTTTCGCGGCACGCAATTGTGAGGAGTGGTACGATCACGAAACGACTTGATGCCGACGATAAGCATCCGCAAGAAGGTCTGTTTTTTGTATGGCAGATTGAATTTGAGAAAGAGCTGGATTTTGAGGCGGGTGCATATTCCGTTTTTGTGAACGCTCGAAAAGGGGGTCCACGTCAACATTGCTGGGCGTCGCTGAAGAAAGAAGGCATCGAAGTTGTATTCCTCGATTGCAAGAAAAATGTATTCCCAGATCATCCAGTTACTCTCGACTATGCAGTCGTTATGCGGGAACTCCAAGCTAAGCGAAACTAGAGGCGGATCGGGAAATGAAACATTGGAATTCGGTGTTGTTGTGTGATCTTGGTAACCGGGGACTGGCCCTCGTGGCGATTGCAATTTGTTTGAGCAACGTGGCAGCTTTTGGCCAGGCTTTGAAAACTGGAGTTTTTGTGGCGGGAAGGGACTTGGAAAGGGCTGCGTTTGTGGGGACGCATCAATTTGTAATTCTGGTACCGAAGGATGCGGCGAAGTTTCCGGAATGCCGCGATCTGGGAGATGGGACGAAAGGAATGGTTGTCAGCACGATCAAAAAGGACGACCGACTGCAGGTGGCTTGGTTTGATGCGGGCGATTACCAAGCCACCCGGGAACATACGAACCCGGGAAAATATGTTTCGAACTTCAAGCCGGATTTTGATACCGAGGTTGCGGCGGTCAACATCGGAGGCGTGGAAATTGATGCGGCTATTGCCAAGTTGCGCAGTTCGATCGAGCATTATGTATCTTACGAACGCACGCACAGCCTCGTGTATCCTTCGAATGCGGACTCGATCAAAAACAAAGCCGGTTTGATCAATAGCAATTCGTGGGCGCAAAGCTTGATAGAACACAATTTCGGTCGCGGAAAAGTTCGCGAGGATTTTACCGGCGCCGACTATGGACATCAGAACCGAATCGATGTTCTTTACTTTGTGAAGTAATTTTACGCGGACGGAAATCAAGGCTTGAGGCGAGAAAAAAATGACGTTAACAAGACTAGTTGGAACGATCGGCCATCTGTGTTTGATGGTCGTTGGGGGAATGATTGGTTCGCTGATGATGAGGTCGGCAATGGTGTCCGCTCAACCTGATGTAGAGCTTGCCACGGGGCAGACTGCCGAACAGGTAGGGAAGGGGTTGATTCAGCAAACGCTTGACCTCGAGAGATCGGTGGCGAGAATCGGATCCGTGGTTGCTTTTTCCGGCGACTGGCCGCCAGTGATTGACCGAAAGCCAGACGGCGCGATCAAGACACAAATGCGCGTCGAGGACTGCGATTGGCGAGTCTGCGATAGGCAATTGATGTCGCCACAGTCGTTTCCCGAACTTTTTCGCACGATCGGAAATCGATACGGGAGCGAGAGTGGCGAATTTAGACTTCCAAACTACCAAGGATACTTTCTGCGCAGTGTGGGAGGAAAGAACGCTGAAAAGCCGACTGATGCGGTAAACAAGGAAGGGTGGAATAAAGAAGTGGGCCATAAACAGCATTTCGCAACATCTCTACCAACCGGTACGACTCCATTTAGTACAGCGATGGACGGCCGCCATCAGCACGATGGAAAAGACGCAAGGAGCGGGAATGCCTGCAATCGGCTCTTGCGATTCGATGGAAATCGTACTATCACGCACACTACACCGCGAGATAACGACCCAGGTGTCGCGGCAGAAGAGCCCAATTTGAAAAACTCTGCTTCGCTGGGTCCTGGCTTGCATTCTCACGTAGTCAATGTGGGAGGCGATGTGGAAACGCGTCCACAGAATTTTGCGGTCTATTGGTTGATCAAAGTTCGTTGAAATCGCAGAGATTGGCAGGATGTGTGTCGATTGCAGTAGATGATTGGACGGGTATTCCTCCTGACGCTGAACAGCAACAGCAATTTTCGTTTGATAGCGGGGACAATGAGGGAGCCAACATTATCGTGCGCGACAAGCTGAATCGAAGTACAGCGGAAATGAGATCCGGCAGTGGAGTTGCACAGTTTTTCTTGCGAGACAAGACGAATCGCCTAGCTTGGAGTCTGTTTTGAAAGGTGAGCAACTGAATTTGGGTGACTCGCGCGCAACTTTCTTGAATATCAAAAATGGGCGCGGGCGTATTGCAATTGGCAACGGTGACGGAGGTGGAGTTTGGATTGAGGGCTTTGATGCGAACGGAAATCTTAACTGCCGCCTGAAGCCGTAGATGTTTTCGTCAGACTTGTTGCTATCGCGCAAGCTCAGTTGTTTTCCGATGCGGTGCGCTGACGCTGTCGCGAAAGGCGCCAGTAGTCGGGTGCGGAGCGTCGATTGGTTAGTGTGGGGCGGTTTAACTCGAAAACTTGGGCTTGCTCTTTGGCTTGGGATGGTGGGGCGGGATAGGACTGCATGGCTTTGAATGGAATGGGTAGTGCACCATATCCTGCTAGTGTGTTGACGTCCGAGTCTTTGTCCCAACCGGTGCAATGCAATACGAAGTCGCGTTGAAAGCCTTCAGGAACTGGGTTACTTGGGATCTGAAATCGAATGATGATTTCGTCGCCGGAACTCATGATTACCATTTGGTCGTCGTCGTGTTCTAGCAAACGATCGACTGCTCCATAACGAGTCAACGGCCCGTCTAGCGGTGGCCATTTTGGCGCCGTATCGGTCTGTTGATAGTCGTACCAATGCGGCTGGTCGTCGGCTTTGTGCATCAGGCGACCAAAACCTCGATAGCGAAGCTGAGCAGCGTCGATCTTCAGCGGAGTTGAAATTATTTCAAGCGGTGTCGGTTGGCTAACTGTTACGAACGCTTCGTCCCAATAGATCTGCTGACTACCGGCGATGCGCAAGCGACGATCCGAAGTTAGAAACGGATTGCCAATCTCGATGACGATCGACTTTGTCTTGCCACCGGGAAAACCTGTGAAAGGATTGACGCAAACAAACTGTCCAGTTTCGTTCGGCACCCACAACGATGGCGGCTCTGGTGCCGACAGGATGGGATTCTGGTCTAACGCAATATTGAGCGAAGTATCGGTCGGATGCAGCCAACCGGTAAGAAATAATTTGGCTTCTTTGCCAAACTCGATCTTTCCAAAGTCCAGTTCGATGTAGTGGGGTTCGCAAAGTCCCTGGCAATACTGCACTCTAAACGGCTGCGCGAACACTGAGTCCCGCGCGGACAGTTGATCGCGAATGTCCCTGCCGTGGCCGTCGCGAGCACTTGCAGGGTAGATCTTGTGCGCATCGTGAAACAATTTTGGCTCGGCGATCGATGGCGGCCCGACCTTTTCGTTGCTGTAGATCGAAACGCTCTTTGGATGGTCCACAGCGGTTAAGCTCACGTGATCAAAATATGCGATCTCCCACAATTCCTCGGTGATCCTCAGCTCGTACGTTCCGTCGCGCGGCTGCACGATTTGGCCCGGTAATACTAGATGTTCCCAACGTCGATCCGGAAGTACTTTGCCACGCGCGATTTGCAGTCCGAGGGGCGCATTCCATAGCAAGTCGGTAATCAATTCAAATTTCGTGCCGTCCCAACCGTACACGAACGGACAAGAACCTTTCAGTTCTTGTCGCTCGTGCACGACTGTATTCCTTGGAACTGATTCGATGTTCTGCGTCAAGCCGTTATTAAATATCACACGCAGGTTGCGGGGAGCTTCGTTGCCCAGTCCGAAATGCACGACCGGATCGCGGACAATCTTGGCTTGAAAGCGTCCAGCGCTCGACAACTCTAAAATCGTGCCCACGGAGTAATGATTAATACGACCACCACCGTTGACATCGTTGATGCCGCGCACGCGCACTTGCACGAAATCTCCTACGGGTTCGCCGACTTGCCGTACGATTCTGGGGGCTGCATCGACTATCGAAAAGATCTCAAGCGTTCCGTCATGGTTGCTATCCGCAACCGCTAGTCGGCTTGCACGTCCCTCAGGTAGCGCGACCACAGGAGACTCCACAAAGCTACCGTCGGTGGCTCCACGATGGATGTGCAGCCCATCGTCTGATGCAACCGCAATGTCCAAGCAACCATCGTTATCAAAATCGCCGGTGACCATGTCCGTCGTTTTTCGAGGCGCGGTGGACAAGCTGGCCATGTGCGAAGCAATCAACTGGCCATCGTCGGTCATGCGGGAAAATAACGAGTAAACGCGATCCGCTGCTAACGCGTAAATATCCCACGAACCATTGCCGTCGATTTCTTCAATTTCTAGTCGATAGCATGGACCAACGTCGCGCCACGGTTCGTGTGAAAGTGCCGCGAATCGGAACTGGCTATGCAGAATATTCTCCATCCAAGCAACATGCGGGGAGCTGTCCGACACGCAGATCAAATCCATATCCAAGTCGCGATCGAAATCTGCGGGAATCACATCGGTGGGCATCCACTGTGCACTTGGATGAGAACTGAACTGACTGACGTCTTCAAACGTGCGATTCCCGTTATTCTGCAGAATTCGCATTCCAGAAGATGTGATGCAGTACAGATCCAAATCGCCGTCGGAATCGATATCCATAGGCACGATTTGCTTGACACTGCCGAGCGACGAGAGGCCAGGCACATCGGCAACCAGCGATAGAGTTCGCAGTTGCGGGTTTTGTGGACTTGCAGTCGAAGTGAGCAGTTGAACTCCTGCGCTGCCCCAGGCGACAATTTCTTGTACGGTATCGTGTTGATTAGCGAGTTTGATTTGCTCGTTGGATGCGACCTCGGCGTTTGCGGGGCTGGTCGATGCCGGTGGCTGCTGCATCAACTCGGCGACTGTGCGAGCGACCTTGGGTCGATCCGTGGCGTCCACTTCATAGAGGTCGGCGACGATCATGCCATCGATCGGCAGCGGGACGTCCAGTTCCTGTAGGATACTCAACGGGGTTCCTGGCGCCGACTGAAAATCGACGAGGCTCACCTTTTTTTCGCCGCACAAGAGCAGTTCAAAGTCGCCATCTACGTCATGGTCATACCAAATTCCACTGACCGCAGACGGCGTCGGATCGGGCGACAAAACCGCCAGCGATTCGAACTGCATTGGACGCACTGATGAATCGGACGGAGTGGCTTCGCGATGTATCGTGGCGCGCATGCGCTGAGTAAAGCCTGTGCGAAGTAGCGCTAAGATATCAGGTTTGACCAGTCGCATGTCGGGTCGAAATGCGGTGCTGGATTTAAGAACATTGAACCACAATCGCAACGCTTGAGCCTCGGGCCAGCGCGAGCCACCAATGGCCTCCTTCGCTGCCGCAACGATGTCGGTTGCGCTTCGCGCTCCCAATCGCGGCTGCAGCATCGACATCATCGGTTTGGCAAGCTCGATGGACGGATCGAGCAAGTCGAGCAAGCGCATGTCCTGCAACTCCAGCAGGCTCTCTCCAGTGCGAACCAGTAGATAGAGATTGCGAGGTGAAGCGCGCCAGGACGCAAGCAGCCCGTCTGCGGTCGCCTTGGCAAGCTCTGCGTTGTCGAAGACGAACTCCTGCGCCAAATCGTCCAGTTTTGAAACGAGCAGTGTACTATTGCTGCCGGCCTGTAACGCCTGAACAATCCGCTGTGCAGCTTGTTGGCGCAGTGTGGCATCTTGAGGAGGAGCCAGTCTCTTCGATTTCGTTTCGAGCAACGTCGCTGCGAGGTAAACCGCACGCGCGTCTTGTTGCAACTCGTTGCTTAACAAGTCAACGCATTGCTCAGCCTCGATAAATGCGTTGGCCAGCTCATCTTCTCGTTGTCGAATTTCTGCAGGATCGGTGATAGCCCCACTGGACAACATCGATGTTAGTTCATCGATCCACTTCAGCAGCGTTACCGCCTGGTTGACACGCAGTTCCGTGTCGCCCGAGTGGTCTCGCAGCAGTGTTCTCCAACCATCTGAGGCAACTCGATAACGACCATCCTCTGCGGCAGCAATCGACTCAGTTGCTATTTCAAGGCTGGCCTCAACGCTGCTGCGTCCGACGGCGGGTGCCGCTTTGTCAGCGGGTTTGTGTTGCACTAGCCAGGCGAGCAGGACAGCAGCAAGCGTTACCACCGCAACCAGGGTGACTATGTTCCGCGAGGATATCTTTGTCATGAAGGGCAGATTTCGAAAGTCAGGCAACAGCACTCAAATTGAGAGCTTCATCGATCTGTTTGGCCACCAATCTCAGTCGCTGCAGGTCACCGCCACCCACTTCTGCTGCAACCCAACCTTCAAAGGATATGTCGTCGAGTGCCTGGCGCACTTCAGCCCAATGAATGTCGTCCTCGGTTATGTCAGCGGGCTTGTCTTGAGCTCGTGAGAATCCTTTGATATCGAGCTTGACGATCCGCGTGCCGAGCGCTCGAATCCAAGCGGCTGGATCACCGAACTTCCAGTGGTTGCCGATGTCAAACTGCATGCCTACAACCGGCGAGTTAAATTCGTCGACAAACTGTACGAATTTCTCAGCAGTTTGATTGTTGGAACCAGCGTGATCGTAGAGAAACTGATTCCAAACATTCTCGATTGCGATCGTGACACCCAACTCCGCTGCAGTCGGGATCGCTTGACGAATATTCTCGACCGCGCGAGGCCAAATTTCTTTTTCAGGGCCATCTTTGCCAACGCCTACGACTAACAATACCGTATGGCCGCCAACTGCGTGCGTATCACGGATCGCTTGTCGGAGATCTGCCAAAGCTTGCGCTCGCTGCGCAGCATCTGGACTGGTATGAGTAATTTTCCAATGCGACGAGCACACAGTTCCATCCACGGGCAACCCGGTTTCATCAATTGCTTTGCGTACTTCGCTGGCCACAAATCCTGGACTATTTAGCTCGATGCCGTCAAATCCCGCTTGTTTGGCCAAACGGAATTTCTCGGCCCAGCCGCCACCACGAACCATGCCTTCCTTGAGAGTTTTAAGCATCCGGCGAGCTTTCGTGGAGTGCTGAATGGGCTTGGCTATTAACGGGCTCGATGATGCCGCGAGCGCGACGGCGGTTGAGATACTTACGAATTGTCGACGCGAAGGCAACGAACAATTCGTTTGTTGAACGGGAGCCAGGCGATCTGTGGGATGGTTCATGAATGCACCTCGTCAATGTTGGATTTCTACGTGGGAAGACTGTAGCGTAACCAGCAAGATAATCGGTTGCACAGCGACTGACGAGACGGCATCATTGGTCAGCCCTACGCGGTGGGCGAGATATTTCGTTTGCCTTACGCGGCGAGTACTGGACCTTGGGTGGTGACGAAGCAGCAGCGGGATCGACGTCGGACTCGTTCAAACTCGGGTCAGCAGTGATTGGCATCCGACCAGCATTGCGGAGGGCGTTTCGCAACAGGAATTCGATTTGTGCGTTGACACTGCGCATTTCATCCTCGGACCACTGTCGTAGCGATGCCAATATCTTGGGGTCGATGCGCAACAAGAACGATTCGCGCGCCATGATTAGCTATCGCCAGTAAATCAGATAAAAATCGATAGGAGCCACTCAATGCCAGTGAGCGATTCGCCTGGCCGAGTCCACTGCGTCTTCAATAAGTTCAGTGGCGCCAATGAAACGCTAAGTGCAAATCCGGTTAGTATCGCTCGAGAAATAAGTGTCAGGACCTTTTGCGAGAAACTCGCCCTTGGGGTGCTGCGCACAAAAGGTACCTGACACGTACCTGACACTTATTTCTCGGCTATTCCTTACTGAACGAAGATCTTAGTTGTAAAACGTTCCAGTGTTGACGACGGGCTGAGCATGCCGGTCACTGCACAGCACAACCAGCAGATTCGAAACCATGGCAGCCCGGCGTTCGTCGTCCATTTCGACAATCTTGTCCCTTGATAGATGTTCCAGCGCCATTTGCACCATTCCTACGGCTCCTTCGACAATGGTAGTACGAGCCGCAACGATCGCTTGCGCTTGCTGGCGTTGTAGCATCGCGGCGGCAATTTCTGGCGCGTACGCAAGGTGGCTGATGCGAGCTTCGATGACCAAGACACCCGCTTTTTCGAGTCGATCTTGAATATCTTTTTTTAACTGCTCGGAAACTTCCACTGTTGAGCCGCGCAGCGAAACGTGCTGGTCGTGACTATCGTACGGGTGTCGGCTAGCGAGGCTGCGCAGGGCGGATTCACTTTGCACCGCCACAAAGTCTTCATAGTCGTCGACTTGAAACAGCGCTTCGGCCGTATTGACTACTTTCCACACTACTACTGCCGAGATCTCGATGGGATTGCCGTCGCGATCGTTGACCTTGGATGGAACACCACGCGTTCGGACCTTCTGCACGACAACTTGTCCGGCTGCATCCTTCTTTTCCGGCGTCGAAGTGGAACCCGTTTCAAAGTTGCGAATCCTCAACGAGATTTTCTTCTTGGAGAAGAACGGATTCACCCAAAAGAAACCGGTCTCCAGCGCAGTTCCTTTGTATTCGCCGAACAGCAACAGCACTCGAGCTTCGTTCGGTGCGATCGCCATCAAACCGAACAACCCAGTCAAGCCGCCCAGAAACATCACCGCCGCCAGCACGATTAAGAAAACAACTCCAACGACGCCGATGGCTGGCGCAATGATTGCCGCTAAGACGATCATTGGGATCGCCAACACCAGCATTCCTAGGCACGTGAATAATGGCAACCAACCTGAAATCGGACGATATGACTTTTCTTCGTGCATTACGATAACTTTCGTAGTGAGAATTCGACCTAGCAAATGATATCCAGATGATATCACTGTGCTATTCGTCGATGCAAGGCAATACTTGGATTTCGACTGTGCAAAATAACTATTGTTGCTCAGCCAGTGCCGCCAGTGCCCGTTCTAGATCAGCTTCAACACCGAGTTTCCCCGCCCAATGTCGCATGTAATTTTCGTCCAATTGCCCGCAGACGAAAAAGACATCTGCGGAATCCAAAATATCGCGCGGTCGGGATGCCAAGACGAGCGGCAGAATGATTCTTACCAATACAAGCCCAATGCGCAAGCGAGTGCGTCATACCAGCACGCGTTAAAAGAGCACACGTCAATCCAGGCTCTCACTCGCTTGCGCTTCGGGCTTGTATCTGTAAATTCCCATCTGCCGCTCGCCTTATGTGACTAACCTCGCTTACACTTCGGGTTGCGATATTCCTCAACATTCACTCAATGTGGCGATGTCCAATTAAGGAGCGGCGGGGAGCTGATTTGGTGCCACTTCAGGTGGCCCAGGCAGAATTTCTGGCGAGGCGATGGTGAATAATGTACCGGTTGCCAAACGCAAATTGGCATGCGCGATCATATGATCGGCTTGAGCTCGCGCCCATGCATTCTCCGATTGAATGAGCCTTACCTGCGCGTTTAGCAACTCGTCGACGCGCAGAATGGGTTGCGTGTTATCCACGTTAGAGTATCTCAGGCGGTCTGCCAGGTGCTCGACTGACTGTTCGCTGGCTAATGTAGATCGTACTGCGGCTTCGAGTTCAGCGTAGGTTCTCGAGATTTGGGCGATCGCCGAATCGACATCGGTGCTTACGTCGAGCAACGTTTGTTCAAGATGCATTAAAATTTGTTGCATTTCCTGCCGCTGGATTCGCAAGATCGCCTTTTGAACAGTATTGCGATACGGTCGTTCGTAGGCCAGTCCACCAGACCAACTGGGCGCACCTTCACTGAACTGGTCTCCCCAGGAACTACCAAAATTGTAGTTGCCCGCCAGTCCGCGCACGTAACTGTCCATCACCAGATTCAATGTTGGCCGCAGATCATTCTCCGCTACGCGCAACTTTGTTTGCGTAGCACAAATGCGTTCGCGAATCGCCTGGATTGCTGGGTGAAAGGTAAGCGCACTCTCGATTTCGGTTTGGTGTTCGATAGGGAGCCTCATGTCTAGAGTCGGCGTGGACGGAATCATTTCGGTCACGATTGCCGACGACATTTCGGGGGCATTCACCAGGGATCTCAGTTGCGCTTGCGCTGTTTGGATCGCTGACTGTGCCGTGACGACCTGGGCGCCTTGTCGAGCCAGAGCGCTTTCCACGTCGTACACTTGGCTGCGCAGGCTGTCTAGGTCTGCTCGGCCAACCAGAATTTCATGCAAATTTTCTAAGCGCTGGATGCCTCGTTTGCTCTGTAACAGCAACGTGCGCCCGTAATACAATTCCCAGTATGCCTTGGTAACTGAGAACACATGGGATTGCAGTTTGCGAGTCGCGTCTTGGGCTGTTGCGCCGTGTTCGAGGCGAGCGATCAGAATGCTCGATTGGTTATAGGCTCGTCCAGCACCGCGCAACAAGGGTTGTGTGTAACTCACTACCAATTTTGAATCGGATTGCTGGCGAGGAACTAAGAATAGTGAGTTATTGTCGAGCGTCTTGTATTGCTGCGCGGCCTCGAGCTGCCCACCCCTCGTCGTGCGTTTGCGCAGGCCGCCTTTGCCTTCGAATCGATGCTCATTCAACCTCGGAGGACCACCGGTAGTGAGCGTGTTGCCTACTGGATCCGAGGTGTCGTGGAAGAACGAATCGATAAACGTCTTCGGGTCGAACACGCCTATCGATTCATCAATCCGACTTTGAGCGATTTGCGGGTCAATCAGAATCGATCGAGCTTGAGGGGAATGCTGAAGTGCCTGCAACACGAGTTCATCCAGGCCGTATAATCGAGCTTGATATGGATCATTGAATGGTTGCAATTCCCAATCCGACCAATAGGGCCGTTTCAATTCCTCTGGGCCATGGGCAATCGCTGGCGACTGATCCGCATTGGGATTGGGTTGATCGGAAATTCCCTCGGCCAGCGCAGAAATCGCGTCCGTTGGATTAACTTCGATTGCGGGTTGTGGCTGAATCAATGAAGGTACTATCGATCCAGGGGCAGTTTGCAAACTCGGCGGTGACGATTCTACGCCCGGTGGCGTTGCGGACTCGATTAAGGCGAAGCTACCAGTTGCCGAACCATAAGCATTTTCTTCCGCGGGTTGTGCAACTACACTGCTTGAATCAGCACTAGCCGTCGGGTAGGCATCAACCGTTGTTGGTGGAGTCAACGGTACGGCATGATTCGGTGCAACTGAGTGTTCTGAATCAAGTAATGACTGAAGAGCAGGTTGGTTTTCGCCTTCGGCGGTCGAACCTATCGGCATGTTGGCCAGATTGATTAGGGAAGCTAGACTTAGGCAGCTCGTGCCGGCTGCGTCAGCCGTTTCTTGTTTGTTGTTGTCCAAATTGCTTGCAAAAGGAGATGCTGGCAACACCAACGCAGTATTCACCGTCTCACCCATTGGCTGAACTGTGCCCTGCAACGGCACCGGAATGCTCAGCGAAACAGTCGAGAACGGCGAAGTTCGGCGAACTGGACCGGACAGCGCATGGGGCGCGGCTGGGACGGTACGCGGCGTTCCAAACACTTCGTTGAAAGTTCGAATTAACGGAGTGGAGATCACCAAGTTAGACGGTTTAGTTGAGTGCCTTTCGGGCGCAATCTCAATCCAGCTTGATGTCCGAGTACGCCGAGCGGGAGCCGACCCTCGGCTGCCGTTGGGTGGCTGCAAATCGGTAAGTGCGTTCGCGCGCTCCGCAACTGTAGCTGGCTGCATGCCGGACCGACTGGTTTCAATAGCTGGAGCATAAGGAGGCGCCAGATCGTGGCGCTGCGAAGAATTTACCCGCACGTCGGCAGTTGGCCGGCTTTGAGGAAAGGCCGGTCCACCTAATGATGCGGGTGGCCGCTTGAGGTTGGAAAGGGTCTGCGCGAATACTGACTCGCCCATGGTGCTAGCAAGCACCATGGCAACCCAGATCTTCGATAATCGCGCACGTCCCTGTGGCTTCATCGACTCTTCCAGTTACGCTGACCTTACTACCCATTGCCCCATATCCAATTGGAACAGTGTTATAGTATTCCTACAAATGGCGCACCGACGACACAATGCTGCCGGTCATACTGTTCGGCAGCAATCGAGTTCCGGCATTATCTACGAAGTGATTCCAACTGTGATTTGTGCAGACAGACGTCCTTTGGCTCGTTTCTTTCCTAAGGCTGACGCAGTTAGCACAAATTCTCGAAGCGCAATAGTCCCTCAAGTCTCGTCGGTTCGTACTCATCTTGACCGATACTAGGTTTACATATGCTGGTAAAACGATTTTCGGTCGTTATTCGTTTAGGTGCAATACCGTTCAACGAACGTGGGATAAGCTTCCAGCTTGTCAATATCTTGTGCAAGCAATGGCGAAACTCCGCTACAGGTTGACAAGCTGGGAGCGCTGGGAGCTTATCCCACGTTCGTTGAACGGTATTGCGTTTAGGTGAGCCGCGCATGTACTTGCCACCATGACACATACATTCCATGTGCAGCGCGCAGCACGGAACATGGAGCAATCGTTCGCATCAATGGTTGGGCAGGAGTAGTTCGGGAAGTGAACCAAGGCTATGCCCATTCCCGAAGTAGTTCGACATGGCATGTGCCAAAAACTCGTTGACGTCATTGCTCCTTTCGACTTACAAAATTGGTAGTCATGTCTTGGATTTTCGGTCGGTCAAGATCCATGCGGCAAACAACGCCTCGCTCAAAGCAACCGATGCAGGCCAGCAGCGGCGAGGTAAATTGCCGAGATTCAGTGGAGGAATTGGTGAAAAGTGCCTTGCCCAATGCTCCCACCCTTCGACCTTTTCCCAACCGTGGCAAGTGCGACGCCATTGGTCGATTGCGTCTGAGGACAAAGGCATTACTGCGCCTCCCAGCAAGAACAAGATCCCTAGCGTCAGGATCATGCACGAACCATACTCTTTGTGTTTGGTACTCTTCGGTTCAGTTAATTGTTCAGCGCCAGTGGGCTGATGTCGCATGCAGGTGCCTCGTTCGCCAAGATGTTGAAAGTCGTTCAACCCTGGAGCGTTCACTAGCATTCGCTAAACCAACTTGCGCCCCAGACGCAAACTTCCGGCTTAACTCAGCAATTCTCAAGGCTTTGCGGAAATTGCACTTTCAACCAGCTAATTCGAGCCGTTGATATTCTGCAACATTTGTGGCACGGGATGTTGATTTTCGACAACGGCGCCGCAGTGGATTTAGACTCGAGCAAATAGACCCGCGACGGTGGTTTGGCACGCTGGTTGCAAATCCAAAGTCTCATGTTTTGGGCCCGGTGTCAGATTGACAGAACCAATCGCCGGAGCCTTTTTCGGTCAACTGCTTGAGTTTGCAATCAGCTCAAGCGAAACGAGTCTTACGCCACAAAAGGAGCTAGATTATGACTCGCACTGATGTTCCCGCGCGCCGTTACGTCAATCCATTCGAGGATATCAGCCATGATATGGAGAAATTCTTTGATTCGGTCCTAGGTCGCACAGTGGGCACTATGCTGCGCAGCGGCGCGACCGGTAATGGTGACAAGTTTGTTCCGTCGCTGGACGTTGCCGAAACTCCCGATGGATACGAAGTATCGGTCGATCTACCTGGCGTCAAACCGGAGGACGTAAAGTTGGAAGTTCACGACGGTCAACTGTTGGTCTCCGGCAAGCGCGAGAGTGTTCTCGATAAAAAGGACAAGAACTTTCATCGTGTCGAACGCAGCAGTGGTGCGTTCTATCGTTCGATTGCGTTGCCAAATGAGATCGATAATGAGAAGGTTGAAGCGGCTTACGACAAGGGAGTTCTGCATATCAAACTGCCAAAGTCCGCGAAGTCTCAACCAAAGAAAATCGAAATTCGAACCTCGGCATAAGCTTGTTTGTGATCACAGCTAACCTATGAGGGTGCGCGTTCAAAATTAAAAATTGGCGGGGCCAGTGTTTGGGTACGTTTGAATTCAACTCCCACCAATTTATGATCTTAAACGCAATACCGTTCAACGAACGTGGGATAAGCTTCCAGCCTTGTCAACCTGTAGCGGAGTTTCGCCATTGCTTGCACAAGATATTGACAAGCTGGAAGCCTTTTTATACCCCACAAGTCGATTTAGCAAATGCCGCATAGGCTTTGACGATGATTTCGAAGCGGCCCATTCCACGCCAGATCGTTTTTGATCCTGGTGGGCCTTGGGCTTTTTTGTTGATGTATCCACCCAATTCCGCAATTGCTGTCATGAATTTCGCCATGGTTGGTGGTTCGGTGGGATCGACCGGGCGACAGGTCACGAACATCATGATGGGGATCCATTCATTTTTGGTAAAGTACTTCTCGCATGAACTATCTGGGGCGCTACGCGTGGCGCCTTTGAGATACTCCACTCGCCAGGCGACTATCGTGAGCATGGAAAACGCCGTTTGATAGCGTTCCAGTGTCTCATATTTCATGTCCTCGATTTTCAAACCGCTCTTGAGCGTTTTGAAGTACAACTCCACCGCCCAGCGTTGGCAGTATCCGTCGAGCACCGCTTCGATATCCGCGATCGTTTCGATGGGGTGCGTGGTAAACAAAATCCAGCGAATTGGCGGCTCGCCTTCGGGTGGATGTTCTTCCAGGACCTCGACGACGTTGAGCGTTACGTTTGGCAGACTCCCGCCGCCGGGACGACGGGGGCCAGCGATGGTGACCGTGATGGCTCGAATCCGCAGTTCGGCTTCACGCGACGTGCGAGCTTGTTTGCGAACGCGTTTCTTATCGTCGGGCAGCACCGGAGGCTCGCGTCCGCCAACGCTGACGGTGCGAGTGCTTCGCCACGCGGCCTTGGCAAGCGCCTCCTCTAGGCTCTTGCCCTCGAGCGGCCGCCCGGTTGCCGAATCGCTTGCCCAGACGATCGAGTGCGGCTTACTCTGCCGTATGATGAAGTCGTAGTTATTTGGCAATTCGCGTGCTTCACTGAACAGTTCGCCAATGTCTGCCTCGCTGTCGGCGACCATGGTGAAGTGGGTCCCGGGCAGGCTGCGAGCGATCTGTTCGCCACTCTGCATCATCTCCAACCAGCGGCAGCTTTCCTTCTCTTCGAAGCTAGCCCGCTTTCTTTCCGCGGCTCGTTCTTTGGGTGGAACGTCAAGCGACTCTGGATCGCGCGTCCACATCACTTGATCCACAGCTCCCAGCGGCACTCCGTTCTCGGCGACAGCGTACAGCGGATGATAGAAAAAGCCCTGCCGTCTGTCGGTCCCCAGCGGCCCAGCTCCTTGAACGGTTTGCTTGGGTTTGGTCAAATCGACTTCGGTGGTATCTTGAATCAAATAGACTTTCCTCTGGTCGCCGCACCGCGTGCGAGTCTGTTGATTATGTTCGCCGAGAATTTTCTCCACAGTCACTTTCTCGTTGTCCACGAAACGATAAGTCGCCTTCAGCTCGGCCTTGGATCTAGCTCGATCAGGCGTCGATTCACCCATACTAGTAGCTTGTGAGATGCAAACTTTCAATCGCGACTCCAATCGTTTGTCACCGAAAGAAATGCCAGCAAACTCCTCTTCCACCCAATCGGCTACCATGACCGCTTCCTTCCATGTCAGCAGGGACTAAATTTATTACGCTATCAATCCCATATCGGGTCTCCAAAACAATAACAAAAAAGATGTGGGGTATAAAAAGGCTTCCAGCTTGTCAACCTGTAGCGGAGTTTCGCCATTGCTTGCACAAGATATTGACAAGCTGGAAGCTTATCCCACG
>SYJV01000126.1 GCA_005798335.1 Planctomycetaceae bacterium | reverse complement strand
TTGGCGCAATACCCCGGGACCGTAGTGGCAGTCACTCACGATCGTTATTTTTTGGATAACGTCGCCAAATGGATCTTGGAGCTGGATCGGGGCCGAGGAATTCCATTCGAAGGCAATTACACCAGTTGGCTGGAACAGAAACAGCAGCGACTGGAACGCGAACAAAAAGGGCAAGTCAGTCGACAGAAAACTTTGGCTCGTGAATTGGAATGGATTCGTTCTTCGCCCAAGGCGCGACAAGCCAAAAGCAAAGCCCGCATCACGGCGTATGAGAAAATGGCCGCCGAACAATTTGAGGAAAGACCCGATGAGCTGGAAATTCAGATTCCTCCTGGTAAACATCTAGGTGAACTGGTGATCGAGACCGTTAGACTTTCCAAAGGTTACGGCGATCGAGTCTTGATCGATGACCTGTCGTTTCGGCTTCCCGCCGGAGGTATCGTGGGAGTGATCGGGCCCAATGGAGCCGGTAAGACTACTCTGTTTCGCATGTTCACGGGCGAGGAAAAGCCGGACGAGGGCGAGCTTCGAATCGGTCCGACCGTTGAACTGGGTTACGTGGACCAGAATCGCGATGCACTCGCGCCAGATAGCACGGTGTATCAAGAAATCAGTGGCGGAAACGATCTGCTGGAAATGGGCGGCCGCAAAATTAATGCGCGCGCCTACGTTTCGCGATTCAACTTTCGCGGACCTGACCAAGAAAAGAAAGTCGGTGTGCTGTCAGGCGGCGAACGAAATCGTGTACATTTGGCAAAGTTACTTCGCCGCGGTTCCAATGTATTGTTGCTGGACGAACCCACGAACGATCTCGACGTCGATACGTTGCGAGCGCTCGAAGAAGCGATCCAAAACTATGCCGGTTGTGTAGTTGTCATTTCGCACGATCGCTGGTTTTTAGACCGACTGGCAACCCATATATTGGCATTCGAAGGGGATGGACACGTGCATTGGTGCGAAGGTAATTTCCAAACCTACGAGCAGCAGCGCAAAGAACGGCTCGGCATTGACGCGGATCAACCCCATCGATTCCGATATAAGAAGCTACAAAGCTAGCCGTATGGCGTAAATGCGCTGCACAGTAGCAGAAAAGAAAATTAGAGAGCGCATAAAATGAAAAGAACTCTGTTGGTCGTTTTGGGGATCTGTTCTTTGTTGATCGCCGCAAACATCATGTCGATGTCGTTGCAGGATCACTGGCAACAGCACGCATTTACATTTACAAGCCCCAGCACAATCCAGTCCGGCTTAGTTCAACCGGTTGTTGCGGCTGCTGAACCGACTCTTTCGCCCAACGATTGGCCGCAATGGCGCGGAGTGAATCGCGATGGAAAATCGCCGGCTAGTCAACTGCTAACGCAATGGCCCAGTGACGGACCACCCCTGATATGGTCGGTGAAAGGACTAGGCAGAGGGATGTCTACGGTATCGATCGCACAGGGGCAACTATTCACGATGGGCAAACTCGACAAGCAAGTTTGCCTGATCGCGCGTCGCGCCGAAACTGGCGAACCATTGTGGGAGACTAAGATTGATGCTGAAGGCGACCCGACCGGTGCGCCAACGATCCATGAGAATCATGTATATGCGATTTCCTACCATGGCAAAGTCGTCTGCGTTGAACGCCAGACTGGAAAACTGATCTGGTCTAGAGATTTTGTCGCTGATTTTGGCGGCAAGGTGCCGACTTGGGGATTTTGTGAATCGCCGTTAGTCGATGGTGAGCATGTGCTGTGCACTCCTGGCGCCGACGACGCTTTGATTGTGGCTTTGAATCGATCGACCGGCGAAACGGTTTGGAAAACGAAAGCCCCCAGCAAGATGAAGGGGCCTGGTCATGCCGGTGCGGGATACTCGTCGATTGTGGTCAGCACCGGTGCCGGCGTTCGCCACTACGTACAGTTAGTTGGCCAAGGCGTGATCGGAGTTTCGCCGACTGACGGCGTCGCGCTGTGGGGATACAATCGAGTCGCAAACGGAGTGGCGAGCATTCCGACGCCCCTGGTCCATCAAGACTATGTGTTCGCTTCCACCGGCTACGGAGCCGGTGCGGCGCTGCTGCAACTTTCAAAGTCGTCCGATGGAATTCAAGTCAAGGAGGTTTATTTTCATCCTGGCAACAAAGCACAAAACCATCACGGTGGTATGGTTTTAGTGAACGATCACGTCTATTTTGGTCACGGTCAAAACAATGGACTCCCGATGTGCATCGAGCTACTGACTGGCAAGATCAAATGGGGACCGATTCGCGGTCCCGGTGCCGAATCGGCGGCCATCGCCTATGCCGACGGTCATCTTTACTTCCGATATCAGAACGCCGTTATGGCGCTGATCGAAGCCAGTCCCGATGCGTTCAAACTCAAGAGTTCGTTCAAGCTGCCTTCACATTTGGACAACAGTTGGCCACATCCTGTGATTGCCAACGAAAAGTTGTACCTGCGAGACCAGGACGTGCTGATGTGCTACGACTTGACCAAGCACTGATTCTCCCGTCTAAATTTAAGCCCAAAAGTTGGGTTTAGGCGGGCAGCAAAATAGTATTTGCTGACAGGCAAATTCAATCGGAGTACACGACGATTGAGGCTCCTGCCTTGCGAGGCAGTGCTCGGCAAGTGCCAGCCCTTGGGAGCACTCGGAGTCGCCTCGTGTCGTAAATCCTAATGCCGTAAACTACAGTGCCATTCGTGCCAGGCACCCACCGAAGGGCTCGTATCCAGAGTAACCACGACATCGTTTCGAAACGAGGGAGACCATGGTTGGTCAAGCGTTTCTACGGCGAAGCCTTGACTGAAGAGATTCCATCGTAGATGCTAGCTGCTCTGGCGACATCGTGCTCAACTGCTCCTTGTGCGTTACCGGATCGCCAAGCAGTTCTTGAAGCAATTGAATACGTCCAATCGCTTGACCTTCCTCTCGACCTTTCTCTAGGCCTTTCTCTAGTCCTTTCTCTAGGCCTTCTTC
>SYJV01000125.1 GCA_005798335.1 Planctomycetaceae bacterium | reverse complement strand
GTCGATGTAGCCATCCCTAACTGTAAACGGGCGCTTCAGATAGCCTTCGCCCAGACTGACTTGTTCTTGGCACATAAAATTCGGAATCGATGCAGCAATCTGCAATCCCGCCGCCAGCGATATCGGGCCAAGCGGGTTGTGCGGCGCTATGGCGGCATAATACGATTCCGCCATGCCTGCGATTAAGCGAACTTCTGAAATGCCTCCAGCGTGGCACAGGTCGGGCTGCAGGATTGTAGCAGCTCCTTTCTCGAGAATTTCTCGAAATCCCCATTTGGTAAAAATGCGCTCGCCAGTCGCGATTGGCAAATGCGTCCCACGAGCGATCTCAGCCATGAGATCCACGTTTTGGCAGTTCACGGGTTCCTCAATAAACATCGGTTGATAAGGCTCGTATGCCTTGATCAGCAACTTAGCATTTTGAGGCCCGATCGCACCATGAAAGTCGATCCCGATATCCACATCGTCTCCGCCGGCTTCGCGAAGCGCTGCAAACGCGTCCGCAGCTTGACGAATAAAGGAGGGTGGAGCAACGATGCCCGAACGCGTCGAGTTGAGCACTCCTGTCTTAAACGCGCGAAATCCCTCGGCCTTTTTTTGTTTGAGCAGTTCGACATCGTTTCGAACATGCGCGTACACTCGCACTCTGCCGCGCGTGGGTCCGCCTAACAGTTCATAAATGGGCACGCCCAGCGCTTTGCCCTTAATGTCCCACAGTGCCATGTCGACGCCACTGATAGCACTGGTCAGCACGGGACCGCCGCGATAAAACGCGTGCCTATACATCGCTTGCCAATGGTGCGTGATATCGCGGGGGTCTTTGCCAATCAAGTACTCACCTAACTCGGAAATCGCAGTTGCCAACGTCTTTGCGCGGCCTTCGACAATCGGCTCGCCCCAACCAACAATGCCAGCGTCGGTATGCACCTTCAAGAACAGCCAGCGCGGCTGAACAAGAAACGTCTCTAGCTTTGTGATGCGTAGTTTGCCTCGACCGAGCGGAATGGAGTTCACGATCGTAGGCTCGACCAGGTTGGGTTCCGCAGCGTATGGCTGACTCTTGGCTGAGCGATCTTGAGCCATGCTCAGAAGAGCCATAGGTGTTGCAGTCAATCCAGCCCCAACTGCCATCGATTTGAGGAATCCCCGCCGACGCGCCTTAGTCTCTAGCGATTGTTGGTTTCGGTGAGTGTCCGCGCCAAAGTGCATAACCATACGTGACTCCTTGATTTGGGAATTGGTGACCGCGTGTTGATACAAGTTGAGAAGCTACGTTAGGCGCAATACCGTTCACCGAACGTGGGATAAGCTTCCAGCTTGTCAACCTGTAGCGGCGTTTCGCCATTGCTTGCACAAGATATTGACAAGCTGGAAGCTTATCCCACGTTCGTTGAACGGTATTGACGTTAGGCGACAAAATAACCGAAAACTGACACAGCTCAAAATGGGTTCAATTTCGCACAGAAGAGTTCGAGGTTACGGACTCCGGACGGCAACTCGGTTTAGGTGAATAAAGCGAGCGGCAGATAGTTGCTTACCAATACAAGCCCGAAGCGCAAGCGAGTGTATGCCAGGATTGACGCACTCGCTTGCGTTTCGGGCTTGTATTCGCTTAGGCCTTGGTAAATTCCCATCTGCCGCTCGCCTAAATAACTCACGTACCCTCCCATCTAACTATTAATCACGGCTCCTAAGTTTATTTTCTAATCGCAAGTGCTGACAGGATCAGACCCTGCGCAGTTTCGATGTTAGCAAGCGCTTTTTTCCTGGCGAACTTTAGTTGACTTGAGCATACAAATGGGTATTCTTGGGGCTCAGTGGGAGAAAGTGGTAACAAGTGGAAAACGATGCTGTTAACTGGAAGTTATCGACGAAGCATGGACGAAAAGGGGCGCCTGGCACTTCCCAAGCAATTGCGCGATGCAATAGGATTTCCCGAAAAAAGCAGCTTGTTTATCACTCCTGGAACTGATTTGTCGCTAGCAATTTACACTTCAGAGGTACTGGAGGAGCTCGGGCAAACCTTGGCCCAAAACAGTCCTGTCGCAGTGGAAAATCGAGCGTTTAGCCGCTTGTTTTACGCGCAGGCTCAACCGGCTGAGATCGATCGACAAGGTAGATTGCGAGTTCCTCCAGAATTAGCCAAGCTATCCAAACTAACATCCGAAGTCGTCGTTTTGGGAGTTCGAAATCATCTGGAAATTTGGGATTCGGTAGCGTGGGGGCGGTTTCTCGAACAGGCTCAACCGCAGTATGATCAATTGGCGGAACGAGCTTTGGCGGGAATCGGATGTGCGCCTGCAGCAAAGAATTAAGAAATATCGGAAATGTGTGAAACCCCGGTTCAGCCCGCGGCCACAGGCTGAACAGCCACATCGGACAGCGACGACCTCGTCGTGATCCGAGGGTTTCACCATCCTGAATTCGCAGGGAATGCGAATATCAGGTGTGAGTGCACTCGATGGCCTCTAAGCTCTAGTCCCGTTGAGTGCCCGCTGCGGCCAGAATCAAGGTACACGGAAGTACCTTGGTCACGGCGGTTGCGATTTCTCTTGGCTGCCGCTCGCCCCAGCGCCAATATTTATGCTTGGATAGTCTTCTAGTCTGAAAATCTGATCTTGCAGAGTAGCTGTGATTGCACGTGACAAAGCGGTTGTGCCACCGTCATTTGGCTAACAATGCGGCGCGCCGCAGAGTTTCGAGATTACGATCGACAGAAATTCTAAATACTGACGTCAGATCCTCGATCGACCTACCCTGCGAATTGGCCGTTATTTTTCCTTCGGCCAGCATTTCGCTCAATAGTGATACAAGGTCTTCCTTGGTGCGCGCGCCATCGAGCGCGTTGATGATAATTCGCGACAGTGAGTCTGCCACCACCGTTACGTGCCGAAGCGTTGTGATATCGTTGCCATCGCGCGATTGTAGGCGAGCGTAGTGCGATACGGCAGGTCGTTGGCTGATTTCTCTAACAAATCGATCGTGCACGTAACGAAACTTCAGATCACCTCGCACCAGCATATGCAGCAAGTGCGATTCACATTCGTCGACTACTGACTGATGATCTGTATTGGTGGCTTGATCGATTCCCGACAGCCGTTGTTCGATGACTTGGCACAATTGCGGCAAAGTCAATGAAGCTGGCCAAGCATCGGCTAGCGTGTACATTAGAGCCTTGAGAATTGGGTTGGAAGTCGTGATGATTCTGCCACCTTCACAGTTAAAGGAGACGCTGGCGGTGGGACTGAGATCTTGTCCCAGAGCAAGTTTTTCAGCGCGCAGTTGAGCAGAAAAAAACATGCCAGGGATGCAACCATCGTCAATCTTGCGAACTACTTGCGCACCTTTATGGCACAACAATGATTGCCGAAACAATCGATTGGTAACGAAGTCGGTGTATTGACTGCGGTCGTGCAAGTCATTGGTCAATCTCGTCAACGTTTGAGCAACCTTATCGGGCAAATTGCTCGTAATCATGCTCGCTAGGTTGCATTCGCTCATGAATTGCAGCCCATTAGCTGCGGCCAGCTCTACGAATTCGTAGAAGAACAGAGGGTGATTATTGTCCTCGAGATGTTCGTGAAAGAGATAGGCATCCGATTGCTTGGCGAGAAGATCGGATTCGTGGCGCAAGAAATTGGCATACGCGGTGTCATGGCCTTCAGTGCTATCGACCAAGAACGACAGTAGCGCCCGGGCTTGCTGGACCTTGATGATTGGATCAGCCACGTTATCGACGTGATGTAACATCATTTGGCGAATCATGCCGCGCATAAACCAACCTGGATTCGCATTGTAGCTGATGTAGGCCACACCGTTTGGGTTGAGTCGATCACGACAAATCTCTAAGATTCGCCGCTGAACTTCCGGCGGAACCCAGGAGAAGACTCCGTGGCATATGATGTAATCGAAATTGCCCAAACTTGGATCGATATGGCTGAAATCCTGGGCGAGCAGCCGAACATTGGTCAGCTTCATCGCATCGACGAATCCCAGCCCCTCGGTAATCTGCTTGGTGGATAGGTCGAGGCCAACAAAACTAGCACGAGGCAATTGCTCGGCGACCGGAATTAGGTTGCCGCCGGAACCACAACCTAGTTCCAAAATGCGGGCTTCATCAGGCAGTTGAGGGTTCAGTTGGAACAATCGAGCCATCGTGTACAGATGGTCGGGATGTGAATCTTCAAAAGGCCGACTGGGATACGGAATAGTATCGTAACTGCAGGAAAATGGCGCAATCCTGAATGCCGGAACGCTGGTCGGAGTTTCCAGAGTTAGCGGTGACATTAAAGTCGATCTCCTTTGAACTGAATTTTGAAAACTCTAATCTCGACCGCGAGTTATTGGTAGACAAACTGGACGCTTGCCCCCGCGTCACAAAAAAACGCTGGCTATGCAATTAGTACGGCAGAGGTTCGCAGTGTTTCGAACACTCTGTCGATTGCCGCGTTGTATACACTGGTAAAGTCTTTGGGAGCTTTCCCTTCGATATTGATCTTGATCTTGCCTTCTCGCGACCACTGCGACATCAACCTGACGATGTCCGACTTGGTACGGGTACCGTCGAGCATTTGAATGACGGAGCGCACCAGCGGATCGGCGATCATCGTAATGTGTCGTTGAGTTGTGATGTGCGTTCCTTCGCGAGCCTGGAGTCGAGCCAATGCGGTGACGACTGGCTTGGGGCTAAGCACGGTGGTGAATCGATTGGGCAGATATCGAAAATCCACGTCGCCGCGCACCATCATTTGTAGAATGTTCGATGCGCATACATTGGCGATGGTTAACTGCTCTTTTTGTCCAAGAGTAGTCACCTTCTCCAGACGCTGTTCTACATCGTGGCATAGTTCGGGCAACGTCAGCGACTTTGGCCAGTGATCACCCAGGGAGTACATCAATGCCTTGAGCGCGGGATTGGCCGTGGTGATCGTCCGGCTATTGGGGCATTTGAAACAAACTTCTACCTTGGAGCTCAATTCCTGCGTAGGCGACTCGTCTTGTGGTCGGAGATTGCCACTGAAGTAGATTCCGGTCAAGCATCGATCATCAATGTGCCGTACGACTCGCAGGTCGCGCAAGCTGAGCAACGACTGCCGAAACATGCGATTGGTGACGAAGTCTGTATATTGACTACGCTGGTGCAAGTCATTGGTTAGTTTCGTCAATGCCTCGGCGGCTTTGGCAGGCAGATTACTAGTAATCATGCTGGCCAAACTGCTTTCGCTAACGAATTGCAGACCCTTGGACTGGACCATCTCCATGAACTTGTAGAAGAACATGGGATTGTTGTTTTCTTCTAAGTGGTCGTGAAACAGATACGCATCGGAGTGTTTGGCCAGCATTTCGAGTTCGCTCTTGAGGAACTGCGAATAAGGCGTCGATTGGCCTTCGGTGCTCTCAACGAGAAAGGCGAGCAATGCCCGAGCTTGCTTAACTTTGGCGATTGGTTCATCGACGTTCTTGATATGATGCAGCATCATCTGGCGAATCATTCCGCGCATGAACCAACCTGGGTACGCGTTGTAGCTGATGTACGCGATTCCGTTGGTCGCCAGCCTTTGTTGGCACAGCTCTAGAATGCGATTCTGAGTGTCCGGTGGGACCCATGAAAAAACTCCATGGCAAACGATGTAGTCGAATTTTCCGTAGGAGTCATCGATCTCGCGAAAGTCGCGGGCGACAAGCTGAATATTGGGGATCTTCAGCGCGTCGATTCTGGCTTGCCCTTCGGTGATTTGTTTCGTCGACAAATCCACGCCCACAAACTTGGCATTGGGCATTTGGACAGCCATCGGGATCAGATTGCCGCCGCTGGCGCAGCCTAATTCCAGCACCGATGCTTCATCAGGTAGTTTGGCATCGATCTTGAATAAACGCACCAAAGAGTAAATTTGATCAGGATGGGATGCTTCATAAGGATGGCTAGGGTACGGAATCGCATCGTAGGAGTAAGCAGGTACCGGTACCGCCGCAATCGCGGCATTTGTTGCTAGCTGTGTCACCGTGCAAACCTCCTTGTGCGCCAAACCGTAAAGTTCCTTACTAAGTTAGCAATCGTCAACTCTAGCAGAGAAATTGACTATTTCGGCTATGATGAGATGAGAGCGTCTGGTACGGACCAAGCGAATTTCATCATGGGCAAATTGCGAAGTTCAGGGAATTCGGTCGATTCAGTCTGTCAGACTATTTCCAAATTCGAATCGCACATTGATCGGTTGAGATATAGTTTCGATCGCTGGCTGTAAGGCGAGCGGCAGATAGTTTCTTACCAATACAAGCCCCGAAGCGCAAGCGAGTGTATGCCGGGATTGACGCACTCGCTTGCGTTTCGGGCTTGTATTCGCTTATCTAGGCCTTGGTAAATTCCCATCTGCCGCTCGCCTAAGAACAGAGACTGCCCGATCGGTATCAGGCTTGTGATGCGTTGGCCCCAGTGATTGAGCACCAAGTTATGTTGTGTAGCCTCTCGTTCATAGGGATGTTGCTGCGCGGATGTCAATTCCGGATGGGTGAGTCGGGTGAGTCTCCTCGCGCCTTCGACAAAGTGGCGTTTTCTGTGTGCGGGATCAGAGGTAAGACGACGTGCGACGGATGACGACTGTCATGGCGTAATAGTTGTTGAGCGATCACCGGTTGAGTTGCTAACGCAATGTTGTCTTCGCCGGTATTGAGATTGCGCAAATAGTAGGGATAGTAACTGCTGGAGACCTCGATACGAATTCGATGCCCCTTCGCGAACACATTTCCAGTAGGGCGCCAAAAGTCGATCGTGTACGGGTAGGTCTTGTTCGGCTCGATGACGCTCAGTCGCTGGGCATTGAAGCTGCCGTCTTGCTGGGGATCACGATGGCGAGCGCGCATAATTCCCTCGGCGAGAAACAATGCACGTCCGTCCGGAAACACGTCGGCCAAGCGTACCATCCAATCGGTATCGCGAGCGCTGGTGGCTGCGTACAACTTGGCCGTGATTGGTCCGACCAGTTCGACGTCCTCGGCAAGTGATTCGGTATCGTACACCAACACGTCCTCGCGCACGGCCGACAAGCTGATGTCGCGGGGACCATCAATGTGGCCATTAGCAAATGCGGCGGAGGGTGTTGGATCATCTGGATCGTAAGTGAACTTGTCAGCAGGTTCGTCGCCGGGAGCTTGCGTGCTCAGGCGTCCATCTCCTTTTGACGAATTCGCCCGCCCGCCGCTGTGCAAGTAGAACTTAGTAAACTGCGTTTGTGGCAACGGCCAGTCGATGGACGCTCGCCACTGATTGCGCCCCATTACAAACACGTGCACCGGAGGATCGTTCATGACGCCGTTGTCGATGCCTTTCAAATGACAATCGAACCAGCGGGTGACATAGCCGTCCCAGTCGATAATCGCTTGCGGGCCGAAATCGACGCCGGCCGCCTCGCGTTTGGAATTGACGATGTGTTCCCAAGGCCCGATTACCAATCGGGGCTGACGGGCCATGGGGGTGGCTCCATACAGTTTGACTCCCGAGTAATTCATGGTCGAACCAGGGAAGTTCGCATCAAACCATCCGGTAATGGCCAGCGAGGGGACTTGGACTTTGGCGTAGCTTGCCGGAGTTTGGTAAGCAATATCGCGCCAGTATGGATCGGCGAGCGTATTTTGTGTCATCCATTTCCGCCACCAGCCATTCGCGAGATAGTTGCGAGTTTTGTCAAAGTCGATGTAGGGCAACTGTCTATAGGCTTGTTCGCGCCGGACAGCAAAGCCGCCGTAGGGACCTGGGCCAGCCGAATGCGGCGTACTGCCGGACATAGATCCCGCCCAGTCGACCATCCAGCAGACCAGCACTCCGTTTTGGTACGGGCAGTTGAACAAATGGTCAGGCGGCGCTACTTCCGGAACGATCGCTTTCAGCGATGGTGGCGCTTCGGTCGCTGTCCACCATGTCTTCCAGCCCATGTATGACAGACCATAAGTTCCCACATTGCCGGAACACCAAGATTGTCGTGCGGCCCACTCGACCAGATCGTATCCGTCCGTTTTGTGCGCTGGAGAAAATGGATCCCAATTCCCACCCGACTCGAATCGCCCTCGCGCGTCCACGTTAATAACTACGTAGCCGCGCTGAGCAAACTTTCGAGCGCGAGCCAATCCGCCTGATTTATTGTAAGGCGTTTGTTGTAGGATCGCCGGAAACTTGCCGACAACTTTCGGACGGACGATATCCAGCCTTAGCAATACACGGTCTCGCATGGGTGCTGTTCGATCCAGTTCTTCAATTGTTTCGTATTCAACGGCCGAGTATACGCGCGGTAACGGTTGCGCAAATACTTGGCTCGAGAATAACGCAACGAGCAAGCATGCAAGGAAACTGGACCGGTGGAGTGCGGTTGACATTGTTACTTCCTTTTTGGACCCTCACACTGGTCTGATAAAAAGCGAGCGGCGGGGACTAGCCCTCGGCAGGAAAACTGATAGGTACCAACTCGAAGCGCAAACGAGTACATCGTCGCCAGTCATTCACTCGCTTGCGATTCGAGCTGGTACGACAGTATCGCGTTACGGTCGAAGCGTTACGAATAGTGCTCACGGCAGCTCGAAATGGTCATCGAAAGCTCGGGCAAGGTCCGAGGCGACGGCACCCGCCCGTACGGCCTCGACCATCATTACCTTGGCAGCATTTGTGGCCAGATCATTACTCTTGGGATGAACTATCGCAAATGCTGCTTTGCGAGCGAGTGTGCTGGAGTGAGCGCGATCGAGTTTCAAATCCACTAGCGCGTAAGCTAGTCCAATTGGCATTTCGTCGTAGTTGTATTTCTTGTTCTCCCCACTGATCCGAACGGTTACCGAGTTGGCATTGCCACTTACAAATGACACGACGGTACTGGAGCCAACCTTGATCGATTCAGCCGCGCGAAGGTTGGCCACAGCGGCGAGCAGCGACTCGCGAAATTCTCGGGCGAGTACCAGAACGGCTTTTAGTCGCGCCAATTGTTCTCGCTGTATTTGCGTTTTGGCCTTCCCATCTAACTCGTCCAGTTTGGTACCGGCCTGCTCAAATTCTTGTTGACCGATCAAGGATTTAGCGGCGAGCATGCTGCGGGTCCAAGCTTCGCGTTGCTGATCCGTCAGCTTAACGGCAGAGTCGTTCTTGCTTGCACTCGAATTGGTATTATCAGATTTGCTTGGCGTAGGCGCAGCGGTGCTGGTCACCGTGGTTGTGCTATTAGGTGGTATGTTCTTTTCCGTTTTGTTCGCTGAAGGAGGCGATTTGGTCGTCGGCTGTTCGTTGTTCTTGGGCGGCGAAATTGACTGGCTTGGTGGCGCTGCCGAGTTAACCGAGGGCATCTTCGATTCTGGCGCGGTTGGCTCTGGCAAAGCCTGTTCAAAGTCCAATTCGGCAACATTGCCTGAGCCGGGAGAGGGTAACCCGCTGCCACGAATTGGGATTTGCTTGGCGTTAACTTCAGCAGTTGAAGACGGTTCACGAAGGTCGTCATCGACTTGTGAAGGAACGATATTTGTGGCCAGTGGAGCAGGGTTGTTAACAACGCCCTTTTGCCCTCGCAATAGGAAAGATCCCATTGCCAGAACGATCGCGATTCCTATTGGAACGGCTATCAGACCAAACCATGGAGGACGTTGCGGTCGTCTACGACTAATTCGCTTAGCGGTCGTAGTCGAAAGCGCAACTTGATTCGACTTGGCACTCGATGATAACGAAGGCCGATCCGGCGCATCATGGTCTTGCTTGGACGAGCTCAAGTAATCCAGCAGTTCCTCAAGTTCTCGGTCGCTGTCAATTGATGAGATTAGTGAATTGTTTTTGTAAGCGGTCAAGTTGAATGGCTGGTCGGGATCGCCTGACGGGAAAAAAGTGTCTGATTCCTTGGCGGTAATAGCTGCTGGACTTGTGGAACTTGCAACAAGACTAGATGTAGCGCTCGATACAGCGGATCGACGTTCAGCGACATTGTTGCTAGTGGCGCTTGGAGGCTGTATTCCTTCGCGGGGCCCGTAAACCTGTCTCCATTTCGCGTCGTAAGCTGACTTGCGCACGGAGTCGAGCAGATATTTAGTGGCTAAATCAATAATACGATTTGCTCGTAAAGCATGGGGTGAGTTAGATTCAGGGCTGACTGAAGTTGCTCGCCGTAGTTGTTCAATTGCCTGCTCAATCTGCGCGGCACTGGCAGACTGCGGCTCGGCAAGGCGCAGCAGCGCATAAAGATCAGGAAACGAGTCTGGTGAGTTGTTCGCGGAATTTTGGTCGCGAGACGATTTACCTGACATAAACCCTGCCTGGCTGTCTGGTGCCAATAAACGATTTCTCGTTCACTTCGGATGATTCCTGTTTCTACCGTCGCGAACGTGGCAATGAAACATTTCCTTCATCTTAACCATTTTTCGCAAGTGTCCTAAGCGTCGATATCTGAGAAAATTCGCCAAGGCAAGAAAAAATTTTTAAGTTGTAGATCAATCCCAGCAACTCGCTTTACGAAGTACATGTCGTTGCTGGAACGCGATTCTGTTAACCATTGAAGTCAGTTCAGCAGGGATCGTCGCTCCATAAACTTAACCAGATGGTGCTGATTCGGCACGATGCTAGGAAAAATTACGAGTTTACTGTCCGAAGAAAACAATACAGTTTGCCAATCAGGCATGTGGAATCTGGTATTTGCGTGTTGTCAGCGTGGAAGCCCAGGTGTACTATGACTGAAGTGCAGTGCCGAGATGCTCTTATCTTTTTGAGAGGCAACTGCGAGTTTTTTTCCCGCCTGTATTGCTAATCTCTCCCATTGGTCGTCAATTTGGCGATCGCACTTATGTTGAGTTTCAGGAGTTTAGTGCCATGAATGGTTACCGTTCGTCCCGTCCGCACGGGGAACGTCCAGTTCGTAGGCCATTTCCCATGAACCGCCCTCGTCCACCGATGGCCGACGAAGATCTCGCGCGGCGCATTCGCGAATTGGACGCCGATCGCGAACCGTTGTCGCTGGCAGAAGAAATTGCAGGCGAACGAGCTGCTGGCGCGAAGAACGTCCCAACGGCGCCGCCTGATCCGACAGTAAAGTCGCCTTGTGTACCGCTTGGGCAGATGCATCAGATGTCGTTGGCAGAATTGGCGGAGGTCGCCAGGAATGAAAACGTTGTTGATTTCGTTGGCCTGCCGAAACGAGATCTCATCTTTCAGATTCTCAAGTCACGCTTGAAAAACAATGGCCTGATGTATGGCGAAGGGACATTAGAAATTTTGCCCGACGGATTTGGTTTCTTGCGCAGCGCGAACCACCATTACCTTTCGTGCCCGGACGATATTTACGTCTCGCCCAGTCAAATACGTCGTTTTGGATTGCAGACTGGCACGACGGTGGCCGGACAGATTCGACCGCCCAAAGAGAACGAACGTTATTTCGCGCTCCTACGAGTTGAGGCACTGAACTTCCAGGACCCCGAGGTGCGCCATCGCAAGGCCCAGTTTGAAACGCTGACTCCGTTGCATCCCGATCAACGAATAGTCTTGGAGACAACCGCCGAAGAAATTGAAACGCGAGTGGTCGATATGGTCGCTCCGATTGGTTTCGGTCAGCGTGGATTGATCGTTAGTCCGCCGCGTGCAGGCAAGACGATTTTGCTGCAAAAGATGGCCCGCGCAGTACTAAAGAATTATCCCGATGCGTACGTGATCATGTTACTGATCGACGAGC
>SYJV01000124.1 GCA_005798335.1 Planctomycetaceae bacterium | reverse complement strand
AGTACCCAACGAAAATAAAGGTCACCGATGAAGAGCTCGCAAAGTTGAAGCTGAAACGCGATAATTTCCACGGCGAGTGGAACTACTCGCTCACGCCTCGAGTCCGAAAGTTGTAAAAGTTATTTGTTCACAGGCCCTTAGAAATCCCAAACTGTTGCGACAGGATCACAAAGAGTGGGCCGACGGTTCGTCGTTACTGTTGTGAAAAGGAGCATAATTCAGTCGAGTAATCCTTCCTCCCCTGCCAAGCGAGTAGTCAATCCCACGCCAATTCACGCGGGTTAACATTATGGTTCCGACAAGCGCAATCGCGTGAACCAACTGTGTCAAGCAGACTAACTTCCGACTGGATCTGGCCGGTGATTTTCACCAGTTGACCAACAATAAAATCGTCATCCATCAACGGTGGCACAGTTGCCTGGGCCGGCAGTTGGTCGGGAACAATCGTCGACATAATTGACTCGTCAGGTTGTTTGGTAAATCAAAGGTTGCCGTGACGTTCAGCCTGCAAAATTACCTCAGCAAGACTTACTTGGGCGCCATCCCGCAGCTTGCTTTGCGTTGCCGCTGCCATGAAGGCGATAATCTCCAGCGTCTCATCGTTTGCGACTGGAGGTTGGAGGCAAGTGAAGAACTTGGCCAATTCATGGCACATCGGTACATAGTCGTAGAACTGATTATGGTGGACAATTCCGACGTCGCCGAAAACGGTAACTCCCACACCCGCTTTGCCAGTTTCTTCGCGAATTGAACGATAAACGCCGACGCGACCATCCTTCCAAGTTCCTCGCACCAATTCGGTGTACGGAGTTTGAATCATCGATACCGATGTGCACCCCTGGCCCATGATCGCGTATAACAACTCAATTCCATGGATGGAGTACCAAAACAAATCCGGATGACCAGTCGTCGCGCGATTCTGGCTGTACACATCACATCCCAGCACTCTTCCCACTCGTTGTGCGTCATCGCGCAGTGGCAAGTAGCCCGGCGTAAAGCGACTTGACGAAGACGAAAACCAAGGTACTTGGTGTTTTTTCCCTAACTTGTATATCGCCAACGCGTCAGTTAACGAAGCCGCCAGCGGTTTGTCAATAAAGACCGGTGTGCCAGATTCAAAGATCGGTTTCGCTTGTTGCAAGTGCTGACTACCATCGACACTGGCCAGCATCACGACGTCCACTTTCGCAAGCAATTCTGCCATTGAGTCAACGATCTCCACTCCCAGTTGACGCAGCTCATCAGTAAACCCTGCAATACGATCTCGACTGAGTGGAAAATCCGGATTTCCTGCCGGCAGGCCAGCCACTACCCGGATCTTTTGCAAATCCTCGTCGGCGTTCGGAGCGTGAAAGATCTTGGTGAATGCACCGACATGCGAAGTGTCGAGCCCAACGATTCCCATGCGAATAACAGCGCCAGTCATAATGGTTTTCCAAGTACGATTTTTCTATTTTGCAGACTAGCGAATCGCGATCGGGCGCAACGCAAACCCCGCCGTAGCACCACGAATTTTCGCGGTAGCACACATGTAGCAGAACTCGTACACTTTTTCTTTGGACAATTCTTCCAAGTTATGCAGTTCTCCGATGTGTACACCCTGTTCGATCAACAGGTAGTTATGGACCGGCATGAACGAACCCATCGTTTGCTGAAAGGCAGCAGCTTGGTCGGCCGTCGGACCCTTTTCCAACCCACTGGTATCGCTGCCGATTAACATCGCTCCCTTCTGTTCGACCAACCACTTGGCGGTTTCGAGAACAATGCCCGCCGAGTCGTGCGAAACCATGTTATCGCGCAGCTCAGGTTCAGGGCCGCCCCAAAATTGACTGGCGCCCGTTCGAATCAAGACGACGTCTCCGGGCTGAATCTCCGACTTCTGTTCCTCCAGCGCCGCCCGCAAGTCATCAACGGTAATACCGTAGTTCGCCGGCAAAGCGCGAACTCGTTTTTGCGCTGCGACGTCGATCATCACGCCGCGAGCGATGATCGGAGGGATCGTGGACGCATCACACTTGCGCGGGCCGAAGTTCCCTCCCCAGTCAGCCGCTTTGAATCCGTTGTACCAATGATTATCCGAACCTTCGACAGCATGCGCTAACCCATCGAGTTGTGTGCCAACATTGTCACTGATAAACAGCGCGCAACTATGCCACGCGGTCCCACGCGGATCGGTTTTCGCTGGCGCAAAATCACCTTGCCGTTTGACGTTCTCCGGCGATCGAAAAGTAATAATCTCGCCCGGACTGTGACCTGGCCATTTGAACGAATGACGGTCGTAAAGAACTCCAAGATCAAAAACTTGGCCACTCTGAGCCATCCGCAACGCAGCCAAACGACTGGCATTGGTCATCTCATTCAGACTGCCAACTTCGTCATCGGTTCCCCACACCCAGCCCCATCCCTTGCCCGCTTGCCATTTCTTCAACGAAGAACTTGCCTGCCGCTGAGCAGCGCTGAAGTTTACGGACGCCACAAGAATTGCCAATCCCAACATAATTCTCGAAACGCTTGGTATTAGATTTTGCTGCATACATCACCTCAAAAGAAACCTCGTTGGACAGCGCCACCTTTTGGCGGATTACAAGCCCGAAGCGCAAGCGAGTGAATTGTCATAGTCGTCGTAAGTTATTCACTATGGTCGTAAGTTATTCACTCGCTTGCGCTTCGGGCTTGTATTTGCAAAATGGTGGCGCTGTCCAACTAGTTATGACTTATTACGCGCCACCTGTTTGCCGGACAGATTATTGCGCGCCTGGGCACAATTGCAACGAGAGATACCGGACAACCGATTGTTTCGTTCTTACCGCACCAAACTACTGCTCCCGCCGATTCGCAGCGTAGGAATTTGGTTGGCTGGAATGAGCGTTTGATTCGGCGACCAAAGAGTTGATGTCCAGGCGTCACTTTGAAATCGAAGACTCGGAAGATGGCCCAGTGCTGTGCGACTTGGGAAGCGCGAACGGGACGTTTGTAAATTCCCAGTTGGTCCGCGACAAGCTACTCTCAGCGGGAGACAAAATCACGGCGGGAATGACGGTTTTTGTGGTTCGATTTGTCGCGGAATGCGAATCCAAGAATAATTCTGAGCACCTGTAACAGTTCGCGTGTCTCGCGCAATTACATAGTAGGCGTTGCATGATCCTTCGCACCAAATCGACTCGTATTGCGAACATGCAAACCGTATCGCGCAAATCCCCGAGTTTGTGGTTCGATTTGTCGTGGAACGATGTCGGGAAAACTGGTTCGTGACGATTTGCTTTCAGACGGTGGCAACATTGCCGCTTGCCTCCTATTTTCATACGTGAGGAATGAAAAATGACACGACGAATGAACTCGGCCGCCTGTTTTTGGGCTATCTCATGTGGTTTGCTATTGACGACGCCCTTGCGTGCAGAGTCGCTGCTGGATCAAGGACAAAGGTTGATCGACAAAGGGAAGTACCATAAGGCGATCGCGGTATTTTCTCAATACATCGACCAGTATCCTACGGAAGTGGACGGATATCGTGGGCGAATCGAAGCAGAGCTGATGCTACGGCGCTACTCGGACTGCGTGCGTGACTATGCCCTGGTTACCGCCAAGGTAATTCCGCTCCATCCGGACGCCAGCGAGCAGATTTACCTACACTACGAACTTCGCCTTCAGACCCAACCAAATGATCTGAATTCCTTAATGGGACTCAGTTTCGCGCATTGGTGGTATTTCGAATATCCCAAGGCGATTCATCAACAGAATAAGATTCTCAAACTCTATCCCAACAATCGTTATGCTCTATTAATGCGTGCATCTTCTCGGTTGCTCTCGCGACATCAAATAAATCGAGGGCTGATCGATCTGTATAAAGCGATCGATTTGGATCCCAACAATCCACATGTCCATTTCATTGCCGCAGATGCCTATACCTATGGTGAACGGGACTTTGAACGAGCGTTTGAGGAAGCGCAATTAGCGATGGCTGGAGGCTTGGACACACCACGCCTGCATGCGATTTTGGCAGTTTGTTACGCTAACTTCGGACAGGAACTTCTCGCAGCCGAAGAGACGCTGGCACATATCACGATGGTTACCACGAACTATGTTCAAGGTCAGCCACTCGAACCCGGCGACACCGGGCTTTGGACGTTAGTGCCCGGCGATACGATAGTCATACCACTCGACGCGACTGCCGGCGAGTCGCTCAGCATTACCACGGATGGACCGACAGGAGAGGTTTGGGACACGATTCTCGTGCTCTTGGCCCCCGACGGAACGCCCGTGGTCTCCGCGGACGACGTCAATGCCTATTACGCCGCGCTCGATTGGACAGCGCCAGTTGCTGGGACATATCAACTGATGGTAACATCGTTTGAAAGCGTCCAATCAGGCGACATGACGGTGACTCGCAGGTAGCGCTGCTTGTCTTTCATAGAAACGTAGGCGCGTTTCTCCAAGACGCGAATGAACTGGGAGCGCCTGCGTCTCGGAGATACGCATCTAGTGCGCCTCTGAGGGCGTCGAAACGGAGGGTGAAATCGGATTTTCGGTAACCTAAATGGACAGCGCCACTTTCATTTGCAGTGGAAAGAACAAGTCGTTGCAGCGAAATCGTT
>SYJV01000123.1 GCA_005798335.1 Planctomycetaceae bacterium | reverse complement strand
CAATGCCAAGAATCGAGTGCGTACGCTGCGGCGGGACCATTTCTGGCCAAAGCGGTGGTGTTCGACTCTCAAGCGAAGGCGGCGCGTACGGTGCGTACCGAGACGGAAGGCCGTAACGGGCTTGAGGATCTTCACTCATTTAGTTCATCCGATCTGCGAGCGTGAACTCTGATTTCTGAAAAACAGACCCTCGACTCTAGAATGCGCCGTAACTACGTGCGACCAATTCTAGATTACGTCTTGTCGCTTGAGAACATCCAAGAGAGATTCGCCGATGAAACATCACTGGATGATGTAAGCCAACCTCAACGTCTGTCCAGCATGATCGGTCACTCGTGGACTTGCGTTGTAATGACGCCGTCGCCTCTGACCGGGAATGCTTTCGATACTAGATCTGGCCCGCGAGATTCACCAGCACTATCGCAAGTGCAAGTTGCCGATCGTCGACGTGCAAATACCCGAACAACGCATCACTGGTGGTACGATGCAACTGGTTGTAATCGAGAGTCGTATCGATCGCGTTCGTGTTCAGCGCGGCTGTTACTTCGACTGCGAAGAGGTCAGCCGTTGGATCGCATGCACTCGTGCCGGAGATCGCGTCTACGAGCCCAATCTAGAGAACGATCTGCTGTGGCTGAATCAAAACCCCTTTCGGCGCGTGTCAGTCGATTTCCAAAAGGGATCCGCCGCAGGGACGACGGACGTGATCTACAAAGTCAGCGATGTTCGGCCTGTGCGTGGTTGTATGGGAATCGACGATACCGGAGTACAAAGCTTGAATTACGGTCGATTTTTTACGGGATTCAGTTACGGCGATCTGTTTGGCCGCGGCGGAATCTTGGGTTATCAATACACGACCGACGAAGAGTTCGCATTGTTGAAGGCCCATTCGCTCAGCTATACTCAGCCGTTGTCGCGTTGCTACTCTTGGCAGAGCTACGGCAGTTGGGCAGCAGTGTCTCCGGAGTTGCCTGCAGGATTGGTTCAGGACGGCGAAAGCTGGCAGACTGGGAGTGGCTTAGTCCGGCATTTGATACGCACTCGCGACGAAGCTGCCAACGTGGAGCTTGGTGCCGAATTCAAGTCGACCGACAACAACCTCGAGTTCACAGGCTCGACCGTTGCGGCCTCAAACGCCGACTTATTTCAGTTGCACTTGGGCTACGACCATTTCAAGCGGGGTCGATTGCCCGATGAATACGCACGATTGGATATGGACATGTTTGTCGGCCCTGGCGGAGGTATGACAGGTGTTCATTCTGCTGCCGCATTCACATCGATCCGACCTGGCACTTCGCCCGACTATATCTACGGTAAAGCGGGTTTGGAACTGTCGCGAGTAGTACATGAATGTTGGCAAATGGTCTCGCGGCTTAGTGGCCAAGTGGCATCGGAGCGGCTGCTGTTCAGCGAAACTCTGGGGATAGGTGGCTTCGACTCGCTTCGCGGATTTGATCAGCGAGCCTTCAACGCCGATCATGGTTGGATCGCAAATTTCGAATTTGGACCACGAACGCAATATTGGGGCTGTGAGGTCGATCAGCGCGTGTTGCGGAACTACGCATTCATGGACCTTGCCAACGGCTACTTAGATGAACCGTTGCCGGGTGAAGATGCCAGTACGTTCGCCTGGAGCACAGGGCTCGGCGCTCGATTTCAAATCAGCGATCGGTTGATTGCTCGCTTTGACTATGGGATTGGGTTGGTTGATTTGGACAACGTTATCAGGAATGATCGAGGTCACTTTACACTGACCTGGATTCCTGGGCCGAGGCCGAAATAATAAATAATACGCAACGTGTACCACCTGCTTTGGCAGTGATGGGAGAGTTTGGTTTGGCACTAGTGCATCGTTCTATCTTAATTCTGGGTTGGCGGCTGAGTGTGGACCGATTGTCCTCAATCGTTTCAGGAGCAATTGAGGACAATTGCTCTACTCTGCAGCCCCAGAATTTAGTCTGGACAATGCGCTAGTGAATTCGTCCCAATGTGATTGAGTTCGATTCGTGAAAATCGACGTGATCGACTCTACACTCAGTTGCTTGATCCCACGCTGGGCCCGTGTCACACAAACTTTTACACCCATAGCTCGCGCTGAAATCTGTCGGTCAGTTCCTGCGGAACTCTGCCACAATGTGAGCGGTAACAAACTTCAAGCAGACAACAATCAACCCTCCGGCGACACCCAGCAAAGCGCCCGCAAAACTCACTGCGCCTAGCGTCAAAGGGTGCAGATTGAGTTCACCTCGAGTATGGAGAGCCAGGAAGCTGACCACAAGTCCGCTGAATCCACACGGCAGTAATATCCACCAGCAGTCGTGAATTCGGCATGTTGTGTTTTCAGGCACGGAGTTCTCGGCGAGTGAGATGTTGATTCGGAACGTGTTTCGTCCTTGCTTTTTTTCCTCTGCAGCCATCGCGTTCCCTATCGCGATGCTCGCGTGACCAAGCCGAGTCGCCAATAGATGCAGCACCACCGAGGTCGAAGCACCCAAAACACCAATTGCGACAAACCAGTTCCAGTATCGTGCTACAGCTAAAATCACCGCAGCAAACAGCACGCCACAGAAAATACCACGCAGGCTACACTGAAACACCCAGCGGAAATCTCGATCCGAGCAACTTGTGTCCAAAGTTTTTGTGACTCGATGATTTTCGTAATTGTGAATGGTCAAAAATTTCTCTCTGGAATTCTACTTCAGTTTGCGAGAGTATGAAATCAGGTTGCCGCGCGATACAGCCGCTGCCAACTTTCCAAAAGCACGATATTCGAGGCTGTCAAAATGGTGACGAGGCTGAATGCTATGTTCCTGTTATTCCCATATACGATGGTGTTAAAATGCAACAGTGATCGCGGACCGGCGGTCAAACGGCCTTGACAACGTGCATTGGAAATAGAAATGAGATGCGGTGCCATGTTCTTGTTGAAGATTGAAATCTTGCTGACAATGATATTGATGGAGAGCGTGTGGTCGGCAGGTACCATCCAAGCTCAGGATGCCAATTCGCTGAGCGATGTGGAAAAAGCCGCTGGTTGGCGACTGCTGTTCGACGGCAAATCGACAGACGGTTGGCGCGGTTTCAAATCCCAGAAAGTACCGGACAGTTGGCGAGTGGAAAATGGATCGCTGCTGTCACGACGGGAACCGGGACGCTCTACGGGAGATCTAGTCACGATGGACCAGTTCGCCGATTTCGAATTAGTGTTTCAATGGAAGATGACCAAGGGGAACCGATGGTACGGCGTTTACGACGAAATCATTGAATCGATTGACGCGAGGCGAGCGGCAGATGGGAATATACCAGTACAAGCCCGAAGCGCAAGCGAGTGAGAGCCTGGATTGACGCACTCGCTTGCGCTTCGGGCTTGT
>SYJV01000012.1 GCA_005798335.1 Planctomycetaceae bacterium | reverse complement strand
GGAATTTACCAATACAAGCCCGAAGCGCAAGCGAGTGCCGAAACCACGCACCAGTCAATCCAGGCTCTCACTCGCTTGCGCTTCGGGCTTGTATTGGTAAATTCCCATCTGCCGCTCGCTTTAGGGTTGATTCGGGACGGAGACTATGCTTGCAATGAATCCTCTGAGAAGCGATCAGTTCGAATCTAATGCTGCGGAACTGGGGCAATTTCAGCAATTGGTTCTGAGGATTTATGCAAGTTCGGGGCTGGCTGAGACAGCGTTCAATATCGCCAATGAGGGTCGAAATTATTTGAATTGTGATCGCCTAAGCGTGGCGTCCTGGGTTAACGGTCGAGCTCGATTGCTATCGGTCAGCAGCGTTGTAACGATCGAATCGCGAGCAAAGCAAGTACGCGAACTTGAATCGCTAGTAGCTGTGGCAATGCAGAGCCGCCGCGAATGGATTTTTCCGACTCAACTCGAATCGCCCCAAGAAGTCGAGGGCAAGTTTGGTACCTACCTCGACTCAACCGGTTGTGAGTCCATTCGAGTAATTCCGATCCTGGATCAGCGCGCGAAAAGCAGAGAATCCGAACCACAGAAAGTATGTTTAGGTGCGATCGTCATCGAACAGTTTTCGACTGGGAGAAACGAACTGTCATCCACCAGGCTCGAATTGTTTTTACCCCACGCAGTTTCTGCTTTCGTGCGCGAATCGGAAATTGAAGGCCTGCCGCTGAGACCGCTCGTGCAAAAACTTCAGTGGCTCGCGATTTGGATAGACACTTTCAAAATTCGATCGACGATGTTGGTGGTTGGTACAGCGCTAGCAATTTGCGGCGCCATTTTTTTTCGTTCCGATCTGAATATCGAAGCACAAGGAAATCTGCAGCCGTTCAATCTTCGGCATATATTTGCGCCAGCCAACGGAGAGATAGTACGTGTTTCTGTCAAATATCGCGAAAAGGTCAATCAGGGCGATCCATTGCTAGCCTTGCGCAGTCCCGAGCTTGAGCTGCGACGTGAAGAATTGATGACCGAAATGGGCGTGACGCTTGAAAAACTACGCAGCGTCGAGGCGGCGCGCATCGGCGATCGAAAGTCGCTACAAACCGAGGCGGCTGCACTGGAACTGTCCGCCACCGAACGTGAACTGCGCGAGATTCGAGTGAACCAAGAGAAGCAACTGCAGATCCTCAAGGAAATGATCAACGCTCTTGATATCAAAAGTCCGATCGGCGGATCAGTGATTAGCTGGAATCCATCCGAGACGCTCGAGCGCAGGCCTGTGCGACAGGGACAAAGGTTGATGAGCGTGGCCGCGCTGGATGCTAGTGGAGTTCTGGAGTTAAATGTACTGGACGAGGACATTCGCCATGTTATCGATGCCAGTCAGAGCCAATCGCAGCCACTTGCAGTGAGCTTTTCGATCGCTAGCGATCCTGGTCGCAAACATATGGCCCAAGTCGCTCGGATCGGCACGGTCGTGAGAATTGAAGGCGATCGTCCCGCGCATGTACAGGTTGAAGCCATCGTTCAGCTTGACGATATGAAACACGCCTTGCCTGGCGCTCGCGTAGTTGCCAGAATCCACTGTGGAAAAGCAGCGGTCGGATACATATGGACTCGCCGATTGTGGGACTACTTTTCGCTGCATGGATATTGGAGATTTTTTTAGATGACATGCGCTCATGGATTCGCTAAGTATCGCTTGAGAAATAAGTGTCAAGTACCTTTTGCGAGGAACTCGCTCTTCGGGTGCTGCGCACAAAAAGTACCTGACACTTATTTCTCAGCTATTCCTAAGATCAAGCGTAGAGCACAGTTGAGTTGTTTGGCATTCTGTTGGATAGTGATTGGCGAATGTTCACTTGCCGCTGACGTAACCGTTAGTCCGGTGTTCTTGAATTTACTGGAGCAGATTCAAGTTCCCGCACTCGTCGAAGGACCGATTGTCAGCGTGCAAATAAAAGAAGGGCAGTCAGTGGCCGCAGGTGATCTGTTAGCTCGCATCGACGACCAGCGCCCGCTATTTCGGACTCGACAGTTTGAAATCGAAAATAAGATTGCAGCAGCTAAAGCGAGCAATCTGTCCGAGATCCTGCTGGCTGAAACTGAATTGAAAGTTGCATCCGCAAATCTGCAACGAGCGCTTGAATCGAGAAAAAAGTATCCCGACACGCCGTCTCAAGCGGAAGTTGACGAGTTGAATTTAAAGGTCGCTCAGGCGCAGCAGCATTCCGAGCGCGCGAAGACCGACCAGCAACTAGCACAATTGGCCCAGTCTCTGGCGGATTCAAATTTGGCTGCTGCCAATCACGAATTGTCACTGTATAGATCTACAGCTCCTATCAGCGGTGTGGTAGTGGAAGTAATTGCCAAATTGGGTCATTGGGTCCGCCCGGGAGAACCGATCGCGCGGATCATTCGGATCGACCGATTGCGAGTTGAGGGCTTTGCCATTGGAGGAAAAATTGCCCCCGGCGCGAAGGATATTTCGGTGACGGTTGTCGTCGATCGTTCTGATCGACAGAGTATTCGCCGTCAGGGCAAGGTTGTTTTCGTCAGTCCAGAGGTTGACCCAAACGATGGGCGCCAACGAATACTCGCCGAAATCGACAACTCAAAGGGTGAACTGGGGCCCGGCCTGCGGGCATCGATGATCATTCACTTGCCGTGAAGATCTTTGTTATCATAATGGGTCGCGGCCGGCCGTTTCGGCAAGTTAAATGTCAACGTTGCATAGAACTTATTCGTATCTCTATTGATTCGGGCTGGGCATTGCCCGATTTTCCGTTTTTGTCTGTAAGAGTAAGCGCAACGGAGCTCGATCCCGACAATGAGTCGTTTTGACTTTGGGTCGCTTCGTAGGTCAACAGTCGAATGACTTTTTGAATTTGGTCGTGAGTTACTTCGTCGCCGAAATCAACAACTATCGACCTTGGAAAGCGATTCATCGAGCCGACCACTGAGTCATTTTTTTTATCCGAGCGAGACACGATCGCGTTGTCGGTCAGAACTATCGATCCGTCGCGCTGATCGAATCCGATGTGTTCGGCAGCGAGTGATTTAGAGTCGAGTTCTTCTCCGACGAGCGTAACCGTCAATTTTCCTCCTCTTAGAGCCTGCGTGCCTGGGAGGCTGACAACTGCCCAGGGATCGATCCGCGCAGGACCAGTGCCTGTTCGATAATTGAGCTCCGTTGTTGACAATCGTAGTGCTGGCGGTACTTTTTCCGTTGGCCATACTACTGCGTAGCCGTCCAATCCGGCGGTGAGAATGGACCGGCCATCAGGCGCAAACTCAGCCACGGTTGCCTCACCGGCATGGAAGTCCAGCGAATACACTTCCACGAAGTCAGTTTCCGAGCGTTCAAAGCTCGGGAGAAATTCGCCTGCGTTCGTCCTAGCCAATCGGTCCACGTCCCATAACTTTACTTGAGTATCTTGGCTGGCGGACAGCACGCGCAATCCGTCCGAGGAGAATGAAACGGCGTTAATCTGCGCGGAGTGCCCGAGCATTTCGGCAACTTGCTGACCGGTTGCCACCGACCACAAACGAACAGATTTGTCTACTCCGCCTGATACGATCCATCTGCCGTCAACTGATAGATCTACACTGGTCACCGCTGCTCGATGGCCGTCCAGTTTCTTGATCACCTTCAGCGTCAACGCATCGTGGATGCGAATGGAGTGATCATCGCCGGCGACAACCAACTGTTCACCATCAGACGAAAACCGGATCGCGAGTCCGCGCACAGGTTGCTCGCCCAGTCGAACGCGCATCACAATTTTCCCAGACTCTGCATCCCAGAGAGTCAATCTACCATCGGCGCCTGTGGACACTAGTTTCTTTCCATCCGGCGAAAACGCAATGTCAAGCACAGTTTGTAGGTGACCACCCATCAATTTCCTCTGCGATAAGAAATTGTCACAACTCCAAAGAGTAATCGTGCCATCCTGATTTCCGGCAGCCAAGTAGTTGCCCGAAGGTGAAAACTCAATCGTCTGTACTGCCGATGAAGGTCGAAACGCCATGATCTCGGATTCAGTTTTCAAGTTCCACAGGCGGGCACCGCGTCCGCCATAGGTCAATAAACTGGTACTGTCGTCATTGGGTTGCACACCCCAAAGTGTTTCGGGGCGCATGGCACTCGTTCCAATCGCGGCCAGTTTTCCAGAATCCGGTTCCCATGCCCAAATATTCTTGGCCGAGTTGGCGACCGTCGAGGTAGTCAGCAACACCGCACGAAGTTCCGTATTGTGAAAGGCGATGTCCTGAACCAACTCACCTTGCAGATCTTTGGTGGCCAAGCTTTTCCGAGTCTCCAAGTTCCACAACCAAACTTTCGAATTTCCACGCTCGGCTGCGACACTGCAACACAGTAGTTGTCCGTCAGATGACAAGGCAGCGCATTGTACCGGTGCAAAGTGTTGCAATCTCGCACCTGGCAATTGTGTCCCGCTGGCGACATCCCACAACGCGGCGGTTCCGTCGGAACTGATGGAAATAACCGCTTGCATTTCGCCTGGTTTGGTAGGCAGAATAAACGACGCCACTACGGACTCCGCATGGCCAAACACTTGGTGCCGAATGCTCCGGGATTTCGTGTCCCAAAATTCAATTCTGCCTGCTTTGTCTCCAATAAAAACGGTGGCTCCGTCGTCAGACACAGCGACCGATGTCGGTTCGGACGATTCGTCAACCTTGGAATCGGACTGTTCCCATGAGCGCAAGCGAATTGGATTTAGGTCCAAGTTGCTCAAGTCCCAAAGACCAACGCCCAATTGATCGCCGCTGGCCGCCAACCAGCGCGAATCGCTGGACAGAGCGATAGCGGCGTTTCTGCCGGTGTTCTCCAGCACGGCCAATTGCGAACCACGCTCGACATCCCACAATCGCACAGTATTATCGCCTGCACCAGTGACCAGTTGCTTGCCGCCCGAAATGAACTTGGCATCGTTGGAAAGATACTCGTGCCCCTCCTTCAAAATGGCCATGGACTTTCCAGACCGAATGTCGTGCAGCTCAACCGAACCGTCGAGATGGGCCGTAGCAATTTTGTCTCCGGCTGGAGCAAAATGGGCGCTGGTAATCGATGTTCCCCTCGACCCGAAACGAAGCGTCTCGTGGTATTTGGCCAACCGCCACGTCTTCCAACTATGGTCGTCGGAACCAGAGATCACTTCACTGGCATCTGGAAGGAAACAACATGTTCCAACCCAACCCCCGTGACCGCGCAATTTTTGCACCGGTTCCGGCGATTCTATCAACTGTTCCGAATCGCCGACGAGACTAACAGCAGGCTGGCCAGTGGCGCCGAATTCGGAAACGGGCCAGACACACAGTAAATTGTCGTTGGCGGAAGAAACCAGTTTCGTTCCATCGCGCGAGAACGCAAGTTGACGAACGGCTGCTTGATGTCCGGATAATTTCCTGAAACTAGGAGAGTCGGTTCTTTCTCCGCGAATTTCTCGAATCGTTTCGGCGGATTTGTCGGCTTTGCTGGCACTTGGTTGGGCACGCCAGAGCAGAATACTGCCGTCGGCACCGGCCGAGGCTAGGTTCTTGCCATCAGGAGAAAACACAACATTCTGCACCGGAGCATGATGTTCTTGAAACCGCTGAACTTGTTCACCCGAGTCGCGGTGCCACAAGCGAACCGAGCCATCCAAACTGGCCGTTGCAACGATTTGATCATCGGGAGAAAATTCCGCAGAGGTGATAGATTCGAGGTGCCCCAGTAAGACACTCACTTCCGTTGGCTCGCGCCACATCCAAATCCTGCCAATCCGCTGCCTGTCGTTGGCCACAACATATGTCGCCGCAACATCATTGGAAAACGCGACAGTGTCGATATTCGGTCCCTTGTGTGGGATGGACTTGGCCATCTCAGGAGCCTTAGCAGCGCGCAGTGACCAAATCTTGATGTCTGCAGATTGGTTGGTGTGCATGCCGCACGTGACTAAACGCTCGCCGGATGAATCGAAGTCCAAATCGTTTAGGCTGATTCCGTGACGAAAGCTGAAACGAGCCTGCTGTTCGCCTTTGCTCCAAAGCTCACAGATGCCCGATGCCATTCCCACAGCGACCCATTTCTCGTCGTTCGAAACGTCGATCGCTTTGACAGCATCCGGGCAACGATAAGTAGATACGGCAGGATGTTGATCATCGCTAGCGCCGCCTTGCACCAGGAACCAGTTGCGCCCCCATTCCCAGTGTCGCAATTTTGACTTGGAAGGAGATAACGATTGCGACAACAGCACGTCAGCGGCTAGCGCGAATCCGTTGTCCTCAATGCTCGCTTTCGCCAGTCCCAGTTCGGCGACGTAGGAATTTTCTTCGGCCCGCATTCGCTGCGATACCGACTCAAGGCGAGCAGTCTCCGCGTCGCGCCTGCGTGACTCGGCCAGGGTACTCTGCGTTTGCGCTTCTGCCCGTTGTTTCTCGGCTCGTTCGCGCTCCACGTTAACTTTGACAATCTCTTGCTGTAGATTTGCCTGCGCTACGCCCAGTTCCGCATTGGTTAGCGAAACACGATTGAATAATTGCAGAATTACTGCCAAGGCTATCGAACCGGCGAGGATGATAAAACCCATCAAACCGATCGCAACGTTGCGAACTAGTTTTAGTCGCAGTTGGCGCGCCGCTCGCTCTTTTTGAGCCGCTGTGAGTTTGTGCAACAGGGTCTGATGTTGCATATTCTCAGGTTCGAGCAAGGAAAGGCCGAGGTCGTAGTCACCTTTCTCAAGCGCTAGACTCGCATACTCCAACTGAGTCTGTTTTAAGCCATCTTTAGCTTGTAGATTGTCGTCCCAAAGCGATATGGCCTCGCGAAACGCGAAGAGTAATCGCGAATACTCTTGGTAGTCTTTGTTTGTCTCGGCTTGATCAAGATCGCGTTGGGCATTGTCTGACAGCGTGATGCTCTCGATATGCGACTGATACAAGCGAATTGCAGCTTGAAAATCCTGTACGGAGCGATATCTGCGTCGCGGGATGGTTGACATAGCCAACGACGCGATATCCATCAGTTCGCCGGTCGATTCCGTCTTCAGAATAAGATTCTTCGACGCATTGGCGACGCATTCCATTACGTCCGTACCGTAATGAGGTGGTTGGCCAACCAAAATTTCAAATAGAATAGCTCCAAGCAAATAAACGTCGGCAGCTTGCGTGATATTCTCGATCGGACCGGTCGCCATTTCGGGAGCCATGTACGCAGGCGTTCCGCCCATGGCCTGGCTGCGTTTGATGTTTGACGACTTACGAAATCCGGCAGTGGGTAATGCGATCCCCCAGTCCATAACAAGTACTTCGCCAAAACTGCCCAGCATCACGTTCTCGGGCTTCAGGTCGCGATGGATCACGCCGCGCGCATGAGCAAACGCAACCGCGTCTGAGACTTTCATCAGAATGTCAAGGTTCTCGCGCTGAGTTTTCTGAGCGATCACACGATCCCATGGGGTTCCTTCGACTTTCTTCATTGAATAGAAGAGTTCGCCATTAACGCTTCGCCCAAGATCGTATATCGGCACGATATTCGGATGATCTAGTTCACCGGTTACGACCGCTTCGGCCAAGAATTTATCGCGGTGGTCATCGCGCGAACGGTATTCTTGGCGCAGCATCTTGATGGCAACTTGGCGGTCAATGGATGATTGGCGAGCCGAATAGACAACGCCGACACCTCCTTGGCCTATTACGTCGAGCAATTCATAGTCGACCGCAGATGGCAGATCCTGGCTATCGCCTCGAATATCTCGTTCCTTGATGAACAAATGCGAGTCCGAAACGGTACCTCCAGTCGACTCTCCTTTGAGCGTGCATTTGTTGGTGATACCGTCGGTAAGCGAAGATCGCCAAAGGCCCTCGATCGCTTGCTCAGCGGATCCGGAAGCCGAACTATCCTGGTTCTGGTTTACCGAAGCCGATTTTTTGCGAGAATCGTTGACGACATGAGTTCTCGGTGAGGTAACGTCTTCTGGCACATCAATTGATTCAATCGAAGTAGGGCTATGTGTTTCAGGATTTGCGATCGTCGGCGACGCGGGATTGATTTTCGGTGCGAGTGGAGTCAGTTGGGCGGTATGACTTTGTGGCGGTTCTGGCCAAGCGATTACTGCTCCACATTGGTGACACCTGCCATCACGCGGCATTGTTTCACGATGATCAAACTCGCAAAAAGGACAAAATTGCATGTCCAAACTCTCCCAGGTCATTTGGTAGAACGGCTGAGCAACCGTTCTTTTCGGCGCACAACGTGGTGCAACAGGCTTTGGGAAATTACTTCAAATCCAATACTGGATCTTCAGCACTGAATGTCTGTGCTACTTCATTCTCGGCGACTTCGAACGGCATGTGGTTTCGTAAATAGAAGTCTCTCAAAATCAGTTCGTTTCCGTCTGGGAGAAGCACGTAAATTCGATATCGGTTGTCACTGAGCCTGCGGAACAATTCCGCTAAGTCATTGATAGTCGATTCTTCCAGAGGAATGTCATCGCTGGACTCGATGTGTCCCTCCTCATCAATAGGTGTGATGACTCTCAGTGTGTACTTGCGCTGTTGTTGGGAGGCTGAAGTAAACGAATTTGCCGGCGTTTCTTCGATTTTGGTGACCGGCAGTGGAGTATTGACCGGTGAGCTTGGTTGTTCTCGATTAAAGACAAATTGCTGCTGGACCTCCGGTGCTTGGGGCAACTGCAAGTTTGGAATGAACAAACCCGATACCGGAACATCCAGCCGAAATTCGATCGTTCTGGAGATATTTGCCGATGCGCCATGATCGTCTGAAATACTCAACCTGTCGAATCGGTCGGCAGTTACCGTGACGAGGACTTCGATTTGTGCCGTTGGATCATTGACGTTAGGATTGCCTAGATACTGGTGAGTGATTGCATAAGTTTGAGTGGAAGCATCAAAGGAGATAAAACCAGGATCTGTCGTACGCGAAGAACGCGGTCCACCTGGAAATTGATCCACTTCTCCATCGTTCCAATCAATAACTAATCCAAAATTGCGATCCAGCACTGAGGGTGTCGCACTACCGAACCCGATAGTAATTGTGGCAAATCCTTCATAGTCAACATTGCTGCTGAGCGAATTACGAACTGCCGAGGCATTAAACGCAGGTGGCAACTGTGTGATAACAGTGCGCGATAGAGAATTATCGATTCCGATTTGAATCGTCGAGCCAATTGAAAATTGGAACAAGTCGCCTGCCTGTATATCAACGCTCGCTACCGCACCGTGAGTAATGAGATTCGAAGTTGGCGTCAAGATAATGTCTTGTGCAGCAATCAATGCTATCGAACCAACGCCAGCGGCTTCTATTGTCCCAAAGATAACTAGCGAGGCATTGTCGTTGTACAAATTTATGTCATTGGAATCGGACTGGGAATCATCAGTGGACGATCCGGTTTGAATTGAACCGACCAACAGATTGCCAATTCCCTCTTGTCGAAATTCAACGCTCCCTCCCAAGACGGTTTCAACGCTCAATAGGAATGCATCGCCGATCGAGTGATTGTCAATCCGAATGGAACCCAATTGGTTTCGCACAATCAAGACCTGCACATCTGATTGCAGGGGCGTGATAACGCCAATTCCATTGGTCGCATTGAACACAGCAAAGCTGGCGTGAATCGCTCCGGTACCCTCGATGGCTCCAGCAGATTCAATAGCAACAAAATTATCAACGGCTTGCGTGGAGGATTGCAATGAAATATTACCTGATACGAGCGTTTCGTATCTAACGTTTCCTTGGCCACCAGCGGTTACGCCAAGGCCCGCAATGGTTAGGTTTCCTTCCTGAATGGACAAGCTGATGTTTGACTCTGTGCCGCTTGGACTTGTATCAGGTAGAGTTTGCCCATCGAGCAACTTCACTGCACCACCACCGAACTGTTCGAAGCTGATATTCCCGCCCCCATGCGCGACCAACTGACTAACGGTAACGTCACTGCCATGCATGTTTGAAATTTCTAGATTGCCATTGATGAGATTTACAGCCGCAATGTTGGCCGACGATGTTTGCAGGGGTTGAGTTCCGCCGACACCAGTTTCAGCGATCAAGTCTAGTCTGCCGGCGGTAATTATGCCTAGCGAGCTGATTTGACCAGTTGCTCCGATCCCTTCTCCAGCTACGATCGACAAGCTCGATTGCAATTGGCTCGATTGCAAAACAACATTGAGATCTGACCTAAGCACAATGCTCGCGCCTAGATTTTCGGCGTACAAATCGGCCACAAATAAGTCACCTTGTCGCGCTACAATCGAGTTGTGCGTAGTGCTCCCTCCCACAAATTCAATTTGCTGGACATCGGTGAGCATGTCCGTGTGTCCATTCTGAGAAGTAATATCTACGTCCGAGCCAACGACGACTCGTCCACTGACATCGTTTACAACAATGCTGGTTGCCGACGTAACATCTTCATTGAATTGAATTGTGGCCACGCTGGTAATCACGAGACCACCAAGCAGCGAGTCCGCTGTACCATCGATTACGGCGATATCATCTTTTTCGGTGCCGCCATGAATGCTAATCAAACCAGCTCGCAACGATTTCGTTTGCAGTTGCGCACCGACCGTATTCTGATTGCCATCGAAACTGATGGAAAGTGTGGCGAGCGAAACAAGGTCAATCGCCTGGATCGACATGTCTCGTTCAGAAACCAGCAGCAGACTAGCGCCGTTAGGGGACACAACATTGGCAAGCCGCAGGGTACTGGAGTCACCCTGAGCCTCAATTCGATTTATGGAACTAAGCTTACCCGACAGTACGATAGAATTAACGTTCGTCTGCAGATCAAGGTCACCGTTTGATTCAACTGCAATCGCTTCTGCAATCTGTATTCGATCCAAAATATTGCGAACCGCTACTGAACTGTTGGCGGTGATATTGCTTTCAACGTCAAGCTGATTGACATTCTCAATGAGAATACCGTCGTTACCGATTGTTACCGCTCCCGTCAGAACGACCATGTCATTCACTCGGGAAGCGCCACGGATTTGCAAACCACCGGCTTGCACAGTTTCAAGCGTCGCGATGGAGTCAGCTAATGATGTATTCTTGCTGAATTCAACTTGCAGCGTGCCACCTTGAAGATCTACCGTGTCTAGTATCACACTGTAGTCGCTAGTCACTGTCAGGTTGACATGAGTGTCACTCGAGACCACTGGCGCCAGCCTGATGAAGCTGGTTGCACCCGTCGCTGTAATCGCATTGGTCGTTCCATCGTCACCCTGAAGGATGATACCGGGGACCAGCGTCGCCAAGTCGATCGAACCTGCCGTCAAGAGGTCCGCGTTGGAGCCAAAAACGACTGATCCGGCAATGTCGGAAACCGAAATACCGGCGCCCGAACTAACGTCGCTCAGCAGATTCAAGTCCTGCCAGTTGGCAAACTCGATTGCACTGCTGGCATTGGCACCTCCTTCTATGAATAAAATGTCGTCAAGCGCGACGCCGCTGCCATACAGAGTTAACGTGCCGATGCTGAGTGAGCCAGTTGATTGAAATGAGGCGCCGGAATCGTCGCCATCGCGATCAACTTCTGCCAACAGGTTGCCTCCGGACAAGTTGATTTGCGAGACCGTAATATCACTATCAGAACGCAAGGTAAGATTCCGACTGCCGCCGGAGGTGACAGTAGATCCCAACAGAAGTATGTTGCCGCCACCATACGTCCGCATCAGCGTCGCATCAGCCAGTTCGGTCGTCGCGCGGCTGAGGTCGATACTGCCATCGATATGTAATTCTGTTTCCGTTGCACTTCCATCACTATCGTCAAGCATAATGCTCCCGCTGGAATTCGTGCCCCGAGTATCGACGATCAGCGAGGTTGGTCGCAGCACAGTACCCAGATCACCGAGCAATACATGACCCGCGGTGGCGGATTGATTGGCGCCTGATGTATCAAACAGTAAATTGGCCGTCGTGACAAAGTCAGCTTGCCGCAAATCGATAGCCAAAGAGTTTAAGCCAGTCGCCGACGCCGGATTTGTCTGCACCGTCAGCGTTGCGACAAACGGGTTATTAACTTGTCCTTTCAACTGGATGCCAACCTGGCTTGCGTTTCCACCCGAACTGCCATCGACGGCTACGGCAATCGTCGAAGAACCGGTGAAGAAAATCGTGCCTGGTGCGTCGTTGCTATCTGCTGCGCTGGTATCGATGGTCACCGCATCCAGGTAATGTCCACCGCTCGCTCCGACGCCTCCGAGTATTATCTGGCCGCCGTCACTACCGTCATCGCCGGCAGTCAGGTTGGTGCTGCGAGTGAGAATGGTCAATGTGCTGCTGGCTTGTGCCGGTCCGACTGAATTGCTGCCAAAATCTACGTTTCCTCCCGACTGTCCGAATTGGCTGGTACTTAGGTCGATTGTGCCCGCAGCGCGAATCGTGGTCGGTGTGGTATCTGCCTGATTGACTGAGAGTGTTGGCGCAACACCGGCCTTGGCAATCAGCCGAATATCGTTAAGAGTAACTTGGCCGTCAGTTGTGCTGGACGTCTGAATGCTCAAGCGATTCAGGCCAGCATGGTTTTCCCTCACAGCAGCCAGAGATACCGTACCGCCCGCTGTTGTACCACGCGTATCGATTTCCAGCTCTGCCGCGCTGCTCAGACCATCGATCGACGACAATCCGGACAAATCGACATCGCCTCCTGGTGCAGTTGAGCTGCTAGTCGTGATCTGCCTGGTACTCGTACCGGAGACAAGCAAGCTGTCACCTGAAACGGTAACATCGCCTCCGTTGGTAACCAAGTTGGCCTGTAAATTAATAGTAGATGTCGAACTGCCATTGATTTGGAGGCTCTTGCCAACGGCAGAATTCTCAGTCGTTCGGACATCCGCCAAGATGTTAACTGTTGCTCCACTGTCCGCTTTGACTACTACTGATTGGTCGTAAGTGTGGCCGGTACCTGCAAACGTGATTTCACCTGATTGGCCTGTAGCTCCAAATTGAATGCCGCCGTCAAAACCTGAACCGATAGCGGCGATCGAGGTATCACTGAGCATGACGTTGGCCAGTGCTCCGTTGCCTAGACCAATCGTAGTCGATGTCGTCGTGCCTCGGACAATTAGACTGCCGTTACCACCTGTGGAGTGAATTGAATTCGCGCCGCCATCGAATACGATTCCCGCGGCTCCCCGAAATTCGATGTCACCTCCGTTGGAATCGATCCCTTGCACTTCAATGGAGTTTCCAGACGTCTGGGTGGCGGTGAGCAAGATTTTTCCGGACGCAGATTCCACTGTCCCATCGATCAGTATGGAATTAGCGGAAATCTGAAGCGAGACTCCGGCGTTGCCAGCACCGGTTCCGACCGTCACGTCATCCAATTGCACGTCTCCAGTCGCGGCTATCGTGAGAAACCCGAGTGTGCCCAAATCGACACCTTGGGCATTGACATCGCGATCTGCGCTTATGGATAGTCGCAAATTGGAATTGCCTGAGACCGAGCTCGTAAAAATCACATCTCGATCAGCGATCAACCTTAGAATTGCAGGGTCGCTCGGTGAAACAGAAATTGGAGCTTCGACAATGATGTCTCCATCGCCAGCTACCGAGCTGTCTGTTTCAATCGTAACGTTGATACCCGCGCTCAATGCCGTGACGATGTCACCGGCTAACAAGTAGGTTGTCAATGCTTCGGGCGAAGCAGGAATGCTGGCCACAATTCTTATTTTTTCTGGATCAATTAACCATTGGCCTGACGTGCCTTTCTCAGCGGATGCATCGACTGCGCCATCTATACGTAACAGTTGCCGACCCGAAGTTTCGATCACGCCTCCATTGCCAGCCAACGTCCCACCTCGGGCCTGCAAGTTTTCAGCTCGCGACACGATCGTTGTTTCGTTTGCCCATACAACGATTGTACCTCCGTGTCCAGCCAACTGAGCATTTGCTCGAATTATCGCGCCGTGGGCAACGAAGGTCATTCTAGCGTTGCGAACCTCAGGATTGTTGCCGTGCAGATCGCCGCCGACCAACACGGTTCCTCCAGACGCTGGCCCAGAGGCGTCAATCGTTGCTCCGTTGAGCAGGTTGACTTCGTTTCCTAACAAATGGATCGTACCACCCGAGCGATCGCGATCGCCGATGGCCTCTATGATGCCTCGCACTTGCAAAATACCGCTCATACCAGCATCAAGCATGACAGATCCGTCACCGCCAACTCTCAAACTCCCCGAATGTTCGATCCGAGTTCCTTCGACTCGAACAGTGCCACCAAAGTTTTCAATTTCGGAATGCGTGGAGCTAGAGAAAGCGTCGCTGGCGACAAAGGAAAAATTTGCGTCGCCGCCGCACAACAAGCCTTCGATTTCAATTCGACCTGCGTTGACGGTCAGAGAATTGCCCAATCGCGAATGACCACCAAAGTGAACGGTATCGGCTGAGTCTCCACGGATTTCCAGTCGAGTCAGTGCGCTTGCTTCGAGATTTCCGAAGTTCAACGTTTGAGTTGTCAATGAACGAGTATCGATGATCAAACTGTTCGTCGGCGCCAAAAACACAAACCGTGAATCATCGCTCCCGAGCTCCAACACTTGTCCATTTCTTGCCACTTGAATCGATAGTGGATCTTGTCCCTGCAAGCGCCAGGTACCCGCGCTTACGTCCAACTTGAACTGCCGTTGTTCTGTGCCAATTTCATCGACGATCAATTCTACATTCGAAACCGCCAGCGACGAAAAAAAGCCATCGGCTCCGAATTGAATGTTAGTCGAATCGTCGGCAATTCCATACAAAACTTCGTCGAAGTTCCGGTGATCCGAATTAATAAGCACCAATTGATCAACTGTTAATCCGCTCGAACCTCCGCCCTCAATTGCGACTGTATGAGCAAACTCCAGCGTTGCGTCGATGACAAACAGATCCTCGTCGGACGATCCTTCGAAGCGAATGGTTTCGATCTGATTGAATTGCCCGTGCCAATACAATCGATCGTTGATTCGCACAGAAAACTCAGAATTGCTGTCCGAACTGGCTCGCACAATTTCGAAGCGGTCAGCGTGTCCATCGTCGGCGTGTTCGGCCGCATTCAACACCAATGACAACATAGCAACCGGTTCCATCATTGGAGCCGCATTTAGGACTCGTCGATCCTCCAGGCGCGAATTGTATAGCCGCGGATATCGTTGCCTGAGTTGCGATGCAGGCAGTTGATGATGAGCTGCGCGAACTCCCAGTGCACGGCTCAACCACGAAAAAAAGCGGCTCATGAAAACCTACTCGAAATGTGGGCTGTCGAAACTCTGGAGCTGAGTGCATTTCACGGGATAGTTCCAGCATGCCGAGTAATTGATTGCAACTCTCGACAATAGAAATTTCGCCCAATACGCTCATGCTATCAATGTAAGCTGCATTTGCTGAGCATATTAATCGTTACTACTAGATTCTTCGGCAACTTCGATACCGACACGGAAACCGATATTCTGACATTCGTGCTATCGTTCGTCCATTTGTTTGCATTGGTTCAACTTATTCAACTTTTCCAAACGTAATAGCAAATGGCCAAGGTGTGGAGTTTTCACCCTCCGACATTCGACGAAGCTAATGCACTCCGCGATGATTGTGCTCAAGTGATGGACAGGACTGTTTTTGCAGTATAACTGCGGTGCGCCAGGCCGCAGCATCCCATAACGTCGCAAACAAACGATTTAGGATTTAGGCGAGCGGCAGAATGATTCTTACCAATACAAGCCCGATGCGCAAGCGAGTGCCGAAACCACGCACGAGTCAATCCAGGCTCTCACTCACTCACTCGCTTGCGCTTCGAGCTTGTATTGGTAAATTCCCATCTGCCGTTCGCCTTACTTCAGGAACTTGGCAAATGACATCGTCGGAAAAGGCATCCTTGCGCAAGCGAATGGCACAATTGATCATAATGCTCGCCTTAGTCGGCGGCGTGTTCCAAAAATTACAGATTGGAATCGGCAAGACACATGCAAGTGAGCCGTTTTCGATAGTTAGTGCGCTGCAATACAGCGGTTCAACTTTTACTGGTGACGTAATGCAGGAGAATCCAGCGATTGCCTCCGATGCACCTAAAGAGTCGCTCCCCAAGTTGAAGAACATTCCCGAGTACTTCCCTAGGCAGTTGCCGATCAGTCAAATTAGTATCAGCGTGCGTGCAAAGTCCAAATCAGGTGACAACACTTTACCGGAAAATGGAGCTGAATTGGCGTTCGGCCCGGTCCCAACCGTGCCAGCAGCGATGCTGGACGAGTTTCATTCCGCACTGCCTTCCTCGATGGCACGCACTTCAAGCTCATTCTCGTACCAGCCACTCTATTTCGAGCAAGCTAATGTGGAACGCTATGGCCGGTCGCGATGTCGCCTATCATGCGTTGCGTCAGCGATGCGATTCTATGCGACCATCCCAACACTTCCCTATGCAATGACGGTTCACCATCCGAACCAAAATTACTTTTGGCACTGGCCCTACAAAGCCGGTTGGTACGCGCCCGCCGTTCGCGAACGTCCACCACTGAATAGCAAAGGCTCATTGGTACAATCCGCCGCAATCACTGGATTATTCTTCCTTGTACCGTAGGATCAAAAACAAAAATCTCGTGCAAGTATTTGAATGTTCGAGTAACTAGCGAGGATGGCGAAATCAAAATCGTCACTGTGGCTGGCGCGCCATTGATCGGACGGGAATCCACTGCATCGATCTGAATTCGAGCCGCAAAAACTGGCTCTTTTGCCAAATGGATGTCCGACGATATCGACAGGTCGATCAAATTCCCATTCGTGGTTAGTTTCGAACGCGCATCACTGAGCAATCCAACGTCTGTAACGAACCCGGCAAGAATCTGCTTGGGAAACTGCGCAATTCGCACGTGTGATTGCAAGCCCTGTCCAACTAAGTCTGCTTGTGACTGCCTCAGCCAGGCAATAACCTCTATTTGCGACATGTTGCTGACTTGGCAAAGCAGTGTCCCGCGAGAAATCCAACATCCCAAGTTTTTGTGACTTAACGGCATTCCCTCCCAAGATTCCTCTTCGACTTGCTCTGCATTTTCATCATGGACAGGTGGTCGCATCACCACTCCATCAATCGGACTGAATATCACAAGCTGATTCGCTTCGGCCTCCAATCGTTGCACCTCTTGGTCCAATCCTTCAATCGACTCCAAGACCGATGGAATCAGGCCGGAGACGGTACCATCGCCGCCGCGCATCGATTCGAGACCGGACAGCCTTGTTCGCTGGCGTTCCAATTCTCCTCGGCGAGCTGTTAACTCCATCTCCAAGGAATGCGATTCCAGTCGAGCGATTTCATCTCCTCGTTTTACGAAAGTTCCCTCGGGCACCGCGTGGACGAGCTGGCCTTCAACTCTACAGGCGATTTGCTGCATGTTGGCGTATTGCAGTGTCCCAGGAACCACTAACTTCGTTGGCAGCGGAATGCAGCATGCGCAAATTATCGCTGCACACGCTACGAAGGCCAAACCAATTCGATTCCATCGCATTTCTCGTCGATTTTCTAGCCGACTAAGCGCGCCGAAAACGAGTCGAATTGGCTGAATGAGCAAACTAGCCACTATGCAGATGCTCATGATCGTTCCGATCAATTCAAGACGAGCAAACTGAAAAAACTTGTACACTACCAACGCAATCAGTGTCGTAAGTGCTAGGCGATAAACTTCCGATGCGCAACCGTAGATTCCCAGCAACCATCGGCGCGCGGGAAACTGCCCGAACGGATTTTCCATGCGTGTTCGGCTGAATACTCGCCGCACGGAATCTCTCACTACAATTCTCGATTCGCGCCACAGGTTGGGTGTGTCGCAAAGGTCCGACAGCACAAAGTAGCTATCGAGCCGAAGCAGTGGATTGCCATTAAACAGGATCGTACTGACAGTTCCCAACACAAAAGTGTTAAACGCAATGCTGTGTACCAAACCTGGATGGCTTAGCCACCAAACCCACAGGCAGCCGGTCGCGATCAGCAACTCGATCCACACTCCCGCAGCCGCTACGAACGCCCGTTTCCACTTACTCTCGATCATCCAAGAATCCGATACGTCGCAGTAAAGGCAAGGGGCAAATGCGAGAAACATTAATCCCATTTCGTTACACTCACCACCGAAATGTTTGCAGGCCAATCCGTGCCCAAATTCGTGCAACCCTTTCATAATGATGAAAGCCATCGCCAGACCAATTACGCCCGCGGCGGCGCTATCCGCCACCAATGCACCGAACTGATGCACTACGTTTGGCCATTGGCTGAGTATGAACACAAACGTCCCAAGCTCGAAAAGTGCGGAAATCACCAGCCATCGCGTGGAAAAGATCCAACCGAACCATCGGTCGCATACGCTCAGAATCTTATCGGGGTTAAAACCGCGCAAGCGAATCGACAAAAGCGATAACCAACTGGCGGACCATCGCTTGGTTCGTTCTTGCTGGTGGCGGTGATAGAGCTGTTCACCCTGCCCAACTCGTTCAGAGAGGATCAGTCCGCTTCGATAAAATTGGGCAAGAAGTAATTCGAACAGCGATGCATCGAGCCGCGCGGGCTTAAAGCTTGATTCGAACAGACGCCTGATGGTCGCCAAACTTCGCTTTCCATCCAGCATTCGTAGTAGAGCAAACTCTTCATCCCAGAGTCGGTGATGAGTTAGCGAAATCGGATCTTTGATGACGTATACGGTCGCCCCAGCAGCAGACTGTTTCCGCACGACCAAGTCCGGGCGCATGCGCAGCGGAATTGGTCGCTCAGACGCCGGTGGGAGATTCGCCATACCTACCTCCGTGCTGCCAATTCGTTGGACCAGGCTACATCATTCCAGCCAACAAGCCTTTGATATAACCCACCGACTCGGACAGTCCGGGGATCGGGTCCTTGGCATCCTTTTCATATTCAAACCCAACCAGCCCCTGAAACTTTACTTTCAAAAGTGCGGCCAAAATAGATTTCGAGTCGAGGATGCCCCGGCCGCTTTCGATGGGAGTGTTCTTATTGCCTAATGCTGAAATATCCTTTAGATGGACATCGTATAATCGCTCGTGAAACTGCAGAATAGTCTCCGCTGGATCGACGCCCGCGCGTGCGGTGTGGCCTACGTCAATGCACAGGCCAATGCGTTTGTCGAGCTTTTCGACCGCGCGCATCACGTCGACCGGTGATGGGAAGAACCCTTTATCTTCTGGTCCATGGTTGTGGATCGCCAGCTTGATATCGAACTCCTTGACCATTCTGTCGAGAATCGGCAGAGCATCGTGACTTGGGGCGCAAACAATTGTTGGCACACCGATGTCGCGCGCGAACTCAAACGCTTTGCGAATATCGGCTTCGCCAGTTCGCATGGGAACATTGCCGACGCTCAGTGGCATTATTCCGGCATCTCGGAACATGCGTGCGCGGCGCTTGCGCTGTTCACTTGAATGCGAAAGATCGATATGGTTCTTGACATTCTTAATCGACACATATTTTAGACCGACACGGTTGACTCCCTGGATCGCTTCCTCGATTGGCAGCTCGCGGAGAGAATATGTCGCCACGCCCATTTTCAGGCCGAACCAAGAATCGGCTTGGTCCGTTGCGGTCAAGGCTGCCGCATATAGCTTGCCAGAAATCATTGAAATACAAACGCCGACCGCGCCCGCCTTGATCAATTGTCGCCGTGGAAACTTGGACATTAAATTCGCTCCTCGATTAGTTCAATTAATATATTATTTTAGGAAAGCGGTGAATTGGTTTTTTCACTACTCTTTAAAGCAGCCGGGAGTTCCTGGGCCTTTTGCTGAAGGACAGTAAGCTGGTTGGTGATCTGCTGTAGCTGTGAATTCAACAGGCTCAATTCGTCGTGAAGTGTTAGAAAACCGCGATCGTGCAATTTTGCTTCCCGGCTCTCGGTTTTCGTTTCCTCTTGAGCCTCCTCCATGCTGCTAATAATGACACCGGTGAACAAGTTTAGCATGATCATGGTGCCAAGCAGAATAAACGAAATAAAATAGGCCGTCGCAGCCAGAGGTTGCGGCTTTGACTTCCGCGCTTCGGCGGCGAGGGATTTCCAAGCGTCGTCGTAGGCTACATCAGATCCGAGAATCTGCGTATCGCGGACATCGTTCCAGCCCTCCAGCGTCAATACTTGAAAGAGGGTCGTGGAAGTCGTGTGCAAGCTGCCAAAACGAATTGGATCGTTATCACCGAATGCCACGGTCCCAATTACTGAATAAATATAAAAGTGCAGTCCCAGCAGTACGCCGATGTAGCCTAATGATGGAATCGATTTCAGCAGCGCACCGACCAGCAGTCTCAATCGCGGCAGCGCCGTGATCATGCGCAAGGCGCGCAGAATTCTAGCCATGCGTACGACCGACGCGAATTGCAAATCCATCGGCAGCAGACAAACGCTGATGATGATGAAGTCAAAAACATTCCAAGGCTCGGAGAAAAATGTCCAAGGTTTGTTGCCGCACGCAATGATCTTCATTACGATCTCAGCTAGAAAGACAAACAAAATTGCGTGTTGAAGGTACAGCAGTAACTGCCCCTGAAGGGTAGCCTCACTCCAATTTGGGTAGGTTTCGATTCCCACCAGAATCCCGGATATCACAATGAGGCAAATGATGAGCCGTCCAAATTTCTCCGAACGAGTTATTCGCTTACATGTCTCGACCAATTGATCTACTCCTACGCAAAGTGTTGTGGGGTCACTGGTTGTGTTCGATCTACCCAGAGGCTCGCATAGTAGGCGTTTTTCTCTAGCCAGTCCAGAGTGCGAACCGGTGCGTTCGAGTCATCGTTGCGAGCAGCATGCCACAGATTCAGTTCGTGGTTCGGCTTGATTTCAAACGTCAGTTTGGCAGGCGCCAACGCGTGTCTCGCTAACTCAAAAACTAGAGTCGCCGCTTCGGGGCAATCACACAATTCGCTGGCAAGACCGCAAAGCAAGAACGAAGCCGCGCGCAGAATCGTGTCGGCTTGACCTTTTCGCGGCAGGTTTCCTGTCACGGCAAACTGGAATCGAGCGACAAGCGGTGAAGCGATCGACGCAACAATATTCAAGCGTTCTGGTTGTTCCCCAGGAATAGTCGCCAGCCTGGTCTTCAACCAGCTTATCAGGGGCACGTCGTTGCCGCTGTACAGCTCAATTGGTGGACCAAACATGACGCCGTAGTCCGGCGCATCGTGGGCCAGCTCAATTGTGCCAGAAAATCCAAAAATAACATTCTGTGCAGACGGTCGGAATTCGACGAGCACTTCCTCGCCTGGTTTTAGTTTGTGACCTACTTCCGAACCAAACATTTGGACGCAAGATGCATTCGGTCCGAGATTGCGGAAACCGATTTGCAGTCTCGATGAAGTTGGCGAATCTGGATTGGTGAGCTTGGATGCTGGTTGGCTTGTGGATTCGCGGGTAACTGATGAAGCAATGTCATTTGCGATATTAAGTGCCTCGCGGTTCTCCAGCACGGCAAGGTTGAACACTAAATTCGGTATCAATTTGCGGAATTTGGGATGCGCCGGATCGGCAGGCAAGAATAGATTGCGAGTTTCGCCCGAATTGTCGACCTGTTTCGTAAAGTCGAGCCGCCCTGTTGACTCGCGCACCGCCCAGCCGTTTTTCGTGAGGTACGCTTTCACCTCTTCAATTTGAATCGAGCTGAATAGAGTTTGGATATTGTTGATCACGGGCCACGCTACCTAGATCCTGGCGACGATGACTGAAACAGAATGTTACCGATTGCATCCTGAAATGCGTTTACAAACTTAGCTGCGTTGCAAACATCGGAACTCATAAGAGTTGCGGGCAGTTCGTTTCGCAAGCGTACCAGTAGCTGGGCATCGCAGGCCAGGTTCACGGCCTGCTCGACATATTCATCCAGCGTACTAGCCACGCATCGCGGCAAATTCACACTCGATACCAGACTCGCGACGATTCTCCCCGCCATTCGATTGCCGTTCCAGCAAATCACCGGAACTCCCATCATCATGGACTGCATTGCGGATAGCGGATCGTTGACGGGAAATGGGTCCAACGAAATATCCACCGTTCGATACACTTCGCGCCAAGAGCACCCGTGCATTGCGCTGGCGAAGTCCAATCGGTTGGATTCGATGCCATGATTTTCGAACCATGTGCAATAATCCTGTTGGACCGATTTGTCACCAAATGCGTCGTGGAACAAAACCAGCGTTGAAGATGTTACTTTCGACAGAATTCGCGACCACGTGTCGATGACTTGCTCACTGAGCTTTTCAGGACTAGCGGCAGATCCGAACACAACTGAATCGTGAAATGCAGTGCGCGAAGGCTGCTTGACTTCGTTGCAAGTAAATTCATAGCACACACAGGTCCGCGGCAATCGGACTGCCGTCTCCGTCATATGTGGCAGCAGATCCTGCGGGCAAACGCAACTATCAGTCAACACATATTTCACTTGAGGCAAACCGGACGTAACCAAACTGCCTAACCAGTTTAACTGCACCTTCGCAGGTTGTTGAGCTAGAACCGCCAAACGATTGCACAGCCCGTGTCCAACCATATCAATAAAGACTTCGACATCCCGACTGCGGATATGAGTTTCCAATTCAGCATCGGACAGATGAGCGGACTCGACCCACGTAACTGAATCGTGGGCATCCTGACGAGTGGTTGCGGGACCACTAAGACCATCCGCAAAAACAACTAGCGAAATTCTTGTCCGATCGATGTGCCGTATCAGTGGCAACAGCCATTGACAACTGCCCGGATGTTCGTCTTCATTGACAAGCAGGCCTAACACAATGCGATCGTGCTCGCCTTTGCCACTATGCAACTGAAAATCGCCGGGCGTGCGTGAGGCGACTTGGTCCGAACCGTTTTTCTCGTTATCGCCAGTCTGGCGAACGTGGCGGCTGACCCATCCTGTTGCCTCACGGAGCAGTTCGCCAGATGTTACTTCGAAACGATGGTTACACTGTTTGAGCCATTGGCTATGTAGAGGCGGGGAATTGGCAACGAATGTACGAGCGCGTTGGTAGCAGATTAGTGCTTCAGTCCTTCGTCCTCGCTGAAAGTTCAAAGCCGCAATTTCAGATATTACGGACTCGTCATCGGAATTAGTTTCGAGTACGGCGAGTAAGCTCGTCATCGCGTTTCCGAATCTGTTCAAGCGACGATATATTTGCGCCGCCAACATGTGTGCTTCTTGGTCGAGCGGGTTTGAGAGTGTCGAGGAATTCAATGCCTCAACCGCCGACTCTAGATCGTTTATCCTGAGGCAGCTTCGCAAATAATTGTTCCTCGCCGATTGCGATGTTGGGTCCGCGAGCAATGCCAGCTTAAAACAATTCATCGCCTCGTTCCATCGACCCGTTTGGGAGTAAGCTTTGCCAAGGTTGCCATAAATCTGCACGGTCAGTGCGACGTGTTTGGTCAGACCAAGAGCTTGCCTGAAGGTGTCGATGGCGTTTTGGTTGCGACCAGAAGCGGCAAAAGTGTTGGCGAGATTATTTAACGATTCGGCCGACGGCTCTAAGGCGAAGGCGAACTGATACGCAGCAATGGCTTCGTCGTATCGAGATAACTGGAATAGGGCATTGCCAAGATTAAAGTGTCCGGCTTCGACCTGGGGAGCCAACTGCGTTACATTTTGAAAGCAATCGACCGCTCGCTGCCAATCGCGGGTACGAAGCGCATAACGACCTAGTTCAAATTGGGCACGAGCGTTCTGAGGGTCGTTTGCCACTTGGTGAGCAAGGGCCAAGAATTCAGCATCAATCGCATTTTCGCTCGATAGCATTGGTCTGTCCATTTTTTCCGGAATGAAGTATAGTCACCTTTTCATATTGAGCGGTAGGGCACTAAAACCAAGCCATTCGGACATGGTCTTGGGCTGTTAAGTCTCCTATCGCAAGGGATTATACTTGCGCATTCTTTGTTCATTCGGAACGAAAGACTTATCCCGCGGAATTAAGTTAGGTTGGCGGCGCCCGTAAGTGGAGCACTCTCGGCCTCGCGTTATCAATTGATGGGATGCTGACTATGTTTGATTTTCTTGAAGGCATTCTCTACGAGCTAAAGGATATCCCTGGGCTTCAGTTCTTGAAGAGATTGCACGCTAGTCTGAGGATCAAGAGTGCGCGAGTCAACAAGGATTTGCAAACGCTGCGCAATCGTCAAAATGATATTAGGCAAGGTGTCAAAAAAATTGGAGGCATGGCTCAGAATTCCAAGGGATCGAAACGTCGAGATTCCTAAGGCGAGCGGCAGATGGGAATTTACTAAGGCCTAAGCGAATACAAGCCCGATGCGCAAGCGAGT
>SYJV01000122.1 GCA_005798335.1 Planctomycetaceae bacterium | reverse complement strand
GGGTTGAGCTTGGCTTTGCAAAAAGTTCGAAAACTCAACCCAATCCTCGCCTAGCGGCTGCGGGTTAAACGATTTCGCTGCAACGACTTGTTCTTTCCAATGCAAATGAAAGTGGCACTGTTCATCTAATGTGGCTGTCGAATGTTGTCCGCGCGCACTATGATGGTACCTAATTGGACAGGTCATCGTTGCATGGTTTGCGAATGCGTGGCTGCAGCAGTGTTTCTCACGGGGGGAGCGTTCGCAATTGTGTTGCGGGCTTTTGCTTTTAGGCCTGCGGTCTCCTAGAGGGAATGAAGTATGTCAATGTTGGGTGCTGTTAGAATCTGCACGTTGGGAATTTGGATTTGCTGGGTGTCGTGTTTTTCAATGGCGACGTGTGCCGGCGAGGTTGATTTCCGTCGAGATATCTTGCCGATTCTCTCGGACAAGTGTTTTCACTGCCACGGGCCGGACAGTTCGCATCGACAAGCTGGCTTGAGATTGGACGATCGAGAATTCGCGTTGCATGCGGCTGACAGTGGCATGATCGCTATTGTTCCTGGCAAGCCAGAATCCAGCGAGCTGATCAAACGCATTGCGACGTCAGATTCCAGCGAGCTGATGCCACCAGCAGACTCGGGCAAACCACTCACGGATGAGCAAAAACAGCTCGTCACAAAATGGATTTTGCAAGGCGCTGCGTACGCTCGCCATTGGTCCTTTGATTTGCCTCGCAAAATGACGCTTCCTGATGTTCGCCGACCATTGGAGAAGTTGAAAACGATTGCGATTAAGCGAATGGGGAACTGGACAATCAATCCCATTGATCAATGGGTGTTGCATCGTCTTGATCAAAACGAAGTGCTACCGTCTCCTCGGGCGCCGACCCATACGTTGCTGAGACGATTGGCGTTTGACATTACCGGTCTGCCTCCCTCGATCGATTTGCTTTCTCAGGGTCAGGAACATGAGGAACTATCGGAGCAGGCATATGTGAATGCTGTAAACAAGCTGCTCGACTCGCCGCATCACGGGGAACGCATGGCGATGTGGTGGCTGGACGCGGCTCGGTATGCTGATACGGATGGCTATCAGGGCGATGCGACTCGCACCAACTGGCCTTGGCGCGACTGGGTCGTTCAAGCATTCAATAGCCATATGCCGTACAAGCAGTTTACGGTGGAACAATTCGCCGGAGACCTTTTGCCCAACGCGACATCTGAACAAGTTCTAGCAACTTGCTTTCATCGCAATCATATGACCAACGGCGAGGGAGGGCGTGATCCCGAGGAATCGCGTGTCGACTATGTGATCGATCGCATCAATACGGTTGGGACCGTTTGGCTCGGGCTGACATTGGGCTGTTGCCAGTGCCATTCGCACAAATTCGATCCCATTTCACAGCACGACTACTATTCGCTGGCGGCCTACTTCAACAGTATCGACGAAGACGGAAAAGCGGGCGGTGGTGCCAAGCCATTCATCCAGTATCGGTCGCCGTATGCCAAACGCGCGATCGACGAAGCTCAGGCTGTTGTCAATGCCCGCAAGCCAGTTGCCCAGTCCGTACGCCAGCGGGCCGAGCAGCGTTTCACAGTTTGGGTAAACGAACAATTGAAAACTGTTCGACGATTCCAGAGTTGGCATGTTTTGCGGCCTATCGCGATGGAATCAGTTGCGGGAACGCAATTGGTCGATGCCGGTGAAGGAACTGTTCAGGCAGCCGGCCCCAACCCGCGCCAAGACGACTATCGCCTGATCGCGCCGGTGGACATTGGGCGCGTAACCGGGTTGCGATTGGAGATTTTACCACACGCTTCCCACACCGAAGGCAAGCTTTCGCGAGGCACCAGTGGCGAGTTCATCCTCACAGACGTCAAGTTACAAGTGCGACGTAAGGGTTCGTCGCAACTTCGCGATATCGAATTGGCAAGTGCCGTTGCAGACGTGGACAAGAAAGCTGAAGCGCGCCAGTATGGAGCGGTGAAAGACACGCTCGACGACGATCCTCGCAATGGCTGGACTACGCTCGGTGCCGACGCGTTGCAGCCTCACGTCGCAGTTTATGCGCTCGCCCAGCCGCTTAGCCTTGCGGAGGACGAACAGCTTGTCTTTGTCATGTTACATCGTTCAACTGAAGGTGACGCCAACATAGGTAGGTTCCGTCTGTCGGTGACTGATCAGGCCGGCGACGCGGTGACCAGCATCGAACCGATGCCCATGGAGCAATTGGCGGCCAGCAAAGTCGACAGCGTGGAACAGATCGCTCCCAAATTGCGCGAACGATTGTTGGGCCAGTTTCTAGCGGACGATGCGGAATTCCAAGCCGCGCAGCGCGCCCTGGATCTGGCGCAAAATCAACTCAACGAATGTGTCAAAGCGGCGGAGCCGCTAAGCGTCATGGTGCTGGGCGATCGGAACACTCGCCGCACTACAAACGTACTCCAGCGGGGCGTTTGGAACCAACCTGGCGATGTGGTGATGCCAAAGGTTCTGAATTTACTCGATCAAAAACATGGTAGCATGCCGCCTAAATCTGATTCAGCAACCCAATCGATTTCGACAGTCCAAGAGAACCGATTGGAGCTGGCAAATTGGTTGGTTTCGGCTCGCAATCCGTTGGCGGCACGGGTGCTGGTGAATCATATCTGGCAGATGTTTTTTGGCGCGGGATTGGTACGCACAACAGAAGATTTTGGCTTACAGGGCCAGCAGCCTACGCACCCTGAATTGCTGGATTGGCTTGCGGTCGAACTGATGGAAAACAACTGGAGCATTCAGCATCTCATTCGTATAATCGTAACCAGCGAGACTTATCGCCAGGACAGCAGAGTCACCGCCGATTTGCTACAACGTGATCCTGAGAATCGCTGGTTGGCTCGCGGTGCCCGATATCGCTTGCCAAGCTGGATGGTGCGCGACGCGGCCCTGGCCGCCAGTGGATTACTCAATCCAGCTCTTGGAGGTCCACCGGTTCGCCCTTACCAACCCGAAGGCGTCTGGGAGGAGATGTTTATGGGACGCTTTCATTACGAGCCAAGTCAAGGCGCCGCGCAATATCGACGATCGTTGTACGCGTTTTGGCGGCGTTCGATTGCTCCGACCTATTTGTTCGACAGCGCTCAGCGCCGAACGTGCGAAGTACGAGTCGCACGGACCAATACGCCATTACATGCCCTGACGATTTTAAATGACCAAACCATTCTTGACGCGTCGCTGCGATTGGCACTCGCTGCGACTGGCGAGTCATCGACCGCGCCGGAGCAAATTCGGTTCATCTTTCGTCGCATACTCAGCCGTGATCCCATGTCGCAGGAATTGGAGCATCTGCTTCACAGCCATGCCGAAGCGACCAAGTACTACCGCGACCATCCTCAGGCTGCACTCACTTTCGCGCAGGCTAAACAATTCACGCTCGATGTACCTAGCGACCCGGCATCGCTCGCGGCCAGCCTGGTAATTGCCAACCTGATCTTCAACCTCGATGAAGCGCTCACCCACGAATAAGATGCACCATCATGCTTTTCAATGAACATCTATATTCGGTTGCTCGACGGTATTTTCTGGGTCGCTGCGCCGGGGTTGGTCTAGGAGCGATCTCGTTGGCCATGTTGGAGAGTCAACTTCGGCGATCGAATGCCGATGAATCGTTGCAAGCTTTGCCCCACTTTGCCCCGCGCGCCAAGCATGTCATTTTCCTGACTCAGTCCGGCGGTCCATCGCAGATCGAACTGTTCGATCACAAACCGCTGCTGAACAAATGGGCCGGCATTGAATTGCCCGACAGTGTTCGGCAGGGCCAGCGATTGACGACGATGACGGCCAGTCAGAAACAGTTGATCATGCCTGCCCGAACGACTTTCGGAAAATATGGTAACAGCGGCGCGACGCTCGGCGAATGGCTGCCCCATATGGCCAAGGTCGTCGACCATCTATGCTTTATCAAATCGATGACGACCGAGGAAATCAATCACGCGCCGGCGATGACGAAATTCTTGACCGGTCATCAGATTCCAGGGCGGCCCAGCGTCGGCGGTTGGGTAAGTTATGGTCTGGGGAGCGAGAACAAGAATCTACCGGATTATCTGGTGCTGATTTCTAAAATGAAGCGCCCTAGCGACCAACCGCTGTACGATCATTACTGGGGAAGCGGATTTTTGCCGTCGGTGTACCAAGGTGTTAAACTACGGAACGCGAAGGACCCGGTCTTGTACCTGCGCGATCCAGAAGGCATGCCTCGCGAAGTGAGGCGCAGTATGCTGGACAGCTTGCATCATCTTAATCGATTGCGCCATGCCGAGTCTGGCGACCCAGAAATCACCACTCGCATCCAGCAATACGAGATGGCTTGGCGAATGCAAACCAGCATTCCGGAACTGAGCGATTTGTCCGACGAGCCCGAGGCGACCTTTCGGTTGTACGGCGACGATTCGCGTCGCGCGGGCAGTTATGCTGCTAACTGCATTTTAGCGCGCCGATTGGTTGAACGTGGCGCGCGGTTCGTGCAACTGTTCCATCCCGATTGGGACCATCACAGTCGCTTGAGTTCGTGGTGCGTGGCGCGCTGCCGGGACACCGATCAGGCGAGCGCTGGTTTGATACTCGATTTACATCAGCGCGGTCTGTTAAATGACACGCTGGTTATCTGGGGCGGCGAGTTTGGTCGCGGCGTTGCGGGCCAAGGTCAGTGGGACAGTCCCGATGGCGGTCGCGACCATCATCCGCGATGCTTTACGATTTGGATGGCAGGCGGCGGCATAAAGCCCGGCATCACCTACGGCGCCACGGATGATTTCAGCTACAATGTCTCGGATAATCCCGTGCATGTCCGTGACCTGCACGCAACTATTCTCCATCTCCTTGGGATTAATCACGAGCAGTTCTCCTATCGGTTCCAAGGACTGGACTTTCGCCTAACCGGTGTTGAACCAGCTAGAGTCGTGAAGGAAATTATTGCATGACCATCATCGGCAAAGGGTGTATTGTTTGTGTCGCCTCGCTCGTTACCGCGATTGGCTGTGCTTGGGTGCAAGCCCGCCAGCCGGATCGAGTGCTCGACATTTGGCCCAACCTCGCGCCTGGAGAAACAACAGGCGACATCGGGAAGGCATTGCCTACTCGAGCTACAGAGATTCCACCGGCGACGAGGATCGCCGGTATTACTCGCCCACAATTGCACTTTTATGCATCGCCGTCCGCCAAAGAGAATACGGCGGCGGCCCTGATCTTTCCTGGCGGCGGATACAACTATGTCGTGGTCGATAAGGAAGGTTCCGAAATTGCCGAGTGGTTGAATGGCTTGGACGTGCACGCCTTCGTAGTTCATTACCGTACTAAACTGGCCGGTCAAGCTGCAGACGCTATGTGGAAGCGGCCCGTTCAAGATGGCCAACGTGCAATTCGAATTGTCCGACAGAAAGCGAGCGAACTGAAGATCGCTGTAGACAAGATTGGCGTCATAGGTTTCTCAGCAGGTGGAAATGCCGCTGGATTGGTGGCGACGCGATTTGGCCAACCAGACTATCAACCGCTTGACGATGTCGATCGACTTTCGTGCCGACCAGATTTCGCGATGTTGATCTATCCTTGGCAACTCGCTAATTCCGCGGGCGACAATTTGTCCGAGCTTGTGACTGTCGGAAAGAACACTCCGCCGACTTTTTTGGCGCACGCTCACGACGACCGAGTGACGCCACTGAGCAGTGTGTATTTCTATGCAGCGCTCCAAAAGAATGGAGTCTCTGGCGAACTACACATTTATCAAAATGGTGGTCATGGTTACGGTGCTCGGCCTGTTGCGAATTCCGAAGTCGCAAGTTGGACGGTTCGAGCTGCCGATTGGTTGCGACTGCGTTGCCTGTCAAGTTCCAAGTAGCCCAGCCAATGATTCGATCTGTGCGAACCCCGAATATTCCAGTGGCCAGTCAATGCCAGATTCTCTTGGCATTGTGCTGGGCAGCTTGCGCTTTGTTTCCGGTGCGAGCCCAAGATCGCCTCAGCCCAAGCCAGATTGAGTTCTTCGAAGTGAAGATTCGACCGGTATTGGTCGAACACTGTTATGCTTGCCACAGCGCAAGGGCTAAGGAAATTAAAGGTGGTTTGCGGCTGGATTTGCGCGCCGGTTGGCAAGTTGGCGGCGATTCGGGCACACCGGCGATTATCGTCGGAGATGCAGCAGCGAGCCCACTGATTCAATCGATGCGACACGCTGAGGGCGTCGCCGCAATGCCTCCGGAACGCCCCAAGCTATCCGCTCAGATCATTTCCGATTTCGAACACTGGGTCAACAGCCGCGCGCCCGATCCACGAGACGGCGAACTCGCTTCGCTGAAAAATCCGGCTGATTGGCAAACCTTGTTTCAGCAGCGATTGCGTTGGTGGAGCCTTCAACCTCGAGCGAAGATTTCGGTGCCAGTTATCAGCACAACATTGCCAGCTCGAAATTCAATTGATTCGTTTGTCCTTCACGAGCTTGACGAACACCGTCTTCGTCCGTCTATACAAGCGGATTCATTGACGCTTGTTCGAAGGCTGAATTTCGCGCTACTTGGACTGCCTCCGAGCGCAGGACTAGCTGACGAGTTTGCCGGCGACTCGCGACCGGACGCTTATGAACGATTGGTGGATCGATTGCTTGGCGATCCGCGATTTGGTGAGCGATGGGCTCGTCATTGGTTGGACGTGGTGCACTATTCGGATACGCATGGTTACGAATGGGACGCGCCGGCCAAGAATGCATGGATGTATCGAGATTATGTAGTTCGCGCGTTCAACGCCGATTTACCCATCCGCAGATTTTTCCTTGAACAATTGGCGGGCGATCTTGTCGAAACGAGAATCGAAAATGTTTACAATTTGGTAGAGAACCACGTCGCGCCGATGGCCTTGCGGTTGGGAGAGCGCAGGCATGGCGACAATGCGGATGCCGAAGGGATTTCCCAGGAGGCTATGGCCAACACGATTGATACACTGGGCAAGGGATTTCTCGGTACCACGATCGCTTGCGCTCAATGCCACGATCATAAACTCGATGCGATTTCGCAGCGCGACTATTATTCGCTGGTGGGTATGTTCATGAGTTCGCGTTGGTCCGCGCGCTGTGTGGATGCCGCAGATCGCAATCGGCAGGTGATCGACAGTCTCAAGCAAATCAAATCGCAGTTGCGCCGTGAAATGGTATCGCTTTGGAAAGAATCGCGCGAACGTATCGCCACTCAGATCCGTTTGATTGCCAAGCCCGAAAAACGCGCGACCAAGTTTCCGGAGTCGATCGCCGAACTGTGGTTATCGCAGGTTGGTAAACCGATTTCGCCCGACGAATTCCAATCGGAATCTCGCAGGCGCGCCGAGCATAATCGTACACATCTGAAACTTTTGGCCGACTTTACTGGTCGTGATCCGCAAACTGGCGCTAACGGTTGGCGTTGGGACGGATCGGGAATGCAACACGGATTGGCAGCCAGCGGAGACTTTGTGGTATCCGACGAGGGCGACACAGTAATCGCGCAAATTTTGCCGGCTGGGAGGTGGTCCCATTTGTGGTCCTCGAGATTGGCCGGCGCATTGCGAAGTCCAATGTTCGATCGCCATAGCGCGGAGACTTTCTCGGTTCATTGTGCTGGCGCTTTGCATTCGGGATATACGTTTGTGGTTGAGCAAGCTCTCCACAGCGAACGATTGAAGTTCCTCAATCAACTCAAACCGAATTGGCTGACACTACCGGTGGGCGAGTTTAGGACGCTCGAAGGGAGCCTAGATGCCGTCGACCGCCGCATGTATTTCGAGTTCGTGACCAAGTCGCTGAATAACTACTTCCCGCCTCGCACAGGCTTCGGCGGCGTTACCGAGTCGGTTGCCGCTGACCCTCGATCTTGGTTTGGTGTGACGAAGATCTACGTTCACCCAAAGGGAAAACCGCCGCTAGACGAACTAGCAAGATTTTTGCCGATATTTTCTGCGCAGGGTGATTTAGCGGAACGATTGGCGGATGCAATATTGCAAGCGGTCGACGACTGGTCGTCTGGCAGCATGGACGAACAATCCGCACAGTTATTGGACGATGCGTTGAGGTCCAAGCTGTTACCGAACGATTTGAAAGCAACTCAGCAGGCCTCGCGCATGGTGGCCGAGTACCACCAATTGCAGACCTTGCTGGTACCCGATCAAGTCGTTGGTTCGCTGGATGACTGGAACGAAGGGAAAGATGATCGAATTGGCGTTCGAGGGTCCTATACCGATTTTGGTGACCAAGTTCCGCGCGCGAAATTGAGCATGTGGGCTGCGTCCGACCGCGCTGGAAATTTCCCAGACAGCGGACGATTGCGATTTGCTCGCGCCGTCACCAATGACTCGAATCCTCTGACGGCACGAGTATTCGTCAATCGAGTTTGGCAACACCTGTTCGGCGAAGGTCTCGTTCGTACGCCAGACGATTTTGGGCACCTTGGCGAATCACCCAGCCATCCCGAGCTGCTCGACGATCTCGCACAGCAATTCGTGGATCGAGGTTGGTCGCTTAAGTGGTTAGTGAAGACAATCGTAACCAGTGCGACTTGGCGTCAATCGTCGGTGGCTTCTCAACAATCCATGAGAGTCGATCCCGAGAACCGATTTTTACATCACTTTCCGGTCCGGCGTTTGGAGGCTGAGGCAATCCGCGATACTCTGTTGGTGGTTTCCGGAAATCTGGACGCAAGTATCGGCGGCGCGCCGATCGAACCCTATCGAACCGCAGAAGATGCAGCGAAGCGACTGTTTAGTGGTCCACTGGCGAGCCACGGACGCCGCAGTTTGTATATCAAGATGACATTAATGGAGCCGCCTCGATTTCTGGCTTTGTTTAATCAACCCATTCCCAAACTTACGACAGGTCGCCGCGACGTGACCAACGTACCTGATCAAGCGCTGGCTTTACTGAATGATCCATTTGTCAATGCGATGGCCGAGAGCTGGAGCCAGCGATTGGTGAACGACGATCAAGAACCCGTGAGCGAGCGACTGGGGAGGATGTTTCAGACTGCAATTTCACGACCAGCGACCTCGGCGGAACTCGATCGCATGGCTGAGCTGTTGCAAGCGACTGCGAAATTGCGTGGCATCGATCCCACAACGCTCCAGCGCTGTCAAGTAGTTTGGCAAGACGTAGCGCACGCTTTGTTTAACTTGCAGGAGTTTATTCATGTCCATTGAGCGCATGTGGCAGATGGGTGGCGCGTGCCCTGGAAACTTACCCGCTGCGCGCTCGCGCCGAGACTTTTTGCGGCAAGCCAATCTCGGGTTTGGATGGATGGCATTCTGTGGGCTGTTCGCCAAGCAAGACGAGTTGGTAGCGAGTGAGCGCACGCTGGAATTTAAGACTCACTTGCCGTCTCGAGCTAAGCGCGTCATTTTCCTGTTTATGGATGGCGGAGTTTCCCACGTCGACTCATTCGATCCCAAGCCTGAACTGGCTCGCCGTCACGGCCAGCCCGCAAAATGGCGCACGGACGTTCTGTCCCAAGGGGTTAGCGCGAACCGCAAGTGGCTCAAAAACCCGTGGGAGTTTCGTCAGCATGGTTCAGCAGGGATGTGGGTCAGCGATCTGTTTCCACATGCTGCTCAGGTGATCGACAACTTGTGTATTATTCGTTCCATGGTGGGTGAGAACCCGCTGCATGGCGCTCAGTCGCTGTTGCTGCACACCGGTCGCTCGGTTGGCGCCGCTCCTAGTATGGGATCGTGGATCTCGTATGGTCTGGGAACCGAGAATCAAGAATTGCCCGGCTATGTTCTGTTGAATAACGACTGGATTCCCAACGGTGGATTTCAGAATTTTGCGAATTCATTTTTGCCGGCGTCGCACCAAGCCACGCTGGTACGAGCCAAGGGAACTCCCGTCGACAACATTTCACCTGCAGATTCCAGTGGTATTCAGCAAGCCAAACTGGAATTCCTGCGCCAACAGAATTTGGCGAGCGCGGAGTCGAATTCCAACCATTCGGAGATCGAGGCTGCGATCCGCAATTACGAAGTCGCCGCGCACATGCAGACGCAGATTCCTCAGTTGTGCGATATCAGCGGCGAGACATCAGAGACCTTGCGCTTGTACGGTGCCGATCGGCAGAATGATTACGAGCGATTCTATGCGCTGCAATGCCTACGCGCTCGCCGGTTGATCGAATCGGGTGTACGATACGTTGAAGTGACTTGTCCCAACACGCATGGCAATAATTCACCCTGGGACCAACATGGCCAGCTCAAATTGCGGCATGCTGAGAATGCTCGCATCACGGATCAACCCGTGGCTGCGCTCATCACCGACCTAAAGCGGCGCGGGTTGCTCGACGACACGCTAGTCGTGTGGGCTGGAGAGATGGGTCGCACTCCGCACAGTGCTGGAGACGATGGACGCGACCACCACGTTAGTGGCTATACCATTTGGCTGGCAGGTGGAGGCACTCGGGGAGCAATTACTTACGGCGCAACTGACGAAATGGGCATGAGCGCCGTAGAGAATCCGCTGGATATTCACGACGTACATGCAACCATTCTGTATTTGCTTGGAATCGATCATCAGCGTTTGATTTTTCGTCACGGTGGTCGCGACATGCGCCTAACCGACGTCCACGGCCGCGTGATCCACGAGATCATGAGCTGAAAACACAACGCGATTTGAGTTGCGAATCCCAAATCCCAAATCTGAAATTCTGAACCTTGCACTAGGAGACAACATGAATACGCAGGATCGTCGAACGGTGTTGAAAAATGCTGGCAGCGGTATTGCAGCTTTGACTGCGTTGGGAGCCGTCGCCCGGCCGACTGTTGCTGGTGCTGGCAATCGAGTCATCATGGCTGCGATCGGATGTGGCGGCCAGGGGACTAACTTGCTGAAAACATTTGCGGGACTCAATGGAGTGGAATTGGCATACGTATGTGATACCGATACCCAACGAGCCGAGAACGCGGCCAAAGAAGTTGAGAAAATTTCTGGAAAGGCACCCAAGATCGTCGCGGACCTGCGGCGCGTGCTGGACGACAAGTCGGTGGATGCGGTGACGGTTGCCACACCAGATCATTGGCATGCTCCTGCGGCGATTTTGGCCTGCGATGCTGGCAAGCATGTCTACGTCGAGAAGCCCTGTTCGCACAACATTCGTGAAGGCAGGTTGCTCGTCGAAGCAGCTCAGCGCAATCGTCGCATCGTGCAGCACGGAACGCAGAGCCGTAGTGATGCCTTGATATCTCATGGAATCAGCTTGTTGCGATCGGGAGTCATTGGCGATGTGCTCATGGCCAAAGCCTGGAACGTTCAGAAGCGAGCTGACATCGGACATGCCACGCCGAGCCAACCGCCCAGCGGATTCGATTATGACATGTGGTTGGGACCAGCTCGCTTTGTTCCTTTCCAAGCAAATCGGCATCATTACTCCTGGCATTGGTGGTATGACTTTGGAACTGGCGATGCAGGTAACGATGGTGTTCATGAAATTGACATCGCCCGATGGGGCCTTGGCGTGCAAACACATCCGTCGACTGTTTCTGCCATGGGCAGTAAACTGTTTTTCAATGACGATCAACAATTTCCAGATACGGAGTATGTCCTGTTTGATTACCCCGGCGATGGCACTGCCCTCAGCCGACGTCAGTTGTTTTTCGAAATGCGCTTGTGGTCGCGATACGGCTTGGAAGGAGTGGATAACGGAAACGCGTTTTACGGGACAAAGGGTTGGATGTTGCTCAGCAAGCGTGGAGTCTTGAAAGTTTTCGGGACCGACAACAAACCCCTAAACGTCGACCAAAACGCACCGAAAACCGTAGGCCATCGCGATAACTTTGTCGATGCGGTGCGCGACGATGTGGCACCCAACGCGCCCATTGAAATCGGGCATTTATCTTCCACATTGTGTCATTTGGGGAACATTGCATCACGAGTCGGACGAACGCTAAGATTTGATCCGGTCAAAGAGCAAATAATTGGCGACGAGGAAGCCAATCGACTGGTTTCACGTACCTATCGAGAGGACCATTGGTCCGTTCCGAAAGGAGTGTAACAAGAATTCCATCGACAACCGTCGTTACATTGGGCTTACTTTTAGTTGCTCTGCCACCGAGCGAGGTTACGAAACGAGATCCCGAAGCAATTGCGGAAGCACATTCCATGTGTCCATGTAGGTCGCTTCGAGTGGAACATTAATGTAGAAATCGTTGTGTAAAAATAATGGCATATCGGGAATCAATTGCCCGACGGCAAACGGTTGTACATAAGCCGTCTTGATCGGTGCCGCTTGATAGGCAGCCAGCGTTAACTTGCGATCATCGGGCAGCTCAAACGGTTCATCCGTAATTTCTTCCCAGATTGCTTTGTGAATGCCTTGTAGATCACGCGGGAATGGATCGATGACCAGCAGATTGATGTTGTCGTATAGGAGGTCCAAGGTTTTTTCGACAAACGAACGCAACGCATGACGCGAGTCTTTGTTGCCAGGAGAAACCAATTCCACAACTGCGACCACTTTGCCAAGAGAGTGTCGAACGACAACTCGATTTGCCTTCGTGGCATAGCGTTCGACTTCCACTGGGATCACAAATTGCGTTTTCGGTTGCGGCGGAGCTTCGGTCATCGTCGCGGAGTTGCCTCCGTCTGCGGAGGATACGATGTCGTTTTGTTGGAGTGTAACCACGTCTGGCTCGAGGCCACCGATGAATTGCTCGGCCATCGCGATCATCCCTTTCGGCAACAACCCAGCATTCAAGCGATCCATGATTGCAGCGATCCATCGATAGTGAAAATTATGGTAAATCCCAGATTGGACGCGGGACCAGTCGTGCATCGGCATGTTCTGCACCCTTCCTTCGGAGGCTTGTTGTCTTAGGCAGCTTTGCGGCACGGCTTTTCATTCTATCAATACCAGGGTAATGAGCCAACTTAGACTGGTTCGTTTGCCTCATCCGATCGTGGAACGACTTCGCGAGGCCCGCGTTGCGAAAGTCCGTACTCGGCTGAATTCCATCGAACCAGGACGGATAGGATGGATAACGGCTTCTTGACAAAAAAAATCAACGACTAAAAAATGAAGAAAGAGTCCAAAGCAATTTAGCAACTCGCTCGGCTCGAAGCAGCGATGTTAATTGTGGATACGCAAGGATCGACATTTTTTTGTCTTCCATCTTTTTGTCTATGCGTCATCGGATGTTCCCGAGGACTATTTAGCGGTCTACTCAGATCCCGCCGTTGAAGCGGGCGATTGCTAAATATCCGTAGCACCCGCTGCAAGTTGCTTCTTCGGACAACCGTCGTTGACGCACATATCGCATCAATGGTATCCCTAAAGTGATCGCGAACGACCGCAATGCTTGCAGCGCTCGAACCCAGAGCATACGAGTCGCGGGCTCGCTGCGCTTCATTTGCGCAGCGATTTCTGCAAAAGACAGTTCTTCGAAATGACGCGCCATCAAGACTTCACGATGGTCGGACGAAAGCTTGCAACCAGCACGGATAGGATGGATAACGGCTTCTTGACAAAAAAAATCAACGACTAAAAAATGAAGAAAGAGTCCAAAGCAATTTAGCAACTCGCTCGGCTCGAAGCAGCGATGT
>SYJV01000121.1 GCA_005798335.1 Planctomycetaceae bacterium | reverse complement strand
GATATGCCGAATCATCTCATCGCGGTGTTCGTCTGTTTCTCCCATGGGCTTGCCGTCCGATTCCGGGTAATTGACTTGTGTGAAGGGAATTACCGACGCCATCTCGAAGCTCCAAATTTCCAGCGGAATTCTGCTCCAGCCGTTCAGGCGATATCACTTTAGCCCGTTCCGTAGCCAGCCGTACGAATACGATTCCATTGTATACCAAAGGAAGGGCTAAGAATGACCATCGATTATTTGCCAACGTTACGTCCGTTCGCTTCAACGGTTGGAACGGAAAAGGAAAACACCCGAACTCGGTCATGATTGTCGAATGGTTCGTCCGGTGGATGAAGAATGTAATTTATCGTGACAGTTGTTGGATCGCTTGCTTGGCTTGGGAATTTCCAGGATCGAGCCGTAGGACAAACTCGAATTCCTTTTTGGCCGATTCGTTTTGTCCATCCATCAACAGCAGCGATCCTCGATGCAGTCGCGCGGTGGGACTGAGTGGATCGAGCTGGATCGAGCGTTCAAGCAGCTTCATCGCCTCGGCTTGTGCACCGCCTGCCAATCGGTAACTCAACCCCATTAAAGCGAGTTCAAAGGAACTTTCCGAGCGCTGCAACGATTGCTGCAATACGAGATTTGCAACCGGATACTGCTGCCTGGCTAAATACAACTGGGCGAGACGTGAATAGGGTTCTTTCCAGCTTGCTACTTCGGATATCAAGCGTTCGTAATTCGTAATCGCGCTGTCAATTTGATTAGCTTGTTCCTGAGCCAGCGCCAAACGAAATCGCGCAAGGAAATGTCTGGAATCCGACTTGAGCACTTCTTGGAATTGCTTACTGGCCTCCATTCCCAGCTTCTTTGACAACAGTGCTGAGCCGAACCAAAAACGGCTTTCCGTGTCGCTGGAATTCTTGCTCAAGACGTCTCGCAGTATTTCCAGGGATTTCTCAAGCGACTGTGTTTGAGGTCCCATCGATTCGTGAAGCAATTGATGGGCCGCTCCTTCGATTCTCGGAGGCACCAACGCGGCTGGCCAACAACTTACTAGTTGCACCTGAGAGTTTGGCGCAAGGACGACGGGTTTACCAATATCCGCGTGCCTGGTGCGCGGTATAGCATGATCGGTAAAGACAAGATGAATTCCTTCACGAGACGATCGCTGCGGCATGTGGCATTCTGTACAACTCGAAGCATCTGCCGGTTGAGAACTATCTAGATTTTTTGAATTTGCAATTGCGGTTGAACCACTGGATGAGTTCTTTGTTCGTAAGCACGCATTCGCGGAATGACAAGTGTTGCAGCGAGAATCGTAATCCGATCGAGGAATGTCTGCGGCAGACTTGTGCGGATCATGGCAAGTAACGCAGGTCAATTTTCCATTGCTGGCGACGTAGCACTTGCTTTGCAACATCCTAGCGCCATGCGAAGCGACGCCCAGGGACGAGCTATCTTGCGATCGGATGAGAAAGTCGTGCCGCTGATCGAGCAGTCGATCTCCTGGCTTTAGTGCGAGGGGACTCCCCGGGCCTATAGGGACACTCACATCGCCTTGGAGATGGCATTGCAAACACAGGTCGTTTGATTGTGCAGCCGAAAATTCTGCCGGATTGACGATCGTCCCGGCGGTAGGATTTTCAGCACCTGGGTTCGATTTCCAGAAACTAACATGTGCTTGGGGATCTCCATGGCAGCGTACGCATTGAATTCCGGACACGATTTCATTGTGATAACGGTTCTTCGATGGCGCATCATGTTGGGCGGTAGTCGCGTGGCACGCGACACACCCCGGTGTTATGGGTCGACTAAAGCGCTGGTTAAAAAGCTCGAAACCAGGGTTCATTCCCCAACAATCACGGCCCGTATACCAGGCCACAGGTAATTGTGTGAGATAGCCGTTTTCGTTGCTCACCATTGCTTGAGCATGCTTGCCGGAGCCGACCACATATTCCGCAGTCCGTTCAAGTCGATGGCCAGGCATATCTCGCCGCGATTCAACTTGAACGACACCGCCAACACCATATACAACTTCGTACTGGAAATTTGATTGAGTATCATCGACGGTCTGTGGTTCAAAATCTGCAATCAAGCCTTTCTCGACCGATTGCCAAGTATGCGACATGCCACTCCGTTTGTACTGATCCACAATCTCGGAATGGCATTCGGCGCAAGTGTCGGCGCTGGTAAACGTGCTCGCCACGATTGTAGGTCGAACGCTGGAGGGTGTTTGTTCGATCAGCGCTTTATCATCTTGCTTGATCGCCAGTGGCTTTCTAAAAGCGTTAAGCATCAATCCGCTGGCGGCAAGAAAAAACAAAACCCCCACGAAAGCCGATACCTTCGTGGAGGCTGACATTGATTGAGATTTTGGATTCTTCTTATTTGAGTTGGAAGTCGATCGGTGCGTTTTCGCCATCTTTTACTTCCGCAGTCAAGCCACTGCTCGCAGCTTGGCCATACTTCGCTGGAATCGGAGCTTTTTTATTACCGAATTCTTGTCCGGGCAAACCGCCACCTTCATCGGCGCCTGGGAACACCTGAACCGAAACTTTGTACTTTCCGGCCCGTGCACCGTCATTGGCTTCAAAGGTTGTCAACTCATACGAGCCTTCGCCGTTTAGTTCTCCTGTTGCAGGACTTCCTTCGCCTTCAGGAACAAACATAATCGTTCCGTTCTTGACAGCCTTGCCGTTGTAGGAAACTTTGCCCGTAATTTTGTAGGTTGCGGGATTCGAAGAACCGCAGCCAACAAAGGAAAAGAGCAAACATAACAGCGCGCTGGACTTGAACCAATTGAGCAAGGAGGAATTCGATCTCACATCCACAAGTTGTACCTTCGATCCCCGGCAGTTGCCGAGCCTTCAGTGAAAGAATCGTGTTGGGGTTCAAATTGACTAAAGCAATCTCGCAGCGCCACGATATTTCCTCGGCGCCGCGAGACTTTGCAACGTTGTTCACTAATTCGGGCTAAATCCACCCGCTGGTAAACCATCTGCCAAATTGCCAAGCTGTTGGTAAGTGACGAAGTCAATAGTTTCGCCTAAGAAATGGACGCTTCCGTCACCCATGCCCACTTGTACACCGCCGACGTGCATGCTGATCGCACCGTACTTGATACCACCTACTTCAGTCGGATTAGGAGTAGGACTGGTTTTGCGGATTTGATTGATTGGATAGTCTGTCATTACCCAAACACCATTTCCTGCCGCCCAAGAAGCCCACGGCGAGTAGCTTGGAGAACGTTCGCCAAGGGTCAAGACGTTGGTAGTACCGTCAACATAGCTGCGGAAGCTAATCGCGCCTCCGACGGAACTTCGTTCAAAAGGACCATTGGGTGGATTGGAGTCAAAGGCCAAGCCTTGGTAACCCTTGTAGCAAGTTACTGCTGCGGGTCCACCGCGGCTGACAGGTTGAAACGTACCGCTTTGCTCCGCTGGCCAAGCCCACCAAGCTGCTAGGTCGGAACGAACTCCCTGAGTTGGATCTGTCGGGCAAAGGAAAACGGGAATAATCGTTTGGATCACACCGTAGTTGCGAGTCAAGTTGGTCGCAGTTGGATAGCCGTCGGTGATTTTTGCCGCGAAATTCAGTTGGTTGTACAAATTGCCTTGCTCAAAAAATGGAAGCATTTTTGCCAAAAAGCTAAATCCATTGGTGAACCTGTTTTGCGCAGCGTTAGTCGCATCTGCTGCATTGGCGTTGGCTGGGAAGACTTTGTGCGTGTCCGCATAATTGTGAATTGCCAATCCGAGCTGTTTTAGATTATTGCTGCACTGCATTCTTCTTGCCGCCTCGCGCGCAGATTGAACGGCGGGAAGCAGCAGTCCAACCAACACGCCAATGATCGCAATAACCACGAGCAATTCGACGAGCGTAAAACCTAATTTAATATCCGACCTCTTCCACATCGCATTCTCCAGACATCTAATATAGGAACAAACTGACACTATTACTTCTGCCGCACGCTACGTCGCGTTCGACAGCAAAACCGCACAATCCGGCAGGGCTTCACTCAGTTCCTTCATCTTGTCGATACTGACTTCCGTTTCATGAATTTTCAATATTTCAAGCTTCTTTAGTGACTTGAGAAGTTCCGCTCCGACGTCAGTAACTTTGGTACGAGTCAAAGTCAACTCCTTTAAGCTCGTCATTTGCGATATCGTTCCTAACCCAACGTCAGTTATTGCGGTGCCATCCAAACTAAGCCGTTCCAATTTGTCCATTGAAGCCAATTTTGCAATTCCAGCATCGGTTACTTTAGTGTTCGTTAGGGAGAGAATTCCCAAGTTTTTCAAACTAGAAACGCTTGTTAGTCCAGAGTCATCGACCAGCGTATTTGTCAAATGAAGGGTGTACAGATTTCGCAATCCACTGAGCTTGGACAATCCGTCGGAAGTAATCTTCGACCCGGACAACTCAAGTTTCTGTAAACTGGTCAATCCAATCACGGTTTCAAGTTGTGCATCCGTGTGTTCAGGCGAGACAAGGTAGGCTTCGATGACCTCTTCACTATATTCGGGGCCGAAAACATTAGCGACAAACGGAAGTGCAATTGGCTGGGTCCTCGCCTGAGCATTAATTTTCTTCAACTCAGCAATCGCGCGGCGCTGAGTAATTTGGCGAGGCCCGTAAAAAATGGCGAGAACGCTGACAGCGATTGCGAAATATCCCACGACTCTAACGATCAGTGGAACCAAGCGCCCTGATTTGATCTGGCCGGACTGGTTTTGTCGCGAGTTCAATCCGCTTACTCCTTAGTAGGTCCAATCTCTTCGGTTTGAGAAGCGCCGAAAAACAAGTATCGCTGGCAACGACTGGGCCAGAACTGGCCGATTCACTACGACCTGCTACCAGTAGATGAGGTGTAATGGTATATTATTCGCCGCTGTATGCAAGCGAAATGTGTTCAAAGATCTTCAACAAATCGTTCCTTACCTATTTCTGGTCGGTGTGCATAAAACAGCCGTCGCCGCAGCCCTTTGGCATCATTTGCGCGTGGCTCGCCACGCATTGAGAAATCGGCTGGGGTTATCTCGAAAGTGATTAACGTCTAATATGGCGATTCCGTCGGTCTGATCGATATGTTCGCCGCAGAGCAGTTCGATGTAGGGTACGAGATGTTCTTCTGACAAGGATAGTCTGGGGAGCTGCGGTTCGATGATCTCGCCGGCCTGCTTGCGAATGATCACTCGCCGCGAGTCGCTGCTGAACCAACACGTTATCCCCGCAAAACCGACGTTGATCGATGCTACCAAGTCTCCGTTTCCAGCGTTCCAAATGCGGAGGATTTGGTCGGCGGTGTAAGTCGCCGCGAGGTTTCCATCGCTGCTTAGGCAACCTTGGCGCACAAACGTCGGATGATTCAAAAGCGGTCCTGCGGGCTGTGCATGTTCAAGATCCCAAACTCGGGCACGTGTGTCCGAGTTGGCAACCAAGAACCGGCGACCATCAGCCGAAAACGCTATCGCAGCGGGTACACCTTTCTGGTAATCGGTGCGCAGTATTTGTCCGCCATCGCTGACGCGAAAGGCCGCCATGCGTTCTTCCAAATTGATTCGTTGGCCTACGAATTTTCCGTTGGGAGAAATGGCGAGTCTCTCGATCTTCTTCTTGTCACTGGACTTCGCAAAGTCGTTCGACAGAGCGTCCTTTCGATTCTCGCTAGCTTGGGAAGTTGCCAGTAGCACTCGTCCAGTGTCCACGTCCCAGACTTGAGCCGAGTTGCCACTTCGCCATGCAAGAACGCGACTTCCATCTGTCGATACGCTGATTCGATTCAGTCCGGCAGTACCCTCCAAGGGATGACCAACTGGTTTTCCCGTCTCAGCGCATGGAACTTACACTCAAATGCATCGGCAGTTATTAGCCGTCGTCCATCGTCGGAGAATGCCGCATGCTTGATCGAGTTTCGATGTTGGATTTCGAGTTTCTTGGGCTGGCCGGTTTCGCGCATATGGAGTGTTCCTAGGGAACCAGCCGCGCGAAATTCGAGTTTTCCATCGGGGCTGTAGATCAATCGATAACCTACGCGCTCAATCCAGCCCGCTTTGTGCGATTGACCGCTTGTGAAGTCGTAGGGCTTCCATTGGGTTTCGTCCGACGGCATTTTCCAAATCCTGACCAAACAATCGTCCCCCACGGACATTAGGCAATGATTGCCCTCCGCCGAACTGAAAAACTGCAATTGGTTTTGCCTTTCCAACGTCCGCATCGAACGAACGACTTTGCATTCGGCAACATCCCATATCTCGATGAAGCCGCCGGAGCTGGATATCGCCGCCAGTTGGCCGTCCGCCGTAATCGCGCAGTGCTCGGTCTGGCGTGGAGAGATTGCCTCAATCGGATCCATCGATCAAATATTTTCAGGAAATGGTTCGGGTATGTTAAAGATCCGAGCCTCGGCCGATCCATTTGAAAGGACTGCCCGATCACCACGCTCGCTAAAAGCCACATTCAGAGCACGATCACCAAGTTCTCGCGTCGACAGTCGCTTCCAAGCGATTGTATCCCAAACCTCGAGTTGTAGATTGTGGTACGCCACCAACCGACTTCCCTGACGAGTGAATTGTGGAAGCGACGGAAACATCTCTTTGACGGACAAGTCGTGTGGGATGTCTTTGGCAAGCGTTTCTCCGTCTGAGAATCGCCACGCAGTTAGTTTGTCCGACGCATCGACCGCAATAATAGCGATCCCGTCGGGAGTGAAGCGTGCAAACCTCGCCTCAGAATTACATGATAGATTCTTGAGAGGAGGTCCTTTACTCTCCACGTTCCAAACCGAAACTTGGCCACTGCTCGAAGCGGTGACGAGATGCGAGCCTGCCGGGTTGATATCTGCCCAGAGAATATTGCTCGAATCCTCTATCTGGCCAACTTGATTCTGCGTGTCACTGTCCCACAGTTTGAGCCGTTTGCCACCGCAGGTCATCACCAGTTTTCCATCCGGGCTGAAGATCGCCCGCGTCAACGGTGTTTGAGTAGTTCGCTTTGGTGACGATATCTGCCCGGGACCGAAATCGTGGAGAATCCCACGCTTCGCTGGGCGAGCCACAGCGGGGCACTCTCGCGCATCGCCATTAACTGGCTGGCCCAAGATCGCGAGAGCACGAGTGTGCGCGACCTGCATTGATTACATTGAGAAAGTAAGTTGTGCGTTCGACCGATCCGCTACAACCTGCTACCAATGGACGAGGTGTAATGGTATATTGTTGATCCATGTATTCAAACGAAATGTGTTCAAAGATCTGCAACAAATCATCCTCACCTATTTCGGTCGGTGTGAAGTTGGCATGGGATGCGGTAGGGTTAGCGTTCTATCGTTTTCGCGACATCCGTTTCGAATCGCTGGGCGAGAGCATCGTTGTGTTTCGACAGAGTTGTGAAATTCAGATCGCGATTACACGTGTTTTCGACACAGGCAATTTCGAATAATTGTCGGTATCTTTTCTCTCTCGAGTTAGCTTCTCGAATCCCAAACTCATCTTGTTCTCGCAAAAGGCGGCTTTTCTTATGTCCAAGGAACTGCGGAAAACTCTTTCACATCAACTGGCAGATCGCATTCTGAATCGGATCATGACTGAACAGCTTCCCGACGGCGAGGTTTTTATGACCGAGGAAAAAGTCGCGGAAGAGTTTCACGTTTCTCGCACTGTAGCTCGAGAAGCCGTCGGTCGATTGCGAGCTTTCGGGATCATCGAAGGCCGTCAACGAGTTGGACTAATCGTGCGTCGGCCTGACCCGGTGCGTTTATTTTCAGCCGTGCTTCCCAGTCTCGCACTGTCGCAAACAGATATTCACGAACTTGCTTGTTTGCGCTATGCCTTAGAAGTCGGCGCGATCGAGCTAGTCATCAGAAATGCATCCGATTCGCAAATCGATAAATTGACAGAACTGTCCGAACAGTTTTCAGCCGCGCTCGAACGCAAAGTCAGTATGAAAAAACAAAAGGAGCTGGAAGTAGCGTTCCACCAAATGCTGCTGGAAATGACCGGCTCGCGCATGATCGCAGGGATGCAAAGTTTGTTGGTGGACTTCTTCCACAATTTGCAGGACGATCCAGCCGGTGACGAGAACTACCGGCGCACGATCCGCGAGCACAAGGATTTGGTAAGCGCAATTCGTAGACGCGATGTGGAAGCAGCGCGAACAGTGATCCGCGAACAAATCGGTCAATATCTCAATGACAATTGCCAGTCCACCGAAGTCTCGTCCACAGACCTGGCGAGCGAGCGAAACTAATTTCAACCACAAGTATTTGGGAGGAATGCACCAATGGCTGCAGCAACGAATCGAGAATTGGGAAAACGCGTGCTCGGCAGTTTAGTTGCACGCGTGGCGTTCACCTGCATCACAATCTTCACAGCGACATCATGCACCAGTTCTTGCGCTGCGGACTCGGCAATTAACATCGGCAGTCGGTTAGAAATATTCGTCGACGATTTGTTGATCGAACAAATCACCGGTGCCAAATTGATGATGCACCAACCACAACCTCGGGAAGTTGTGATTGTCTGCGATGCTCCCTGGGAAGGTAATACATCCGCATATTACACCTTGTTTCAGGACGGCGAATTGTATCGCATGTACTATCGCGGCGCCCATTCGGACTTGACCTCGCGCGAGAACGCTCACCCCGAGTATGTGTGTTACGCCCAGAGCCGCGACGGAATTCACTGGGAGAAACCCAAGCTGGGATTAGTGGAGTTCAAAGGGTCGAAGGAGAACAACATACTGCGAACTGGGCCAGGCTCGCACAACTTCACTCCGTTCAAGGACGAAAACCCATTGTGCACCGCGGATGCTCGTTACAAAGCTCTGGCAGGTGCCAGCACGTTAGTTGATGGAAAACGCAAGGCATCCTTGCAAGCTTACAAATCACCGGATGGAATCCATTGGTCGTTGATGCGCGAACCAGCGGTTATCACCGACGGAGCGTTCGACTCGCAGAATCTAGCGTTTTGGCATCCAGAAAGGAAAGTCTACCTCGATTACCATCGCAAGGGACGCAGTGGTGTGCGCGATATTATGACTTGTTCGTCGGCCGATTTTCTCAACTGGACCCAGCCGCAATTCCTCAATTACGGTGATGCACCCAGCGAACATCTCTATACCAATGCAGTGCAACTGTATTTTCGCGCGCCACACATTTACTTGGGATTTCCAACTCGATTTCAACCCAAGCACGAGCAAGTGGAACCGATTCTCATGACCAGTCGCGATGGTTTGAACTTTCGCCGATGGCCCGAACCTTTGATTCCGATAACTGCGCCCAAGGATCGCGATGGCAATCGCAGCAACTACATGGCTCGAGGATTGCTTCAACTTCCTGGACAAAATCGCGAGCTATCTCTGTACGCTACGGAAGCCTATTACGCAGGACCGGGATCGCGAGTCCGTCGATTTACGATTCGCACTGATGGATTCGTTTCGGTCCATACTGATGACGAAGGAAGACTATTGACCAAACCGCTGGAGTTTACCGGAAGCCAGTTGCGATTGAACTATATCAGTCAGTCAGGTGGCGGAGTGCGCGTTGGGATCATCGACGCCCAAACCGGTGAATCAATGTTGGGCTTTGCACCGACAGACTGCGATGAATTGCGTGGCGACGAAATTCATCAAGCAGTCACATGGAAAGGAAGAGGCAACGTCAGTAAATTGTTTGGGAAGAAAGTTCAACTTCAATTCTTGCTACGCAAATCCGATCTTTACGGCTTGCAGTTCGGTGAGTGACAGCCGATTCAATCTGCATCGAAATTAGTACGACAGCGTTACAGTGTCTGCTTTTGCTCCGCAAAAGCGTCCTTTCGCGGAGCGAAAGGCGACAATAGAGCCACGGCGCGCTGTAGTATTAGCTAGCGTCTTTTTATGATAACGTCCGTGCTCATGTACACAGCCCAATTGCCTTTGGCATGCTCCATCAGCACCACTCGCACAGCGCCGCCAACGATGTGAGTGGTGGCCAGAAATGTCTTGTTTTTCGTTGCAATATCAATCCACAGAGCTTATTGCTGTTCCCCTAAAGTGCAGTAATGATGGCAAAACTGTAATACAGTGCTCGATGTAGTGGATTCAGTTCTATCTCCTGCATATATTCTCTTCTCCACTGTTTGTGTTCCAAGGCGAACGGCAGAATGATTCTCACCAATACAATCCCGATGCGCAGCGAGTGGGTCAATCCTGGCGCGTACGCACTCGCTTGCGCATCGGGCTTGTATTGGTGAGAATCATTCTGCCGTTCGCCCAACAACTAGATTTTGCATGGTTCAGACTTTGACTGGCGAGTAAGAGTTTTTCCGATGTCTGCTACGACTTTTTTTCGAGGACAGCTAGTTTATCCAGATCGCATTGCGCCAGGAATTTTGGTGATTCGCGATGAAATCATCCAAGAGATCTGGCCTTACAATAAATTGATTCCTCAGGCGGAAACTTTGGTCGACGTTCCGGAAGGATTCATAACTCCTGGCTTTGTCGACCTGCATGTGCATGGTGGCGCTGGAGCGGATTTCATGGATGGAACCGCAGATGCATTCCGCACCGCACTGCGCTGCCATGCACGGCATGGCACGACGAGCATGGCGGTTACCACGACCGTGGCGACGCACGCACAGATTCTCGCGACATTGGAACAAACTCGCGCGTTTCGCATGAATTCCGAACCCAATGCCGCGCGCGTGCTGGGCGCGCATTTTTATGGTCCTTACTTTCGCTACGAAGCTCGCGGAGCTCATCCAGGCGGGCCGATTCGGCCGGCGATCGAGCGAGAATTCTCAGAGTATCTGAACTTTGCGGCTGACTTGGTCACCGCCACCGTGGCGCCAGAAATCGAAGGGGCTCGCGAGTTCGCGTTAGCTTGTCGCGCCAAGGGCGTGCGCACCAACGTCGGTCATTCGTGGGCCACGTTCGCCCAAATGCAAGAAGCTATCGGCTGGGGCGTGAGGCATGTAGATCACCTATTCTGTGCGATGTCCGACAAAGGGCGGCTGCGTCAATTTCAGCTCTACCCGATGCAAGGCGGTGTTCTCGAGGCAACTTTGTACTTCGATGAATTAACGACTGAAGTCATCGCCGATGGCAAGCATCTGGACAGTAGCTTGCTGCTGCTGGCGCTCAAAATCAAAGGGGCCGATCGACTGGCGCTAGTCACTGATACTAGCCGCGCACTGGATATGCCGGACGGAAACTACGTCATTGGTCCGTTGCAAGGAGGCGAGCCGTTAATCAAGCGCGATAATGTGGGCTTGATGCCTGATGGTACGGCGTTGGCATCGAGCTGCGTGGGCATGGATTACATGATCAGAACCTTCGCGAAACTAACCGATCGACCACTTTGGGAAGTTATTCGTATGGCCACGCTAACTCCCGCGCGAATCGCTGGATACGACCATCAATTGGGAAGTCTGACCGCTCAAAAACGCGCCGACCTGGTTATTCTGGACACCAAACTTTATGTTGCTCAAACTTATATCGGTGGCTGTCGCGTGGAATTCTAAACATGGTAGCGCCGTGCAGGATACGCAGTCCTTTCTGTGTGGTTGCCGGCTCTGTTGGGGTGGTCGGAGCGCTGGGACTTGATTTTCTGCACCTCTGGGCTATTGTTGTTTTGGCTCTAGCAATGTCGCAACCAAATTTTGGGGCAGCGGAAGCCGTCAAGGCTTTCGAATCAGTCCTTCGAACCCCCATCAGTATTGAACGAAAGTACGAAAGCCTTGACGGCTTCCGCTGCCCCGAAATTTGGTTGCGACATAGCACTAGTCGTTCAATTCTCCAGCCGAGCAATCCATTGTCTGCAGCAACCCCATCTAATATTCTGTGCACGGAAGATTTGAATAAGGTCTACCCGGACGGCAGCGTCAGTGCGCTGGTCAACGTAAACTTGCAGGTACCTGCCGAACAATTTTTGGCGATCATGGGACCGAGCGGCAGCGGGAAATCTACGTTGCTGAACGTACTCGGTGGTTTAGACGAACCTACTTCTGGGGTTGTCTATTTTCGAGGCCAACCGTTAGCACAGTGGCCATCGTTGGATCGATATCGCCACGAGCAAATTGGCTTTGTGTTTCAATCTTTTCATCTGTTGCCAACATTTACTGCGATTGAAAACGTACAAATTCCCATGTTTCACGGGCATCGTTCGCCCGCTGAAAGAGCTCGCGTCGCCAGCGAATTATTGGATGTTGTCGGTATGAGTCATCGCAAAACGCATTTGCCCAGCAGGCTCTCGGTCGGAGAACGCCAGCGAGTATCGATTGCCCGAGCACTTGCGAACGACCCGCCAATCATGTTGGCCGACGAACCGACTGGAAATCTCGACACGAAAACGGGCGCGGATATTTTGGATTTGTTCGATCGTTTGCGGCGCGAACGTGGCATGACTTTGGTGGTGGTGACGCATACTCAAGAAGTCGCCAGCCGCGCTGATCGCGTTATTATGTTTCGGGATGGCAGAATTATCTCGGATGAAATGCGAACGGGCAACGAAAGGACTTCATGATGCGAGTTTTCGTAGCGCTGATCACGTTAGTGATCGTATTACGACCGGCAGTGCTGTGGGGCGATGATCCGATTCTGCGCGACTTAGTTTCGCCTGGCGTGCAAGTTGTTGAAGGCAAGCGAGTGCCATTAATCGCGCCGACTCCGCGCGCCGTATCCGACAAAAACGAAATCCAGCGAATTCTCACCAGTGCTGCTGGTGATCGATTGCTGGAGGAATTCCTTCGACCATCGCCGGTCGCTCCCTTTAATCTGAAAATGGAAAGCCTAACGACTTCGGATGAAAAGCGATATGCGCAGAAAGTTGATGTGTGGTTCGTCGCCTACGGCAAGTTAGCAACTTTGCGCGACAAGAAACTGCTGGACGAATTGGCCGCAACTGCCGATGCCGAAACAAAGTCAGCTTATCGTGCCGAAGGCGGTGAGGTGACACCGGATATGTTGGAGAAGCTGGGAGTCAAACTGTTGGAATCCGAAACCGAGCGCGAGGGCTTTGCGAGTTTTTCGTCACCTCTTCTAGATCGAGTTTTAGTAAGCGGTGTCGTACATACCTGGCAAACTGTCACACAGGATCAAATGATGGTCAGCTCACTGCTCGATGATCGTTTCGCCAGCATCAGCGCTCTAGCAAATCGCTGGCAGTCGATCGCCGACAATGGTACGGAAAAGCCAAGTCTTGGTCCTCATCAACCTTATATTGGATTCGGTGGATATCTTGCCGCAACGCAGTTAAGCGAACCTGCCGGCGCTTTGTTGATCGAAGCGCACGTTGTTTTTCATGAACCCGAAGGTTGGTTTCGCGGCGCAAACTTGTTGCGATCCAAACTACCCATAGCAATTCAAGAACAAATTCGCACTTTCCGCAGAAAACTGGCGGCTGCGGAAAAACAATGATTATCCGTATATTTGGGACCGGTAGTTTGAAGCGTAACGATCTACCGGACAGCCAATGGTGCTCTCGCTCCACTGTAGCCACGCTCGAGTCTATATCTACGCCAGAACAACTCGCCGGTAGAGTTCATTTTGCCGCTCGGCGTGGCGCTGGCTTCATTCGTGCCGTAACGCTGCGGTGGGCAACAATCGAGCGGCGCTGAGTGCGGCGAACGAACCGCCGATGAAACCGATCAGCAAGGCTATCAAAAATCCTTGCCCGATCACCATTGGTGGAATATATCCGTCGACAAATCCGCTGGCCGTCGGCAGTTTGGTCAACAGTTTGACCAACACGAGTGCACCGATGGTACCCAACATCGCGCCCAGCATACTTAACATCATTGCTTCGGCAAGGATCATTTGTACCACTTGCGTAGCGGTCCAACCGATCGCTCGGAAAATACCGATTTCTTTGGTCCGTTCCAATACTGACATTAACATCGTATTTAGCACGCCAGCGGTTCCGATCAACAGCGCCAGGACCGACGTGAGCCACGCCATTGCGGCCGCAGCACGCAGCTCCGTCAGCGAATCGGCATGCTCACGAATCGGCATGGCAGAAAGTCCGGGCGCAGCCGCTTCAATTTCATGCCGTACACGTTCAATGGACTTTTCTTTATCGCCGGGCTCGAGTTCCACACTGAAGCCCGTGACGTGTTTGGGCCGATCGAGCAGTCGCTGCATCTCCTCTAAGAGAATCACCATCGAACCGTTTTCGAATACGTTGGGATTGTCGAAGATCCCGACCACTTCAAAAAACTCATTCTCATATATCTCGACTTTGTCATGCAATTTCTTGCCCAGGTTCTTAGCCAGAATGGCGCCCAGCATCAGTGATTTAGTATCGCGTAGGCTCAGCGCTCGGCCTTCGACAACATTAAACGAGGCCGCGACCATCGGTTCCATTATCAATCCCTGGGTCACGACACCGTAGATTCCCTGTTCCTCAAAGGAAATCACATCTACCAGTGCTGGAAAAACATGTCGCACACCTTGAATTGCTCGGATCTTTTCTGCCAATGAAATATCCAAGGTACTGGCCAATCGCTGGCCTTGCCCAGCTCGAACTACGATCAAATCAAGATTTTTGGTTTCATACAAACTCTGAAAAGCACGTTTGAATCCGCTGGCTACTCCGACCAAGGCGACAACACAACCGATCGAAATCGCGACCGCAAAAATTGTCAGCCCAGAACGGACTGGCCGACGAATCAAGTTCTTCCAAACTAAAGTTCCAAAATTCATGGTTTGGCAATTCCAATAACTCTCAACGATCAGCACTCCCAGGCGAGTGGTCTATGATAGTTCCAACCTAGCCAAACACCAGTCGAGCGACTCTTGGCGATTGCCAGAGCCGGCTCGATGGACGCGAGCGACAATCAAGTACCGCCGTTCTTTTCCAACAGAGGCTCAGGTTGCCACATATAAAGATAGGTCGGCAACTGGCTACGATCCATTCCAGGGATGCTCAATGGCATTATGGAATTGAGTACCGGCAAATTGGGAGTAATATCATACGGAGTCAAGGCTCGATCGGTGTCGCGCCGGTACATCACCACGGATGTACGACCTTCTACGCCTGCCAGTTGTTCAGCCACTGCAATCGAATCGTCCAAATACCCGATATCATCGACTAATCCAATTTCTAGAGCTTGGCTGGCAGAAAAAATTCTACCGTCGAAGAGGTCCGCGTCCTTGATGTTGTGTGGTTGACGAGTTTGTGTGATCGTCTGTTGCAGACGAGCCCCAAATTCATCGGCGATTTTCTGTAGAATTGCTTTGGATTCGGGGGGCAACGGTTTTACGGGAGTTCCCAAGTCAATTCGCTCTCCGGCTTTGATGGGTTGCGATTGCACATTGAATTGCGCCAGAGTGTCTTGCAAATTGTAGAGGTTCAAGATCACTCCCAAACCTCCGGTGATTGTCGTTGGGTGTGCGACAATTCGGTCGGCTGCCGTGGCGATGTAGTAGGCCCCGCCAGCGGAAACGTCCATCAAGCAAGCTACGATTGGGATGTTCTTGCGATGTTTGAAATCTAGCAAGTCGCGTCGCATCATATCGGACGCTGCCACTCCACCGCCGGGGCTATTGATACGCAACAGCACCGCAACAACGCGAGGATCCTTTGCAGCAGCGTCAAGTTTCTCGCGAAAAATGGAGACCGCGTTTTCGCCGTTCGTCATCAATACTTGTACATTCTTATTCAACAACACTCCGTCGATGTCGATGAGTGCTACTCGAAAGTTGCAAGAATTGCGAGTGCCCGGCAAAATCCTGGCAGATACCGGAGAAACGCTGTTGTCATTGACCGGAGAGACTCGCACACGCATCAAGCCGTTCGTGCAGACTTCCATCGGTGAGCGGCAGCCAATCGCTGCTACCGCAAGCGCCACGATTTGTAAACTAGTCAATCCCCGACAAGCGCGCATCCTGCTTCGCCAGTACTGGTTTAGGGTGAGTATGCGGAGCAAACGCACACAAAATGGCCGTTCCGCAAGGCTAGTCCCCAACCACTCGATCGCAAGGATCTGCATGGCAGAGGTTCAGGCCCTTCATCTCCATCTCCGGAACTACTTTGCGCATCGGCATGTGCGCACACTGCTTTTCAGCTAAGTTTCCTAGACGCACACAAGCTTAACAATCGCCATAAAATGCCTAAGTATACCAAGCTACGCAAATACCCGTAATTCGAAGTTGAGCACGGCATTATGGTAACTACTATGAACGGAATAATTTGTTGGAAATTCGCCGTTCAACACGTCAGTAATAGCGGTCAATTGGCTCCAAACTATTTCCAAACTGGATAATTCAACCTTGAAAAGCGAATTGAGCGTACCCGTGGCGACGCCGTTTCCAATTGCTATCGTTGGAATTGGTTGCCGTCTGCCGGGTAATGTTGTCGATCCTGAGTCGTTTTGGCAGTTGCTGTGCTCCGGTCGATCTGGGGTACGTGAGGTTCCGGAGGATCGATGGAGCAACCAACGTTTTTTTCATCCGGACCCCGAGTGCCTTGATTCGATCATTACGAAGTGGGGCGGATTTATTCAGGACTTGGATAAATTTGATGCTCGATTTTGGGGCGTCTCGCCACGCGAAGCGATGCGCATGGACCCGCAGCAACGATTGTTGCTGGAGGTTGCTTGGGAAGCTCTCGAGGACGGCGGCACGCCACCGAGCAAATTGCGCGGCCAAGATGTCGGAGTCTTCGTTGGCATTTCGGCTAATGATTATGGTTGTCTCCAAGTCCCCTATCATGAAATAGTTGATGCGTATACCAACAGTGGCAATACAGCTAGTATCGCGTCCAACCGCATTTCATACATGTTAGATCTGAAGGGCCCAAGTTTATCTGTCGATACGGCATGCTCGTCGTCGTTGGTTGCCGTGTGGCTCGCCTGCGAAAGCATGTGGTCCGGTCGATGTTCGGCTAGCTTGGTCGGCGGAGTGAACGCACTGATTACGCCCCATGCATCGGTCGGCTTTAGTCGAGCATCGATGCTTTCGCGGAGCGGCCAGTGTTACGCCTTCGATGCCCGCGCCAATGGTTACGTTCGTGGCGAAGGCGTCGGCGTGATCTACCTCAAACCCTTGCCTCAGGCGCTCGCCGACCGCGATCAAATCTACGCGGTTATTCGAGCAGCTGCGGCGAATCAGGATGGCCATACTTCATCGATGACGGTTCCCGGAGTCGAAGGCCAATCGGCGATGCTGCGGAAAGCCTATCAGATGGCCAACATCGATATCCGTAGAATCGCTTACATCGAAGCGCACGGTACCGGCACACCGGTCGGAGATCCTATTGAACTGACTGCCTTGGGTCGTGTACTTGGAGCGGGACGCAAGGCCGAGGATCGCATTCTGATCGGGTCCGTCAAAACCAATATCGGGCATCTGGAGTCCGGGTCGGGCATCGCAGGGTTGATCAAAGCGGCGTTGGTGCTCCATCATAAAACAGTCCCCAAGAGTTTGAACTACGAGCAACCGAATCCGAATATCCCCTTCGATACGCTGTCGTTACGAGTCGCCGCAAGTACCCAACCTCTGCCGCAGCCTGTAGGCGAAGGGCCAGTCGTAGGTGTCAACTCCTTTGGATTCGGCGGCACAAACGCGCATGTGGTCCTAGAGTCCACTCCCTGTGCTCCGGCTTGCGTGTCGGATGAGAACGGCGATTCTGACGAGCACAATTTTGTACTGCCCATTTCCGCCAAGGATGATACCGCCTTGCGCAGTTGCGCCGAGTCTTTTCTTCAACGTTTGAGTGATCCATCGGTAAGACTCGCTGAGTTCTGTACTTCGGCGGGCAATCGCAAAGAGCATCATGAACGGCGGTTGGTAGTATTCGGCAAAGATCGCACGCAACTTCAGCGACGAATCGCGGCTTGGTTGGCAGGAGCCGATCAAGTGAAAGGGGTTGTTGCGGGGCGCCCCAGCAAGTCGATCAAGAATTTGACTTTCGTTTACACGGGGCAGGGCGCGCAGTGGTGGGCAATGGGCCAACAACTGCTGGAACGTGAGCCGATTTTCCGCGATCGGCTAGAATCAATCGATCGTTTGCTTAGCCCACTGAGCGGTTGGTCTTTGCTCGACAAGATTTGTTCGGATTGCGAGCACTCCGAAATTGATCGTACCGACATTGCGCAACCGGCGATATTCGCGTTGCAAGTTGCGTTGACTGAGCTGTGGGCAAGCTGGGGCATTCGACCCAACCAAGTGATCGGACACAGCGTGGGTGAAGTAGCGGCCGCGTTCTGTGCTGGCATTTACTCGTTGGAAGATGCGGTTGAGATCATTTATCACCGCAGTCGGTTACAGCATACGACCGGCGGCAAAGGTCGCATGCTGGTAGTGGGCATCTCAGCCTCCGAAGCCGAGGCCGCGATTGGGCTCGACCGCGATTTTGTTCAGGTCGCCGTCATCAACAATCCCAACTTGGTAACATTGTCGGGCGATAGATGCCCCTTGGAAAAAATTGCCGAACGATTCCAAGCCGAGAATCGCTTTCTTCGCTGGCTACCGATCGATTATGCGTTTCACACGCATCAAATGGAACCCATTCGCGAAGAGTTGATCGATGTTCTCAAGAATATTCAACCTCGAATCGCTGCCGTTCCTTTTTACTCGACGGTTACCTCGGGTGCGCTTGATGGACCGGAATTGAACGGAGAATACTGGTGGCGCAATGTGCGCGAGCCGGTCATGTTTGGGCCGACTATTATCGAGATGTTGAAGAATCAGGCCTGTAACTTTCTTGAGATTGGCCCCCATCCGGCGCTGGCGACGTCGCTGCGCGAATGCAATTCGGCGACCCAACGCAATGGATTGGTTCTGCACTCATTACGCCGCGAGAGTGATGAGTCGGACGAAGTTCTGAGTAACCTGGCTTACTTACATTTGGATGGTTTCACCATCGACTGGCCAGCCGTCAACCGAAGCTCAAATGCACCGGAACGACTTCCCAAATACGCCTGGAATCACGAATCGTTTTGGTTAGAAACCGAACAGTCCCGCCGCGCGCGACTGGCGGCGCCAGACCATCCGTTGTTGGGGATTCGCTCGGCAGAAGCGTTACCAACGTGGACCATCGAGCTGGACTTGCATCGACATCCATTCTTGGCCGATCATCAGTTGTGGGACCTCGTGGTATTCCCCGGCGCAGGCTACGCCGAGATTGGGCTAGCTGTCGCGCGAACATTGTTCCCCAACGAAAAATTGGTCGTCGAAAACTTGGCGTTTCACAAAGCTCTCTTTGTTGCATCCAAGGATCCGCCCTTGTTGCAAACAACTTGGTCGCATGAGAGCAAGACTTTTTCTATTTACGGCCGCACCAGAAGCAAACTCGACTGGGAATTGCACGCGACCGGCCAACTACTGCCAATGACGACTGAGAGATCTGAAAAACTGGATCTTGATGGCGTCGTTTCGCGTCTACCGGAAGAGCTATCGCGGGAGGAAATCAGCGAGGAGTTCCGTCGAGCTGGATTTCAGTTTGGACCGAATTTTCAATTGCTGGAATCCGCTCGCAAGAAAAACGGCGAAGTAATCGGTTGGATTCAAGCCACCGCAGCGATCTACAACAGCGCCGGAGAGTTCCACCTGCATCCTTCGATACTCGATGCATGTTTTCAATTGTCCGCCTTGACACGCACTGCCAGCCCCATTGCGTCCGAGAATTTTTTCTTGCCCAAGAGCATTCGCCGGGTGCAATTGTGGGAGCCCAACGGAACTCGCAATATCCAGCCCGGCACCCGATTGATCGCCGCTGGGCATATGATCGTGAACGAACCGAACATGGTCGAAATCGATCTGCGTTTGTTGACCGAGACCGGCAGTCCAATTGCTGACATTCGAGGATTTCGTTCGGAATGGGCACCCCAAACTCAATCGTCGACGTCCCTGGAAGAATGTTTTTATCAAACGTCGTGGAACCCAAAGCGACTCAAGGGAACTCAGACTACGGGGACCTGTAACTTTCCCGATAATCCATCGTTAGTGGCCGAACTTCAGCAGTCCGTGGCGACGTTGAACGACGACACAGGAGGTCTCGAATACTATCAAGGGTTTGTTCCCCAGATCAATGCAGTTGTGCCTCACATTTTGGCAAACGCCTATCTGGATCTCGGTTGGAAGCCCAGCCTCGGAAACCACTTTTCGACCCGTGAGTTGCTTGCCGAGTTACACATTGTCCCCAAGTTTGAACGGCTGCTTGATTCCCAGCTCAGGCAACTGGTACATGCAGGTTGGTTGCGGCAAGTCGACGATACGAAATGGGAAGTCATTGCCGCGCCGACCAAAAGTAACATATTATCCAGCCTCGATGATCTTGGTGAACAATACGGCTACGACGCTGAGCTACAACTCATTCGTCGCGCAGCATCTAATTTGGCGTCGGTGCTCTGTGGCGATGTCGATCCGGTCCAACTGCTGTTCCCAGGCGGTTCCTCGGAATTGATGAGCAACTTCTACACGCGCGCCAACGATCTTGTGCGAATTCACGAGCAGATTCGCAAACTGCTGCAATCCGCGATCGGCAGTTTGCCGCAGTCACGGGCCATCCGAGTATTGGAAGTCGGTGGCGGCACGGCCTCACTTACGCGAACAATTCTGTCGGCGTTTCCCGCCGAAAGGACAGAATACACATTTACCGATGTGGGTGCGGGTTTCCTATCATCCGCAAAGTCGGTGCTTAGCGAATTTCCCTTCGTAGATTATCACGTGCTGGACATCGAAAAGGACGTTCAGCCCCAAGGCATTGCGGCCCATGCCTTCGATTTGATCGTCGCTACGAATGTCCTGCACGCAACCAGTGATGTGGCGAAATCGTTGACCAACTTGCGACGTTGCATGGCCAGCGATGGAATGCTCCTGTTTGTCGAAACGATGGCGCGCATGACCTATGTCGAGAACTTGGTGTTTGGCTTACTTGATGGCTGGTGGAAATTCTCAGATGCTGAGTTGCGGGAAAAATCTCCGCTGCTAGATCGCACGCAGTGGTTGAAGTTATTGACCGATTGCGGATTCTCACAGGCTGTATCACTGTCCCCGTCGATCACCGTATCTGAAGCTACGCAAGTCACTTTCTTGGCGCGCGGACCGCTGGTCGAAAACATGGTGGAATCGCCCCGACAAGATAGCTCGACGTACGTCGTCTTCGTCGATCAGAGCGGATTGGCCGAGCGGCTTTGTAATCAGTTACAAGCACGGGGTTCAAATATCATTCGCGTATTTCCCGGTTCATCTTTCGTCGCGAGTTCGCGAAATCAATTTATTATCAATCCTGCAGACCCCCAGCATTATGTCGATTTATTCGCAGCAATCCACAGTCAAGTGCAATCCGTGTCGGGAGCGATTCATGCCTGGAGCTTGGACACGCCTGGCGCGGAAGAATTGACCACCGATCAGTTGAGCCGCTCGCAGGCGCAGGGAGTGCTGAGCGTCCTGGCGCTGGTCAAGTGTGAGCAACGACCATCAAACGTATGGGTGCTGGTGGATAGCGTATTTGCCATTTCCGCCGAAGATCAATGCAGTGGAGTGGCCGCTTCGCCACTGGTAGGTTTCCTCAGGGTCGCTAACAACGAATTTTATCCGCGTCGAGCCTACTTAATCGATGTAGGGACAGGCCGGACAAGTGACAATGCCGACGCATTGCTTTCTGAGCTGACGACAGATCACCAAGATCTGGAAGTTGCCTATCGCGGTGGCCAAAGATTTACTAATCAACTTGGGTATGTACGACTTGACGAACTCCCTGGGCGCCGGACTCCTGTTCGCAAATCCATCAGTTCGTATCCCGCTTTCCGATTAGAGAGCCGAGGCGAGGGAATTCTCACCAATTTACAGTGGAGAGAGACTGCTCGGCGACAACTTGGGCCTGATGAAATTGAGGTTCAAGTTCACGCTGGAGGAATCAACTTCCGCGACGTAATGAAAGCTCTGGGGACCTATCCAGGCAATCCAATCGATGTGCGTTGGTACGGAGACGACTTTGCAGGCACGGTGGTCGCCGTGGGTTCCAACGTAACCCAAGCGAAGATAGGCGATCGCGTGGCGGGTATGGCTCCGTACGCTTTCCAGTCTTATGCAGTCGTCGATGCTCGATTGGTTTTCCGTCTGCCCGATTCGATGACATTTGAACAGGCGGCGACGTTGCCGACTGTTTTCCTCACCGCACATTACGCGATTCATCATCTGGCGAGAATGGTTGCAGGCGAGAGCATCCTGATACACGGAGGTACCGGCGGCGTTGGCCAAGCTGCGATTCAGATTGCCCAGCAACTAGGGTTGAAAATTTTTGCGACGGCGGGCAGCGACGAGAAACGGCAGCTTCTGCGAGAGCAGGGCGTAGAGCATGTATTCAACTCCAGGACCCTTGAGTTTGCTGATCAAATCAAAGACGTCACCAAGGGTTATGGAGTGGATGCGGTATTAAACTCGCTCGCTGGCGATTTCATTCCCAAGAGCTTCGAGTTGCTGGCGCCCTATGGGCGCTTTCTCGAAATCGGCAAGATGGACATCTACAACAATTCCAAAATTGGCCTGCGACAGTTCAAGGACAACATCTCCTATTTCGTGATCGACCTCGGTCAACATCTGGCTTGCCGGCAAACGCATGCCGGTAAGCTGTTTGCCGAAATTGCCGAGCAAATTCGAATGGGCCATTATCGTCCGCTGCCATATACCAGTTTCCCAATCAGCCAATGTGTTGAAGCCTTCCGCCGCATGGCGCAGGGCAAGCACATCGGCAAGAATGTGCTCATCTTCGACGATCCAAATTTGATGATCGGACCTAACTCCGATCCGCACAGCGAATTTCGGTCAAACGGAACCTACCTTATTACCGGCGGCGCTGGAGGATTTGGATGGGAATTGGCGAAACAGATGGCGGAGCATGGTGCACGGCATTTGGTCTTGATGAGCCGCAGTGGTCCGCGCGACACGGAGCGTCAAGAAATCGAACAACTGCGAGCCGCAGGGATCAACATCGTCGACGCGCGCGGAGATGTCACCGTGGCGGATGAAGTAGATCAGATTGTTCAAACAATCTCGCAGTCGATGCCGCCGCTGGTAGGAGTCGTGCATGGAGCCATGGTACTGGACGACGATTTTATTTCCGAGCTGACACCGGAGCGATTTAGGTCGGCATTGGACGTCAAAATTCTAGGTGGTTGGAATCTGCACCTAGCAACGCGCAGGATGCCACTGGAAGATTTCGTCTGTTTTTCATCCTACTCCTCGGTGTTTGGGGCTCCCAAGCAAGCCAATTACAACGCAGGAAATTATTTTCTGGACGGACTGTCACATCATCGACGATCATTGGGCCTGCCTGCGCTTACGATTGATTGGGGAGCACTGCGTGGCGCAGGTTTTGTCGAGCGCAATCAGAAGACAGCGGATTACCTCGACAAGATCGGATTAGACTCGTTCAACATGCAAGAGGCAACCGAGAGTTTTCGTCGAGCCAGATTCCTCGACTGTGCTCAGATTAGCGCCGCGCGCATCGATTGGACCAAGCTGCCTTCCATCGCTCCGGTGATCAATGAATCGTCTACGTTCACTGGAATTATGCATTCGTCTCGAAGTAACGAAAACGGCGGTTCGTTGGCCGTTCGGCTGCGGGCGGCACCCGCAGATCAGCGTTCTGGGTTGATGCAAAGCTTCATTGCATCCCAGATCGCCGGGGTGTTTGGTATTTCGGAAAGCCAGGTTGAACGCGATACGCCACTTACGCAAATGGGCTTGGATTCGTTAATGGCCTTGGAATTGAAAAACCGCGTCGAAAAAGAGGCCGGGATTGCTTTGCCAATGAACGAGATTCTCAATGGCCCCTCGTTGAATCAGCTTTCCGCCGTAGTTCTTAAACACATCGATCGAAGCGCTTCCAGCGTCGAACCGGTACTCGATGAAATCAAACCCGCCGAACCAACTGTTGTCGCCGAGTCGGCTGAACTATTGGAGCGCATCGACGACTTGCCAGAAGAGGAAATCGACCGACTGTTAGCGGAAATGGAGTCCTCCCGAGCTTCGTGATTCCACATTTTTCAAATGAGCACAGAGCCGCACTCATCCACGTAGCGTTCCATTTAGAAATCTAGCAGCGAGTGGATTCTGGGATCGGCCAGCAATGATGCAATGGACAATGTGCCATTTGAAGTCATGATCGCAGGACACACTACGCCAAACTTATCGCGACGCGCCAAACTTATTGCGACGTCTTTTCGTTATAAGCAAGATAGAACAAGGCTGGGGTTACAACCTGGTCCAAAAGCGTTGATGCAAGCATACCACCGAAGAGGACGACGGATAGTGGATAGAGAATCTCTTTTCCAGGCTCGCCGTAGCCGAAGAGCAATGGGACCAAGCCGATAAAGCTCGTCATGGCGGTCATCATCACGGGAGCTAGTCGTTCGAGGCTGCCACGAATGATCATCTCTTTGCCGAAGGGCGTCCCTTCCTGTTCCATCAAGTGATGGTAGTGAGAGATCATCATGATGCCGTTGCGGCTGACAATGCCGATCAGTGTGATGAAACCGACCCAGTGGGCAAGCGATAGATGCGTGGATTGTATCCAAACGATCGGCCAAATGTACCATGCATGATCTGCGAGTTCTGCCAAGTTGGGTCGGTTTACAATCAATAGGGCGATAATCGCACCAAACGCCGCGAGCGGTACGTTGGCAATGACCTGGATCGCTGATCTCTGCGAGTCGAGTGCTTTAACAAGCAACCAGTAGACGCCAATCATGCTCAAGCAAGCTAGTCCCCACAGCCGATTCGTGGCTTCGCGTTGAGCCTCGAATTGGCCGCTATAGTCGAGATAGTATTCGCCCGACAGTGACCGAAGTGACTCTTCGATTGGCCAAAGCGCCGTTTTGATATCAGCGACAACACTTGTCAGGTCGCGACCTTGTACATTGCAGAACACAGCCACGCGTCGCTGAACATTTTCTCGATTGAGTATATTAGGCCCGGTCGTGTCGAGAACCTCGGCGACTTGAGACAAGGCCACCTTGGAACCCGAAGGCGTATCGAGAATGGTCTCTTCAACGACACTGGGGGCACGTCTTGAAGCTTCGTCGAACCAAACTACCAAGCCAAAGTACTTGTCTTCTTCGATCACTTGCGAAACGATGCGACCCTTGAATGCAGTTTCAAGCAGTTCCGCCACATCGCCTGGTGCTAAACCATATCGCGCCGCCTGCTCACGTTTCACCCGCATTTGCAACTGCGAAATCTCAATCTGAGGTTCGATCTGAAGGTCGACGACACCCTTAATCGATTGCATCCGCGCCTGTACGTCATAGGCCGCTGTTCGAAGTTCTCGCAGATCGGGCCCAAACACTTTCACAGCGATCTGCGCTCGAATGCCGGACATCATGTGATCAAGGCGATGAGAGATAGGCTGGCCGATGTTGACGGCTGCCCCGGGAATGTTGGAGATGCGATCTCGCAAGTCGGCAAAAATAGCTGCTTGGGGACGCCCACGATAATCGAAACCCCACAGGTGCGCGATGGGGATCGCGCGAACAACGCTATAGAACCAACCGGGCTTATCGACTTTATGTTCGGCGAAGCGGACTTCGAATTCGGTATTGTTGACTCCTTCCGCGTGTTCGTCCAACTCGGCGCGGCCCGTTCGACGCGCAACCGAAAGAACTTCGGGGACTTCGACGATGATGCTTTCCACTCGACTGGCAAGCCGTTGGCTTTCGGCGAGCGACGTGCCAGGCTCAAGCCGCAGGTTTATTGTAGCGGTCCCTTCGTTGAATGGCGGCAAAAATTCACCTCCCATCCATGGAAGCGTTGCACAGCTAAGCAAGACCAAAACCGCGACACAGGCAAGAACGAGTTTCGGTCGATCCAACGTCCAGCGCAGAACGACTTCGGCGATTGCTTTGAGCCATCGCATGAGCCTTGGTTCACGCCTGTCTGCCAGAAAGGGAGCGCTGGGAAGCAAGAAACTTGCCAGTACCGGAGTGAAGGTCAACGACACGGCTAACGAACATAAGAGGGCGACAATGTAAGCGATGCCTAGCGGTGCAAACATTCGTCCTTCGAGACCTGACATCATGAACAGAGGTACGACCACAAGTACCACAATCAGCGTCGCATACACTATCGAATTACGGATCTCGCTCGATGCCGAGAAGATGACGTCGATTGCTGACTTCTGCGATGCAATTGGTAGCTGCTTGTTCTCTCGGAGTCGTCGAGAGATGTTCTCGATATCCACTATCGAATCATCGACCAAGTCTCCGATGGCGACGGCAATACCACCTAATGTCATCGTGTTAATCGAAATCCCTAGCATATAAAAGACGATAACGGTTAGAAAGATCGACAGCGGCATCGAGGTGAGCGAACTGATGCTTGTGCGAAAGTTCCCCATCAAGAGAAATAGTACGACTACGACCCAAATGGCACCGTCGCGAACGGCTTCACTGACGTTCGTCACCGCGGCATCGATAAAGTGGCTTTGACGGAAGATTTCGGATTCAATTTTGACATCTTCAGGAAGCTCCCGTTGCAACGATTGGAGAACGGTCGAGATAAGACCATCAAGCTTGAGCGTATCAGCGTCCGGTTGCTTTTGAATCGTCAGCATGACTGCGGTACCACCGCGCAGCTCACGATAGGTTTTTTTTAGAGAATCGTCAGGATCAGCCGTCGATAGCCGATCCATTTCAGATGTATCCTCTTTCAATTTTTCATATTCGGCAGGATGAGTCACAGCAAAGTCCACATCTGGCTCGATCTTTACCAATGCAGACGCATCGCCACGTTTGATCGGACCTCCGAATCGTACGTCGGCTACGTCGCGAATTCGAATCGGGACTAGCTCGCGCCAAACGACGGGTGTAGCGGCAATCTCTTCGAGCGTTAGCGATTGGCCTTGAATGCGCAGCAACGATTCTCTGTCACCGCGTTCCATCACTCCACCACCAGCAAGAACGTTGGCTTTGGCTGTCGCGTCAGTTAGTTGGCCGAGTGTGATGTTGCGAGCGGCCAATCGCGAGGGAGAAGTGACGACCTGGTATTGCCTGAGGATTCCGCCCATGACGGAAACTTGCGAAACGCCTTCGACAGCCAACAATCGATTGCGGACGGTGAACTCACCCAACGTTCGCAGCTCCATCGCTTTCGCATCGGCTTCTTCTGGTGACTTGGGTTGACGGTCACTTCGCAAGGCCAACAGCATTATCTCGCCCATGATCGACGAGATGGGAGTTAGGACTGGATTGGTGAGGGGTGGAAGCTTCGACTGCGCGAGTTGCAGCTTTTCAGTGACGATTTGCCGATCGATAAAGATATCGGTGCCCCAATCAAACTCAACCCAGATGATTGACAAACCAATCGCGGACGAAGATCGAACACGTTTTACGCCGGTAGCGCCATTGAGTAGCAGTTCAATTGGCCGGGTGACTAAGACTTCGACCTCTTCAGGTGCTAGGCCTGGAGCTTCGGTCATAATGGTGACCGTCGGTCGATTTAGGTCGGGAAAGACATCCACTGGCATCGACCGCAGCAATGTAATCCCAACCACCATCGCGAGAAGCGAAGCGACGGCGACGAGAGAGCGGTTCCGCAGTGAGAATTGAATGACGCCGTCGAGCAAAGGGTTACCTCAAAGATGCATATGCCGTCTGCAGTTCACGGCCGCCTGCGATGATTGCTTCTTCGCCAGCCGCGATGCCACTGGTTATCTCCACCCACTGACCATCGCCGCGGCCTGTGGACACTCGCCTGCGTTCGATGTAGCCCTCGGCTTTTTGAATGAAGACAAACTTGTGGATACCATCTTGTAGCACTGCCGTCGAAGGGACGGACAGAACACTTGAGCCAACGCTTGTTTCCAGCGTAATCGACAGTTGCATTCGATCGCGAAGCTGAACGTTTTCTGGAATTGACGAAGGCGTAAGCCAGATACTGCGTGTTCGCGTCGACTCACTCGCAATCGGGCCGATACGAGCAATCGATACGGGGAATCGAATCTCTGGAACAGAGAGTACTGTTGCATACCCGGTGTTCGCTGGATCAATGAGTTGCGTATGTTGAATTGGGACATGGGCTTCAATCCAAATCGATTGTAAATTCTGGATTTCTACCAAGGTTTGATTGGCAGAAACCGCTTGCCCGAGAGCACCTGCCCAACTTACGAGTTGGCCATCCATACTGGCTCGAATTGGTAGATAGCTGAGAATCTGCTTGTCGTCGGTGATTGATCCGACTTCTGCGGCAGACAGGCCCAGTGAATCGAGTTGCCGCTTGAGGCTTTCAATTCGCAACTCAAGTTGCTCGGTCTTGGCAATCGTCTCGAGCAAGACACGTCGAGAAAACGCATCGTCTCGCACACCTTCGAGTCGCTTGGCACGCTTGCGAGTCAAGGTTGCATCGAGGTTGGTTCGAAGTAAGTCGAGTTGTAGGGAATGGAACTCGGGCGAAATCAGTTCCATCAGTAGGTCGCCCTTGTGAATCTGTTGTCCTGGATTGAGTTGATGCGAACGGATCGTCCCCGCTAGCTGAGAAGAAGCGACCGAACGACTTTCCGGTGGCAGCCTAACAACTGCCGCTAGGTTCACAGTATTATTGATCATTCGATGCGAGGCTGTGGCTGTGCGAACACCCAGTCGTTGGCGATCGAATTCGTTTAGCTTGAGTACGCCGAGAAAGAACAAACTGGACAGCTCATGGCCACCTTTCGTGACCACATGATCGCCAGGGTAGACGCCGCCTTGGAGCACCTCGATGAAAGTTAAATGCGACTGCAACCCAGTGAGCTTTCGATTGCCAAGGATTACGTTACGCTTGCGATACTCAGCAGATGCTTTGGTGGATGCTTCTTCAACAAACACGTACGCTTGCAATCCGTCGCTAAAGACAGATTGCATTGGCACCGCAAGCCGTTCGGTTTGATGTGATGTTCGAATTCTCGCGCTGCCAACCATTCCGGGAATGATCGAAGAATGCGAGACCGTCATCCACGCCCAGCTAGTTTGGCTCTTTGGGTCCAGTGCAACGTCGATGCGATCGATCACGCCATGCGCGACAATGCCCGAATCAGGGAGACTCAGTTCGACCTGTTGACCTGTCGCGACTTTGTAAATGTCCTTCTCAATTAGTTGCAATCGGACCCAAACGCTATCGTTATTGACAATTTCAAAGAGATGTTCAAAGGCTTCGACAAACTTTCCCTCGGAGAGGTCCGAGTGAACAATCTTTCCAGCAATCGGCGAGCGAATTTCGTGAAAAATTTTCTCGGACTCATGCTGATCTAGTTGCTTGGCTTCGATGCCGAGCGTCTTCGCGCGGATGAGAGCAATTGCAAGTTGATTCTCGCTTTGCTGCAACGCATTTTCCAGTTCCAAGATGCGCTGCATTGGGATTGCACCCGCGTCGGCGGATGGTCGTGAGAGCGAGATCAGCTCCTTGTTGAGCGCGATATCTTTCTTAGCCTGTACATACTCGAGCCGCAGTAGCTCTAACTCACGACTACTCAACGTCGCGACGACTTGGTTCTTGACCACCATATCGCCAGGTCGAGCTAGTAGCCTTACGATTCGACCGGATACTTGTGCAGAACCGAAAGCCTTTGCTTGCCATGGCGAATCCGTTTCGGCGTATACGGTCAGCGTCGAAGCGACTTCCCCTACGGCTACTTCTTCCGCGACAAGTCCGATTGCGCTGCGAGCTTGGCCGGAGAGCGTGATGTAACCACGGTTACTATCGACGTGCACGCCTTTGGAAGGCAGCGGTTGGTGGCCTTCGTGGGAAAATACATGTGCGACGGTCGCTTGGCAGATCGCCCAAGCAACTAGCACCATATGCGATATTCTTCCACGAACTGCAATACCAAGGACGGCCAAGAGTGGCCGTCGTAAAAATAACAGCTCGCGCAAGGGCCAGATCACATTCCTACCAGCGGCCAAATGTAAGACGGTCACTCTTGACCGTCCTGGTATATTTCTAACGCTTGACTCACAACTTACTTCTTGACATGGGAATCGGGGTCGGCCAAAGGATCCGTCGACGATTTCGCAGTCTTCAAGAACTCGTCAACACAGGGCGGGCAACAAAATTGATAAGGCTTGCCGTCAATCACCCAAGTGAACTTTGGATTCGCTTTCGTCTTGGTAATCGGACAAATTCGGTCGCCCGCTTTTGGGTTCATGTCGTGAGCGGACTTGATCCCTTTGAACTTATGCAAAGCCGTTACGTTGCCGTTCACGTCTATATCGGCGGACGTATATCGTCCTCCTGGAGTGAGGTACAGGGCTTTTTCTGTTTCGTCGACTAGTTTTTTTTCCGGAATTTCAGGTGAATCGCCATGAGCCTCCTGTCCCAACTGAAAGCCGAGTCGGAACCGCTCGCCGCTAATTCGAATGTTAGGTATCGTCACATCGAGCTTGAGACCGACGAGCTCTTTCGGCAACTTGCCAACGAACAACGAAGTCTTGTTCTCGCTATCGCCGTCCTGTGGGCTCGGCTCGAATGCGATACTTTGCGAGCCAATATCTCCTTCCGCCTTGACGAAGCCCTTCAGCGTTTGAAGTTCGATGTCGATGACTCGAGTCTCGTCAGGGCCGAGGGTGTAAAGCCGGATTGAGCCTTCGGAATCGACGACGGCTTCAACGTGGTAGCTATCGCGGCCAAGCGACACCATAACGCCGCCATGCGAACCGGGTTTGTGGCCGTGCTCCGAATCGGCCGCTTCAGTGGTTGAGCCGGAAGTGCCTTGGGGTACAGCGGCGGTGGTCTCCGTTAACGACTCGTCTTGGACGCTAGTCGCCGAATGGATTGATTGCGAAGGTGACGCGGTGGAGGTTGCGGTCGTTGAGGGGCTACATCCCACCGCCAGCGTAATGCTTGTTACGCCCGCAAACAGCACCAGTGCCAGCATCAGTTTTCGATTCTTCATATTTCCTTCCTTAGCATTGGCCAAGAAATTGGCTAGTGTCGCGTCAACCATAGCAAATTGTGTATGGTTGTGAAATGTGAGTAACTTGCAATCGTTGCATGTTGCTTCATTCTACTAACTCGATTGGTGCTACGGATGGCTACGGCGATTGAAAACCGGCTTGATTTTGGTGATGAGAAGCGAATGCGAGATTTTGCGGCATCGCTCAATGAAAAAGATCGTCGTCGGTTCGCGGCATTCGAAGCAAAGCAGCGGGGGCATGGATGAGCTACTTACGTGGCGAAGGTAGTTGGTTGTTCACGTTGTACGATCGAGCGTGGTATTTCAAAGTAGGATGGCCTGGAGAACGATCCAGCCGCGGGCCAAATCAACGCGCAACGGCTACGGCGCATTGAACGACCGCATCGCGACGACAGTGGCCAAGCGATCCGAATTGCTGACGGTGCTTGACCATCCATCAACTCCCAATCACAACAACACGGCGGAGCGTGGAGCCCGTGCGATGGAAGTATTCACCACCTTGGTCGAAACCTGCAAGAAGGTCTTTTACTCGCCCTATGAGTACTTCCGCCTCCACTTCCGTCACGACCCAAACGCCCCATCAATAGCCAACCTAATTCAAGCCCAAGCCGTCATTGGCTGATTACTGTTTGCTAGCATTGAGAAGATATAAATTGCATTGTAAATTTTGCCAACGCCGATTGGTAAGCCATCTGCGAACTTCAGAACTTTTCGCTCTCTATAGCTTCGAGCGGATCGAAGTCGCGGCGAATTGTTGGGACCACGGGTGTGATGTTGACTTTCGAGCGTTTGAGTTCTTCGATCTGCGCGGCTAACCGTTGTAAGAGATTGGCAATCTCGGTGCCTGCGTTTTCGCCGAGTTGTACGGTTAACGCTTTGCGTGTTTGGTAGCTCAGGCCATGATTGCTCATGATGTTACTTTTCTCAGCAGCAGGTGATAGTTATTCAACGGTGACGCTTTTCGCCAAGTTGCGAGGCTTGTCGACATCGCAGCCTCGGATGCATGCGATCTCGTAAGCCAGCAACTGCAAGGGAATCGCATTGACGATCGGTTGCAGGAAATCTTCTGCTTGTGGAACGGTGATTACATCGTCGGCCAGGGACATGACGTGCGAATCTTGCTGGTCCACGATGGCAATCACCGGTCCGCCTCGGGCTTTGACTTCTTGGAGATTGCTGAGAACTTTGTCGTACACCGCTCCTTGCGGAACCATGAACAATGAGGGCGTGTTCTCGTCGACCAGCGCGATAGGACCATGTTTCATTTCGGCAGCGGGATATCCTTCGGCGTGAATGTAGCTGATCTCCTTTAACTTGAGCGCGCCTTCGAGTGCGGCCGGAAAATTGTAATATCGGCCGAGATACAGGAAATTGCTGGCTGAGGCGTATTTGGCCGCGACCTCGCGTACTTGCCCGTGGCACTCGAGCGTTTTTTCGATAGTCTCGGGCAATTGCTCCAATTGTCGAATGATGCGCTGGCCAGCTTCGTAACTGAGGAATCGCAGTCGTCCAAAATACAACGCCAACATGCTCAACACGACCAGTTGTGAGGTAAACGCTTTAGTCGAGGCGACGCCGATTTCCGGTCCCGCGTGGAGATAAATACCGCCGTCGGCGACTTGGGCGATGCTGCTGCCGACGACGTTACAGATCGCCAGTGTGTGATGCCCTTTGCGTTTCATTTCTCGTAGCGCGGCCAGCGTGTCGGCTGTTTCGCCGCTCTGTGTGATACCAAATATCAACGTATCGGTATCGACCGGCGGATTTCGATAGCGCAATTCGCTAGCATACTCGACTTCGACGGGCAGTCGCGCCAGTTCTTCGATCAAATACTCACCCACCAAACCCGCATGCCAGCTTGTACCGCAACCCGTGAGGATGATGCGTTTGACGCTGCGCAGTTGCTGTGGAGTCAGGTTCAGGCCACCAAATTTCGCTGTCGCGTTATCGCGATCCAATCGCCCGCGCAGTGCGTTGCGTATCGATTGCGGCTGTTCGTAGATTTCTTTGAGCATAAAATGTTCAAAGCCTTCGAGACTGGCCTCGGTTTCCTGGGCGGCCAACGTTTGTACATCCGGACGAATCTTGCCGTGATCGCGATGTTGCACTTGAATGCTGTCGGGCCTCAACACGGCGATTTGGTGATCGGCCAAGTAAACGATGCGGTCGGTGTAGCCCACCAGCGGCGAGGTATCGCTAGCCACGAATTGTTCGGACTTGCCCACACCGATGACCAACGGACTACCACATCTGGCAACGATCAGCAGGTCCGGTTGGTCGCGAAAGAGGATTGCCAGTCCATAGGTCCCTCGCAGTTGATCGAGTGATTGGCGCACGGCTTCCACATACCGATCGATGGATTCGCTGTTATTGGCAATCGATGAAGCAGGCAGATGTTTGAGCGTATCGGCAATGAGATGGGCTACTACTTCGCTGTCGGTGGCGGATTTGAAAAGGTATCCACGAGAGATCAAAGACTGCTTCAGCGACTCATAGTTCTCGATCACGCCATTGTGTACCAGAGAAACTAGCCCGTTGCCTCCCATATGAGGATGCGCATTCTCTTCAGTGGCGGGGCCATGGGTTGCCCAGCGAGTGTGGCCGATCCCGATCGTCCCAAACATGGGCTTGCGCGCGATAGACTTTTCGAGCAAATCGATGCGTCCGGCAACTCGAGTCAGTCGAAATCCATCGGCTGCAGTTAACGTGGCGATACCCGCGCTGTCGTATCCGCGGTACTCCAGTCGGCGAAGTCCACTCACCAAGAATGGACACGCGTCGTTGTTGCCAACATAACCTACTATTCCGCACATCCGCTCTGTTCCTTACAACCAGCTCAAACTACACAAACGGCCTCAGCAACATGGGCCGAGTTTCTCGATAAAGGCGCACTACGAGAACGTAGCTTGAGGAATCGCGCGACGAAGCGCAAACGCTGAGATTCTGGTTGGTTTTTTGAGTCCGTAAAGGAATCGATACGGTGTATTCCAACGCAAAAACCCAAGCCATGGAGCTTGGGTTTCACAGATCAAAGATGCAAACGGTTGAATGAAAACTAACGCTTGGTGCGCCGACTCTTGGCGCCTCCCTGTCGGATCTTGTAGCGTGGATTGCTTTTGCAAATCACATAGATTCGACCACGACGGCGCACAACCTGACAATCAGGATGCCGGAACTTCAAAGCACCTATCGAAGAGACTACTTTCATCGTGAGCTATCCAAACTAAACTGCCTTATGGGGGGTGCGTTTTCTTTATGCGCGTAACGCACTCGGATCAGCTTACGCAACGCACCTCATATCTATGGAAAAGGGGGATTCTAGTCGAAAAAGGGATTCTGGCAACACCAATTTGGACCCTTGGACGAAGCCCGATCGCGTTGTTACGATGCCGAACATGGGAGACAACCTCAATCAGGAACAAATCGAAGCCGTGCAAACCACCAGCGGGCCATTATTAGTGCTGGCGGGAGCTGGTTCGGGCAAGACGCGCGTCGTTACTTTTCGAATTGCCAACTTAGTCAAACATAGAGTCGCGGCAGACCGTATTCTCGCTGTAACTTTCACCAATAAAGCTGCGCAGGAAATGCGTCAGCGTGTGCTCGATCGTTTGGGGTTAAAAAGGAAATCCAAAAACGCTCAACAACCGTCGCCGGTGGTGGGGACTTTCCATTCTAACTGCGTGCAGATTTTACGACGACATTGCAAGCGATTGGGGTATCCAGGTAAGTTCGCGATCTACGACCGAAGTGATCAGGAATCAGTTGCTCGAGACGTATTGCGGCAGTTGCGAGTCGACAGCGGTATGCTCAAACCGGGCGATTTTCTGGCCTACATCAGTCGCTGGAAGAATCTGGGAGTTCGACCCGACGGGGCATCGGACTTGGCCCGCTCGGATAGCGAACACGTGGCTGCGAGCGGATATCGACGGTATCAACAGGCGCTCAAGCTCGGCGGCGCGATGGACTTTGACGATTTGCTGCTATTGACCGTCGATTTGTTCGAGCAGTTTCCAGATGTCTTGGCCGACGAGCAAAATCGGTTTGAACACATACTGGTCGATGAGTACCAAGATACCAATCAATCGCAATACCAAATTATCAAACACCTGGCAGCCATCCATCGCAATCTCTGCGTGGTCGGCGACGACGATCAGTCTATATATGGTTGGCGAGGCGCCGAAGTAAAACACATTCTCAATTTCAAACGTGACTGGCCCGAGGCCAAAGTCATTCGATTGGAGGCCAATTACCGCAGCACCGCGGCAATTCTCGCGGTGGCAAATTGCTTGATCGCTTTTAACAACACTCGGCACCAGAAAATTCTGCGAGCAGCGCGAATTGGGGGAACCGAGCCCAGGGTCTTGCAGTTCAAGAATGAAGTCGAAGAGGCGAAAGGAATTGCCCAGGAGATTCAAAAGATCCTCAATCGCAGGGAACGGCAACCCGGAGATTTTGCAATTTTGTTTCGTACGAATGAACAGCCTCGCGTTTTCGAAACGGAACTGAGAAAGGCCAAAATCCCTTACGTTTTACTGGGCAGCCAGTCGTTTTTCGATCGCAAGGAAGTGCGTGATTTGCTGAGTTATCTCAAAGTGATCGACAACCCTCGCGATGAAGTTGCTTTGCTTCGCATCATCAACTTGCCGCCGCGCGGCATCGGTACTTCAACTACGGCACAACTGCTCGACAGTGCAGTCTCGCAAGGCAAATCGGTATGGGAAGTTATGGAAAACGATACTGCTAGTAAACCAACGCCCGGACCCGCCAAGCGAGGCATTCAGACCTTGCAATCCGTGATTGCAAAATTCAGTCAACGCGCCCATGCAGGCGACTCGCTGGCCTCACTGGTACGCGATCTAGTTTCTGAGATTCGTTTTCTGGATGACTTGGTAAGACAATACCCAGATCCTGAGCAGCGGTCCGGTCGAGAAGCGTCCATTGAAGAAGTTATTAACGCGGTCGCGGAATACGAAGCGGATGCCGCCAAGCCTTCGCTGGCCGATTTCCTTGCCGACACCATGCTTGCAGGCAAGGAGTTTGGCAGCCCCAAAGAGAAGGCTCTGCAGAGCAACGCGGTTTCCTTGATGACTTACCACAGCGCCAAGGGGCTTGAGTTTCCGATTGTATACATGGTCGGAATGGAAGAAGGTGTGATTCCCCACAGTCGCTCGATCATCGACAACCCGGACGATGTGGAAGAAGAACGACGACTATGCTACGTCGGAGTCACCCGCGCAGAAGACGAGTTAACTTTGTCGCTTCCTCTGGAGCGTATGAAATGGGGCAAGCCTCGCCCAACCTTCCCAAGCCGATTTCTCTATGAAATGACGGGACAAGCGGAAAACCCGAACCGACTAAAAGCGATCGTAAACGCGCGGCGCGAAATTCGCCGCGGAACGAAAACCATAACTAAATAATCCAATCTGATCGGGCCGCGAACCCTCTCAAATTTGTCTCGCAAGGTTAGTTCGAAATACCGAAAGAATCTCAAAACGAGACTTCAATCTCACTCTTGGGACATAGATTGAACCTGATTGGTAACTACTTGTCATCTTTATTGACGCAACTTCGCCAAAAGCCTAGGAAATCAGCCGATAAGATAAATCGGCGATAAATCGCTGGCATTGGCACACTAAGTGCTTCATTGATTCGACCATTAAACAAGTTTTTTGAATAACCTGGGGAGGTGAATGATGAAAACAACTTACACGCTTCTATTTGGTCTGGCATTAACAGTGGTTAGTGGAACTGCTGGTGCGCAAAGTAACGCGCTAGCGATTGCTCCGATCAACAACTGGAGTTATTTCCGCCATTCAAGTACGGCGACTGAAGGCTATTTGCGAGGTCAAGCGAGTGTGCTGTCCGCGCTGGGCCAAACAAACTATGCGAATTCATTGGCTGCTGTCAACTTTCAAGAAGCTTATCGGCGTCAGTTAGAGAACAGTCGGCTATACGTGCAAACCTATTTCGAACGGCGCGAGCTTGTTCGGCAGTACCACGAGAAATACAACAACGCGCCTCCAACCAAGGAACAGTGGGCACGAGTTACCGAAGCTGCATTGCCGGATCGCCTGACCAAGGAGCAATACGACCCAGTGACTGGTCAATTAGTATGGCCGCATGTTCTACGAACCGAAGAATATGCAGCATTGCGCAATCGCGTGCATGAGTTGATGGCTTCGCGAACTCCCGAAAATAGCGGCGATGGTAGCCCATCCCACAAAGAGCTCTCTCAGTTGATCGATGGTCTAAAGCGATTGTTGAAGGAGAACATCGACGACGTTACGCCGCAGCAGTATGCAGGTGCGAAATGGTTCCTGTTGTCCCTGGACTACGAGGCGGAATTGCCAGCTTTGGGGAGGCAACCGGCACCGCAGCCTATGAAGCCTACAGCGCCAGTAGCTCCCGCAACCGCGAGCTAAGCACGAAATTCAACGAAGCTCCCCACCACGGGCGTCTTCTCACTTCGAGAGGGCGCCTTTTTTTGTTTTTGTTTCGCAAATTCTCAACAACTAACCCAATTTAACGCTGCAATCCGACAAATACAGATCAATAAAAAAACCGCTGCTTGAAAGCAGCGGTTGCGTGAAATCTCTTGAGACAAGTCAGGTTGGCTATTTCTTGCCTTTTTTCTTCTTGTCGTCGGCTTCGTCTTCCTTCTTGACCTTCTTCTTCTTCTTCAACGAAACTTTGACGACGCGCGTTTTGGGAATTCCCAGCACGGCATCGCCTTCTTCCCAGCGTCCAAGTTCCCTTAGCCGTTTTAGCCGCTCGGCGCGAGTAAGTACATTGCGCGATTTGATCGAACCAGCTCGTACCTTGAGGCTCTTGTCGAGCGTCATTTACAATTCTCCAGTCATAGATTTCTCTCAGTCAGGGCAGGTAGTATAAATCCCTAACAAAATTCAGGCAATGGCCGTTTTCGATTGGGAATATGCTAAAACGCCATATCGCAGTCCAGCGATTTCAGTAGGTTACCTTCCCATCAACTTCTTGAAACCCATTTTCAAAATATCTTGGAAATCGAAGTCACCGTCGCCGTCTTGGTCTAGCAATCCGCCCAGTAAACCGCCGGTTGCTTGCTTTTCCATGGTCTGGCGTTCCTTCCTCAACATCCCAGCCAGCGCACCTGAATCCATTTTGCCACCACGAGTTTGTCGTCCAATGATTCCCATTACAATCGGCGCCAGCATCGCTAGCAGCGAACCGGCCTTCATTACATCCAGTCCCGCAGCCTTGCCGATACCCTGTTCGACCCGTGATTGCCGACTGCCCAAGATTCTAGCCAGCAACGATCCCGCAGATGAACTCTGGTTTGCGGAACCCTCGAACATCCCTCCGAGTCTTTCGAGAATGCTGCCATCATGGTCGCGAGATACGGCGGCATGCAATTGTGCGGCACCGTCTTCGTTTTCGGCGTTCTTAGCCAAAGCTGCCAACAAGGTTGGCAAGGCCATCTGAATTGCTTGTTCTGTTTGTTCTGGAGATGCACCGAGCCGATTCGCAATCGCATTGATTTGATCGGAACCAATTTGTTCAGAGACTGCTTCGAGGAGACTGGGCATTGCGATTCCTTGTCAGGTTGATTGATCAGGCATTGGATTGTTCTTTATATGCCTGTCCATTGCGCAATTCAATCGTTAGATCACAGATGATCGTGCAAACCGCAACTGCTCAGCCATGTCTCGCGTTGCGCTAGCGACGGCATCTTGCCAGTTTAGCGAAAGCCCGGAATATTGCGCCAGCTCGTACGCGAAAATTATTCCGCGCGAACTGTTTACGATCGCGCCCAATCCGCGTTGGTCAAAACCTCGCGAGACATCGCTGGCGGTACCTCCTTGCGCGCCGTAACCGGGAATCAGAATCCAGGCGTTGGGAATTCGATGTCGGAGTTCGGACAATTGGTTCGGATAGGTTGCGCCCACAACTGCGCCAACGATACCATAGCCCGATGTCCCGACCGTTGCCAACGCTCGTGATTGGACAAGATCGGCCATTTTTTCATATACTCGATCTGTTTCATCCGTATCGTCCCTGCGTATTCGGCAGTCTTGAAGAAATCCACTGCCCGGATTCGAGGTCTTTACCAAGACGAAGATGCCTGCCCCGCGCTCGCGAGCACAGTCAACAAAGGGCTCAAGGGTATCATCTCCGAGATAGGGATTCACTGTCAGCGCATCACATCCCCATCCCGAATCTTGGCCGAGATATGCTTGCGCGTATGCTTGTGCAGTGGTTCCGATATCGCCGCGTTTACCATCCAGCAAGACCAGCATCCCAGCGTTGCGAGCAAAGCGAACAACGGTGTCCAAGGCAACCATTCCCTCGCATCCCAATTGTTCGAAGAATGCCGCTTGCGGTTTAACCACGGGAGCCAACGACGCTACTGCATCGATCACTTCGCAACAGAACTGCGCCGTAATCCTTGCAATTGAACCGCGATCGCGCTGTTCAATTCCTTCCGTTAACTTCTTTGGAAGACTGCTCCAACGCGGATCAAGCCCGACACAGATTGCTGACCTTTTCGCTTGAACCGCTTGAGCCAATAAATCGCCAAAATGTGAATTCATCAATGTTCCACAATGAAAACGGATCGCTGAAATAACAGTGACTGCATGAGCCAAACGGTTGAAAAGGTTGAGTTGCCGACGAGACACAGCAAACGGCGATGAAGGTCGCTCTTCGTTGCTCGATTGGCAGCAGCATCAACTGTGTGAGTTCAAAGTTAGCTCAAGTCGCTGGCAACTGCCGAATCGTACCTGGGACGATTGGTTTGCCAAGCTCACTACTTGCCACAGCGGCAAAACATAAAGCGAGACTGTCAAGATTTTCGGCGGCGTTGATGGAACTGATACGACGTTCCTCGATTGCGCACAACAATTCTCCCATCGTGCCGCGAAACCCATCAGGAAACCATTTTCCTTGAAGATTGGGAGTCCAAGTTCCGGACGCCAGGCGTACCGAGAGAGTCTGTTCTTGATTGCCCGAACCAACGCTGTAGAGGCTTCCCTGCGTGCCCGAAAGAAAAGTCCGTTCCTGCGGGCCGGCTGGAAGTGCGGCATCAAACGCCAAGGTGCCTTGTGCGTTCTCGAATTCAATAAGCACTTGTCCCAATAGACTGGGCATCAAGTCTTGGGTCCGAGTCCGAGCTGTGGAAGCGAATACTCGCTTGGCCGACTGGCCAGGTATGACCGCTCGTAACATGTCGAACCAATGGATCGCGTAATCATACAGTACCAGGTGCTTGACAAACTCGAATTCCGTTCCCTTGACCCAGGTATGGTCCCAATGACAGGATAGGTGCGCACCAAATACATCTCCGATTATTCCTTGCGCGACTACTTGTCGAGCAAAGCTGAAATGCGGTGCCCAGCGAGCGTTCTGATTTACCGCCAATTGTTTGCCGCATTTATCTGCCAACTCGACCAAGCGTTGGCCGACATCCAGGTCCAGCACAAACGGTTTTTGGCTCAACACATGCTTGCCGGCTCGTAGAGCGGCTTCGATAATCGGTGGCCGCTCAGGAGGATGCGTGGTTATATCGACGATTTCTATAGACTGGTCGCGTAGCAGCTCGCGATAGTCGTCGTAGACCCTGGCGGCAGGAAAGAACTCCAGGCGACGTGAGTTGGCTCGTTCGACATTGATATCGCATAAGGCCGTGACGTTCAAATTTGCATCGCGATAAGCCTGCAAATGGTATTTGGTAATACCGCCGCAACCGATCAATCCGATGTTGGGTCGAAATGACCTGGGCAACTTCGGACGATAGTCAATCTCGGCAAGCTGCTGGGCCGTAAAACTCATGCAAGTCTCTTCAAGCGGGATGGTTGGCGATTGAGGTAAAGGAAGTTTGTCAGCCACTTGATCCATGCGGAACCGATTGGACACTGCGTTTTAGAACTAGGCAAGTAGTTTCGGACCAGCGACAATCGCAAGAAATTAATCGCGGCTATTGAAAAAAGCTATGCTGGCAGCACGAGATCCGTCACAATAGGATTGGGCAGAGGGCGGAAGAAAACAAGATTGATAGCGACTTAGGAGACGACCATGCAAGTAACGCGAGGAACGTCGATCGTGATGACTGCGATCGTGTTTTTGCATCTGTGGAATTGCGGGACTCAAGCGGTCGAACCCAGAACACCTTTGGAAATGGCGCAGCGAGTTGACCAACTGCTGGAGTCTCGCTTAATGGAACTTGGCTGGCAACCAGCAGGTCCGTGTGATGATGCCAGTTTCTTGCGCCGCTTGAGTCTCGATCTTTCCGGTCACGCACCTTCCGCAAACGAGGTTCATCAATTTCTTCAGGATCTGTCGTCCGACAAACGAGCTCGCTTGATTGAAAAGCTGTTGAATTCCCCCATCAGCGCGTCGCATTTCGCCAACGTGTGGTCGGAGTGGTTGCTCCCTGAGTTGGATTCACCAGCGACAGCGTTGGGGCGCGGCAGCCTGCGGACTTGGTTGCGCGATCGCTTCGCCGAAAACTTGCGTTACGATCGTCTGGTCGCCGATCTGTTGGTTGCCAGCGGAACGGCCAGCAACGGTCCGGCAGCGTTCTTTGTTTCCTTGGAAGGCAAGCCAGAAAAGATCGCTGCCAAAACTTCGCGAGTTTTCCTTGGTCTGCAACTCGATTGCGCCGAGTGCCACGATCATCCGTTCGACCATTGGAAACAGCGCGAATTTTGGGGATTTGCAGCGTACTTTGCCCAGATCTCCACATATCAATCGCCCATGGTACCTGGCAACACGTCTATTTCGGATACTGTTCAAGGGGAAGTTCATCTGCCCAATACGAACGAGATCATCGCTCCTGCCGCACTTGTGAAAACAGGCTTCAGCGGCTTGGCGAGCGGAACGCGGCGCCAGCAACTAACACTGTGGCTGACGGCGCGAGAAAATCCCTACCTTGCTCGTGCGGCGGTCAATCGAGCTTGGGCGCTCTTGTTTGGGCGAGGACTGATCGAACCGATTGATGACATGCGCAATCTTGAGCTGGCTTCGCACGCCGATGTATTGAGCGAGCTGTCGGAGTATTTCGCTGCGACCGGTTTTGACCTGAGACGGCTCTTTGCCACACTGGCTGCGACGAAGGCTTATCATAGGGCGACGGTGCATCCGCGGGGAATTCCGCCTGAAGGCAGCTACGCATTGATGATAGTCAAGCCGCTGACGGGGACACAACTGGCAACCTGCCTCAGTCAAGTTGCTCGCCAAAACACGACCGAGCAAGGTAACATGGTGGTCGCGAGAATATCCTCCGAGCTTGGTCGATTGCGAGGAGAAGGCAGCCAAGCCACGTTGGGAATGGTTCAAGCATTAGTCACCTTGCACAGTGAAACAATGTCACAAGTCTGGTCCGAGATGCACAGTCGTTTGCTGGCCGCACTGTCCGCGCCCCATTTGACTCCACAGCAGCAACTGGAATGGATTTTCCTATCCACCGTCAATCGCCTGCCGACCCAGGCCGAGCGTGACCAGTTGGAGGAACTTGTGAAACCATCCACGTCAGGCGAACGTACAGTAGCAATCGACAAGCAGCAGAATTCTGACTCAGCACCAGAGCCCACCGGCAATGAGCTCAGCAAACAAGTTGCTTCTGGTCAAGCGTGGCAAGCTGATCTATTGTGGGCGCTAATAAATTCGACCGAGTTCGCGATGACTCCTTAAAATGAAGCTCTTCGTTCTCATTTGGCTCCAATGGAATCGGGCGCTATCGGGTTGTAATCATGCTGTTAAAGTACTCGCAGAACTTCGCCACCGGCGTTGCATTGATTTTATTGTTT
>SYJV01000120.1 GCA_005798335.1 Planctomycetaceae bacterium | reverse complement strand
TCAAAGACGCGAGAACTCGTGCAAGTCGCGTATTGAGCGGGCCAAGTGACCGGGACAATCCTACCTTTGCTGAGCCAGTTCGGAAGCTGGTCGCGGATCGTGCAGCGCTGGTCGAAGCGGTTCGACAAGCGCTGTACGCGTCGAAGATCTGCAGCTATGCCCAGGGATTTGTGCAACTGCAATCAGCCAGCGCGGAACACAAATGGAACTTGAACTACGGCGACTGTGCGATGCTCTGGCGCGGCGGCTGTATTATTCGAGCCCAGTTTCTCGATCGCATTAAGGAAGCCTTCGACCAGCAACCGAATCTCGAAAATTTGCTGCTGTTCCCCTATTTCAAACAAGTCATCGATAGCAGCCAAGCCGCTTGGCGCGCCGTGTTGATGGCTGCGACCCATTTGGGAGTGCCTGCCCCGGCGTTCTCCACCGCATTGGGATATTACGACAGCTATCGACGCGAACGCTTGCCAGCCAACTTGCTGCAAGCACAACGCGATTACTTTGGCGCTCATACTTATCAACGACTTGATCGTCCAGGGACTTTCCACTCGGAATGGCTGCAACTGCGCAAGACGCCCAAGTAGGCCGAGCAGTCCGTGTTAACAGTTGACGGAGCACTAGTAACGGTTTTCCTGGAAAACGCTCAAAGCAATGCTAGTGGGAGAATGCAGTGGCGCATACGATGGTGATCTTCGGGGCGTCAGGAGATTTGACGAGCCGTAAGCTAATCCCCGCACTTTATCGACTGTACCAGCGCAAGCGATTGCCGCCCGAAACTCGCATTCTGGGTGTCGCGCGCAGTCCGCTTTCCAGCGAAGATTGGCGAAGCCAACTGGCGGAATCCACAGCCAGCTTTCTCCAGCATGCATTTACCACGGAATCGTGGCACGCGTTTGCTCAAAACGTTTTCTACCAGCCAGGCGATATCGATTCACAAGCGGACTTTGCCAAGATTGTCGCCAAACTTGACGAAATCGAGCGTGGAAACAATTCTGCCCGAGTGTACTACATCTCGACCATGCCACAGTTATATCAACGGGCGATCGAACAATTGGGCGTTGCCGGCTTGGCAGACGACACCCACGCACCGCGGCGCATAGTGATCGAGAAACCATTCGGTACGGATCTCGCTTCCGCGCACGGATTGAATGAATATACTCAGCGCCACTTTCGCGAGGATCAGGTCTACCGCATCGATCATTATTTAGGCAAGGAGACCGTCCAGAATATCTTGGTTCTGCGTTTTGGAAATTTGATATTCGAACCTCTCTGGAATCGAAACTATGTAGATCACGTGCAAATCACAGTCGCCGAGGAAGTAACCGTTGGGCGCCGCGGCGGATATTACGATGGTTCAGGAGTGCTGCGCGATATGTTTCAGAACCATCTTTTTCAACTGATGATGGTCATCGCGATGGAATGTCCAGCTCGCTTTACCGCGGACCTAGTGCGCGACGAAAAGGTGAAGGTCCTGCAAGCAGTGCGCGCTATGTCGAGTGAGGAAATCAAACAGCATTCGGTACGTGGACAGTACGCAGGCTACTTGAATGAAAATGGAGTTGAATCGGATAGTCAAACAGAGACGTTTGCGGCGCTTAAACTACATGTCGACAATTGGCGTTGGAAAGGTGTTCCGTTTTACTTGCGCAGCGGAAAAGGAATGAGCTGTAGGACGACGCAAATCGTGGTACAGTTCCGCGAACCTCCTCATATCTTGTTTGGCAACAGCCAGCGAACTAAACCAGAAGGCAATCGGTTGGTGATCCAAATTCAACCCGCGGAGGGAATTCAGTTGCACTTCGAGTCCAAAGTACCCAACGAGGATATGCGGCTCAGGCTCTCGCAATTGGATTACCGATTCGATGGTCATCAAACGGGCGAACTACAGGATTCGTATCAGCGCCTGCTTCAAGATGCCATGTTGGGAGACGCAAGTCTGTTCGCGCGCAGCGACGAAGTCGAATGGGCGTGGCGAATCATCGATCCTATCATCGAAAATTGGCGCGGCAGCAAAGCGCCGGAATTACATAGTTATCCATGCGAAAATTGGGGGCCACACGAGTCCTCACAGTGGATCGAACGCGACCGCAGAACCTGGTTCGATGTGTGCCCAGTGATCCGCTGAAGGCCGATAGCGCTGCTCGAATGCCTGTGACAATCGAATCGGCTAGCGTTGGGTGTTGCTATCGTCATACAATGGTTGATCAAGCACACACGTTTCAAACGAGCTTAATACTTTATGTCTATGCTTCAGCAGTTGCTTTCGAATGCATAACTTAGATTCGCTGATCCTGGTTCTCGATCAGGAAAGCCCTTGTCCCTATCTGCCGGACCGAATCGCTCGCATGCCCCTGGAAATGCCTCGCGATCGACTACAGGCCAGCGAAGTTGATCATATGCTTGAGCGAGGCTATCGGCGATCTGGGCGTTTTTATTACCATATCAATTGCCCCAGTTGCCGGGCTTGTCAGCCGCTGAGATTGGATGTAAACCGCGTAATTGAAACGACTTCAATGCAGCGAGTTCTGCGCCGCGGAGATCGCGCTTTTACGCTTCAAATCAATCCACCCATAGTCGATTCCGTTCGATTGTCGTTGTTCAACCGACATCGGACCCAGCGCAACCTTGCGCACGGAGAGGGCGACGCTACCGACTTTGAATACGAGTCGTTCTTGGTAGACTCGTGCATAGAAGTCTGGGAACTGAGCCTTTGGCTGGGGAATCAACTTGTGGCCGTCTCGATTACCGACGTTGGTGCCGATTCGTTGTCAGCGGTCTACTGCTTTTTCGATCCTGCTCATTCATCGCTGAGTCCCGGTACCTATGCCATTTTGCGGCAAATCCAGCTCGCTCGTTCAACCAATCGGCGCTGGTTATACTTGGGAATGTACGTGGCCGATAACCGCCACCTACGCTACAAAGCACGGTTCTATCCACATCAGCGATTTGTCCAAGGCGATTGGTTGGAGTTTGCTGCACCCACTTAGTGCTATGTCACAGTTGAATTCTGGGGCGCACTAGCGAGAAATTGAACTCGACCGTACTCTGTCCACGTCTTCCTATCAATTTCCTATCAGGCAATTCTGTGCGTAACAAACGGCGACCGATTAAAGCGCAGCAAGAACTCGGACGGAACCCGCCGCTGGCGATTGTGTCGCGGCGAATGGTCAGCGACGAACGGCTCGGGAATATGTTGCCCCTGGCGGCCTTGGCGATGGTAGGTGCCCTAATTCCGATCGCATTCCTGATCCCAGCCGACGCACGCAGTGTTTTTTCGGGTGATGCGCTAGCACAAAATCTTGGCTGGATGGTCGCAGCTCTGCTAACCGTGCTGGCGGCCAAATTCAACGGCTGGGCAATAACATCAAGATACGCCTGGTTGGTAGCCCTCGCCGCAGCTTGGTTGGCGGCTAGTTGTTTTGCAGCGGATCGATTCGGTAACGGCCGGCTGGCGTGGAACGGTTTTTGGCAAATTATTTCGCTTGGACTGTGCTACTGGACGGTTCGCGTTTTGGGCCGTAGTGCTTGGTTTCAACGGGCGGTGGTAGTTTTGATACTGACTTGCTGTGTGGGCGAGTCAATCTTGGGTATGCATCAATTGCTGTTGGGTTTCAAACGCGTCCAATGGCAGTATGTGGAAGATCGCGAAGGGATGCTTCGACGGAACGGAATCGAAGCGCCGGAAGGTTCGGTACAGCGCAAGCGATTCGAAAGCCGATTGCTATACAGCTACGAACCCTTTGCAACTTTCGCGCTATCCAATTCGTTGGCAACGACCTTGGGTGCAGCCGTCGTGCTGGGATGCGGTCTGGTTCTGCCTAGTTGGCTATCGCGCTGGCACAAATCTGACGGCCCTCCGGTTGAGTCTGGTCCGCCGAATGAGGCGACAGCAGGAGCACCCGCGGTCGCGCGATCTGGACGCAGCGACCGAACTGGCAAGTGTATCAGTGAATCGAAATTGCGTTTATCAATCGCCAGCATGGCGGTTGCAGTGATCGTCTGCTGTTTCGTATTGACCAAGAGCAGGTCCGGATTGATCGCGGTCGTTGTTAGTATGGCGCTGTGGCTGAGCTTGGACCGTCCATGGAATATTAACGCAGTCGTTCGGCGATGGGCGATGCGGGGGATTGGCGCAACAGTGATCGCAACTGCAGCGATTGGATTTTGGCTGGTGAATTCAGGCCGACTTGTCCTATCGGATGCAGTGAAGAGCTTCGCATTTCGCGTCGATTACTGGCGGGCAACTTGGTCGATGATCCAAGACCATCCTTGGTTGGGTGTCGGACTGGGAAATTTTCAAAGTTACTATCCTAAGTACAAACTTCCTCAGGCGAGCGAAATTATCGCCGATCCCCATAACTGGATTCTGGATTTAGCGGCAAC
>SYJV01000119.1 GCA_005798335.1 Planctomycetaceae bacterium | reverse complement strand
GTGGTCGCTGTGCGACCAATTCTTTCCGTAGTTCTGATTCCAATTGTCAGCGTCCGATTGCGATGACGACCAACTGTTGAGTTCAACAACTCGGTGTCCCGCCAATCGCTGCCGCTGTGAATACCATTGGTCTTTGATTTTCTTCGGATTGAATTGGAGCGACGCGAGTTCGTGAGCGAGAATGTCTGCGTCTTCGCCTTGAAGGCCGAAGATCATACGACTTTGGGCTTGGAAGATCAGAGACGTGAGGTCCGTGTCGCCGCGTTCTAGTTGGCTGAACGATTGATGGCTCAGAATCAGTTTGACACCGAGTTGCCGCATTTCGGGGATCGCCGATTCCAAATCCGGACCGACGAATCGCTGAAACTCATCCAGAAACAGATAAGTCGGATAACGCACGGCAAGCGGAAGTGAGCGTGCGGTGGTCAGCACTTCGTTGATGACGAGTCCGCCGATGGCGTCCGAAATCTGCTCCGGGAGCCGATTCAGCGGTGCGAGATTCAAAACAACGATCTTTCCTTCCCGCATGAACCGCAGCATATCGAGTCGGTTGTCCGTCGTTCCGAACATCTGCCGAAGAATCGGCGACTCGAAAAACGGTTTCAGCCGGTTACGACTGGAATCGAGGATGCGGCTGACCTCGGCCGAACGAGTGTGAATGAGTTCGTTCCATTCGTACCGCAGCTTATCGGGCAGGCATTGCAGCAACTGCTCGTGGTACGGCGAACCGGGCATCAGAAAGTGGACGCAATCGGCAATCGTGAGGCCGAGCTGCGCCGCCGCCCAAAACGAATTGAAAAGCCAACGGCCGAGCCTTGGCATCTCTTCCAAATTCTGTGACGCCCAACCCTTGAGAATGATCTCCGACGCCCGCGACACCTTGTAATACCCGTGAGCGAGCGTGTCGTAGAGAAGGGGATTGAACCCGATCACCACGTCTTCGCGGCTCGGCTGTATGTACACGAGCCGCTCACGAACGTCGTCCGTGCAAAAATCCGATGCCATCCAGAGCAGCAATTCAAACGACAGATTACCCATTCGATCCACGATAACCACGCACGGCTCGTGCATCGGATCAAGCAAGAGGCCATGCAGCATCGTGTGAATCGCGGTCGTCTTCCCCTTTCCAGTCCCGCCGATCATGTGCCAGTGCGTGTCAAAGCTCGATCTCGGAATCCGAACCGGTTCCTTGCTGCCGCGTCGGTGCCCCAGCAAATAGGAGGTCATTGCGAAATCTCAGAGAGCATGGCGGATGTGAGGTCGCTGTACTTCGCTTTCAGTTGGACGACCAGCGACTTGCGGAGCTTTTCATCGGGCACGGATTGAAGCTCCGCCATTTGTTGCTCGAACCATGCGGAGAGTTCTTGAAGACTTGCGAACTTGGGACGCGGTTCGACCTTCGCCTGATGCTCTCGCATGATCTTCTTGAGTTGTTCAGCCCGCTGCTCGACCGCTTCCGGTGCTGAAGCATCAGACATGTACTTCGTGAGAAACTCGTTGAGGTCTTGCTTTGAAAACCGTGCTCCGATCTCCGGGGCCGCGAGGGCATACAGCAACTCACACTCGGCACGGGCCGCTTCACAGCGACGCTTGGCCTCTGCGGCGGCGTTGGCTCGCTCTTGCTTCGTCGCTCGCTCCTGAGATTCGAGTTGATACTTGTTGTTCTCACGCATCAGTGCCTCTTCGGCCATTCGGGCTTGGTTGCGTTGTTCCTCCAAGATGACTCGTCGGCCGCGATCGTACTCACGAACTGTGACGACGGCCATGACAGCGGAATACACGATGCCTTCAGCACTCCCGACAAAGAGACTTGAAAGCCCATCCCGTTGTGCGACGCTGCCGCCCAACAGAAACAGTCCCCAGCCGACGAAGTACGGGCCACAGAACGACCCAAACAGCCAATTCCAGGCATCATCGAAGAAATGACTCAACGAGAGTCGCGGAACCGCCCAATAGCGTCTGTCGAGCGGTCGCGGTCGCGGCGACAAACGACGGGCCGCCTGGTACATATGCGAACTGCACGTCGCGAGAATACTCAACGCGATGATCGCTCCGATGACCAACTCCGTTTCGGTGAGTTCGTTCTTCGGAGTCCACCAATAATTCACCGCAAACAATGCCCCGACGACTGTGGCGTTCAATGCAACGTATTCAAGAAGGTCATTGACCTGCCGACCGGACATTGCCAACTCTCCGACTCTAACGCGGTGTGGCGACATTTTGCCAATTCGACGGACGGACCGACAACTTGCCGCCACGTCGCTGTGTAATGTAGCCCGATAGGCCATTCGCAAAAGTGTTCAGAGAACGTACGGGGCGTCGCGGCGCGAATGATTGTCATTGGGTTCATACGGCCGGTCGATGCCGCCGTTATATAAACGCGGCCCTTTGGCGCTTTAATTGCGACAGGAAATCGAGCAGCGTTCGTTCGTGGAACAGACCCACGGACCATTGTTACTCACTCGTCCAGCTCAAGGGAGGAAAAGATCATGTTCAGCAGTCTCATTAGGAAGCTCGTGCTAGCAGTCGTCGGTGTCGTCATTTTGACGGGGGTGGCGCAGGCCGGCGACATTTCGGGGATCGTGAAGTATCGGCGGAGCGGCTCGCCCGCTGAGGGAATCAAAGTGTCCGGGCTCACCAGTGGCTGGCTGGGAGGAATGACCGGCAGTGTCCGGACGGACGACCGCGGGAAGTTCGTGCTCTCGTGGAAGAGTGCGGGCGGGTTGGCGAAGCTCTACGCCAACGGGTCAGTTGTGGCCAGAGACATCCGCGACGGCGAGTACGTCGTCGTCACCATCGACTGATCGCCGCGAGGTCGTTCGGCGAGCCTATCAGTCCTCGCTGTGATGGGAGTCGTTCGGTCGCTGGCGAGTTTGCTGATCTCATTGGCGAAACGTAGTGCCGAACCGTAGCCGTAGAGCGACATGAAGTTCAAATCGTTGACCGCTTGAAACTGAAAGTGGAGCAGTTCCAAGTCGAAGTTGGTGTGTTGCTGCGACGCCTCGGATCATCGGCTCCTAGAACTTCAACGACTAACAACGCGGATCAGGTGCCATCATGTGGTCGGTCTTTTGCAACCTCATCCTCAGATGAGTTGAGTTTCCTCTGCAAGCTACCAATTAGTTTTATCGCACGGTCTGACGAAAGGTCGTTCGAGTGGAACACGCCGTCTTTCATCTTGAGACGGATGCTCTGGAACGCTTTGTCCGAACTGTCAAACGTGTCGCTGTCTTCGATCTGTTGGAAGTAGCGGAAGACGGCATCGGTTGATTTGTGCGAAAAGGTAAGTTGTCCTGCATCGTCGGCACCGAACTGCATTCCTGAGAGAAACTTTCCGGCGGGAGCCTCGTCGGAGTAGATATCCCCGTTTGCAGTGTATGGCTCCAAACGAGCATTCAGCATCTGGGCGTGTTCATTCATCACGCTTGGGGTCTCAACCTCAACTCCGCTCTCAATGATCTCGAATTTCTTTCGCAAATTATCCAGGGAGTCGTCGTTGGTTGGATCTTCGGCGTGGGTTGGAAATAGAAATGTTAGCTCCAGCCTCGCCAGGAGTTTTGCGGTGCTCTCCGGAGCCACCTCAACAGCGTAGCGACCCTCGTCGTCCGTCTCGACATGGTCAGCGAGGCCCTTGAAAAGTTTGTCGGCAAGTGCTCTGAACTCCGGGCTATGTTCAGCAGCAAACGCCATACGCATTTTGCCGTCACGACCGACCACGACTTCGGAGCCGCCAATCAAACGGAGAAGGGCGGTCTGCTTCGACACCTCCGGTATTCGGTCAAGGAGCTGCGTGAGTTCATCCTGAAACTGCTTTGCTCTTGAATTGATCTCGGCAAATTCCTCTTGCGGATTGGCAGCGTCAACGAATGTCTCCGACATCTGGCCTTTAACAGAACGGACACGGTTTCGCTCGTTAAATAGTTGACGATACTTCTGGTCTTCCTTGATCTTGTCCATCGAATAAGCTGTTTCTTGATAACGCATCATGGCTTCGAGTGCGTTAATCGGGTGGTATAGCCTGAGCCCATCATCCCTATTTTCCGCCTCGATCTCGCCATCCTCGCCAAGGTCATGCGTCTCATCGAACGCAAACACCTTCCCGTCCCGATCCTCGCGAATTACTTTGAAACCTTTTAGAAGGCGGGATGATTCAAAGACCTCGCGATAGTAGCCGAAATTCGCACATTTATATGTCCTGCTGTCCTCGCTGATGCCAAAGCGAAGCGTGTCTATGATCTGTCCTTTGGTCGTTTGTGTCAGAAACTCGACTGGAAGGCTCGCTCGCAACCGCTTGGCTCGCTCATTTAGCGCATCTATCTTTTGCTCAAGTACGTCGCGGCTCTCATGGGTTTCATCCCCGCCTTCCATTTGCATGATCTTCTTGGACTTGTCGATCCTTGCTTTCGCCTCAGCAGAATCTCGTTCCGCCTCTCCAAGAAATCCTTCAGCTTGTTCCTTCGTGCTTTCCTCGCTGCCCTCTGCCGTTTCCTGAAGGTCATCCGTTCGCTCGCGAGGTTTGGAACTCTCGTCTTCAGGATGGTGTCGCACGATGCGGTGCTCGTCGCTCGTGGGGCTTTTCGGCAGAAACATGTGAAAGGGGGAAAGAGGCGCGACTCAGTTGAAGTACGGCTGAACGCTCTTAAGAAAGGGATCGTCGTTTAGCCGTTTCGACTCACTCTCCGCAAACCGCCGTGCGTCTCTCTCGAAACGGCGAACCGCTTGCCGGAGTGACGACAGGTACTTCTCGTACTCGTCTCTGTATTTTCGCAAAGCATTCACATACCGTCGCTTCCTAGCTGACCTCTCCTTTTTCGTCCCACGCGACGATAGCTCGTCAAGTTTGAAAAGATTTTGACTGACAAGCTCGGGCTCGATCTTCCCCATGATCGCATCGTAGATTACTCGTCCGGAGGGGTTGACGGGGGCGGAGGGCAAGATGACCATTTCAGATACAGTATATCACTTATGGACGAAATTACAAAACCCCGGAACGGCTATTGTTTGCACCGGGGTTGTGCTCATTTATTTGCTGAATGCCGCTTGAGCAGTTTTCAATCCCTCCACAAAAATCTGCCCCATTTGAAAGGAACTCATTCGATTTCCCAAGGCCACCTGCTTCAACTCATACTCTTGTGCTTTCATATTGTTGATCTGATTTGCAGAGTCTTTCACGGATGCTTCTAACGCACACATGTCCACGTAGTAACGTACCGTCATCTCGAAGATAAGGTTGTAGGCCGCTTGTCCGTTGGCATCCGCCTTGGCAAAGGCGAGGTTATGCTCGTGCATGTATGCCAAGAGAGCTTCGACCGTAATTCCGTCATCTAATTTCACTGGCTCCAGTACAACATCTTCAAGCTCGTAGCCCTCAACGAAGCGATAAGCCCCAGCCACCATTAGCTTGACGTGCTTTTCGGCTTCATTGCACCGAAACCAGTCGTCGGCGGAACGTGCTGTCTTGCCCTTAATTTGGCGCATTTCATCTTGCTTGGTAAATCGCAATTGCTCCATCAAATCGTGGACTGCGTCCAAGAGTTGGTCGGCGGTCTTCGCGGATACTGGTTGTCCTGTCTTGAGTTCGTCAATAACTTGAGCGCGCATGCGTTCAATCTTCTTCGTGTGCGGTTGAAATGCCGGGCGTCTCAGCAAGGCTGGCCAGCGAGTATCAAGTGGAATCTGATTCAATCGTCCGGTCAGCTTCGGGCCGACAAGTCCTTGCGTCCAAATGATGTGGCGTGTCGTTTGCTTTGAAAGTTTGTAGGTCTCGGTTATCTCACGAAAAAGCTGATGTTCTTCAGGGGAGACAGAATCACCGAGTTTTTTTCGATAAAATGATTGCTCGAAGGCGGCAGGACCGCATTCCTGGAGGAAGAAGTTCAATGCCTTCCCGTTGGCAATGTCTCCAACAAATTTATCGCGATGTTCAAGGAGACCCTGAGCGGTCGTTTGGCGAAGCTGCTTCCATCGCTGGAATGTTTTGACTGACTTCGATGGTTGTGGAACCAAGCCTTGCTCCGACAAGTGGAAGCTGCTCAGGACCACTTTTTTCGCGTAGTTGACTCGCTCTTCAAGCGTTTCGCGTCGAGCGCGAAGATCGGCTAGCTCGCGTGCAGCAATCTCTCGTCGTTGCTTCTCCAATCCGGCAACAACTTGCTCAAAATCATCTTCAAAGGCGATTAGCAGTTGCGTATGTGTAAACAGAGTAATGAGACAAATACTAATTATAGATTTCCGGAGTTGCATTACGATGGATGCTCCAGTTTTGCAGGTTTCCATAAAAAGTTCTCCGAGGCATGTCCGTCGCCAAAAGGGCGAGCTAGTCTGTTAGCAACGGACTGGTAGCTGAGGTCGTCACCATTCTGAGTGTTTGCGATGTTGGTACCAAAACTCCAATAACGCGCCCTGATGTCCCGAAAATAGGCGCACCCTCATTCAACGGCTGTAAGCCTTGTTGAGTGCCTGAGTTGAAAGAAACTTTATAGACAGGTGGAGAGTTCGGACGATGCAATGCAGTACCGAGAAGTTTCACGGATGGCTCGTCCTTAGTCACCTTGAGGGGATCGTAAGGCTCCTTTGGGCCGAGCGTAGTTTTGAAACCAATCAATGAAAGAGGACTCTCAAGACCGAGCGACGTGATTTCGCTCGAATCGGCAAGATCACAGATTTCGACGGGATATTTCAGCTTCAATGTGCCTAAGTTATTTTCCACAGAGATATCGCTTGTCGGCTCTTGGGCGTTGTATTTTGGATGGATGCGAAAGTCCTGGACGGGAATCTCATCTCCGTCTAGGAAAGCAATCACTTGGCGTGTTTCGATCTTGCTGTGTCGTTCGAGTTCAGAGGCAATCCAACCCGTAGTAAGCAAGACTTTGGGCTTAACTGCAAACGCCGTTGCGAGTGGAAAAAGTGCGCTTCCCGTGCCCATCGGTTCGCGGACCCGTATTCCAACCCAGAGAACGGCAGCGCGATTGCGTTTGATGCGATCCGGGCCGGATGGAGTTGTCACCGGCTTCTCTTTGTGGGGCTGTTCAATTTGTCCAATGTGACCCTGATCAACAACACTTTGAGTTGGTGGGATGTGGACTACTGACGGGATCGCCGATGGAGAACTTTGGGAAGTCGAGGTTGGTGTCGTGGGGGTAATTCCGGGCCGACTGTAAATCGCAAAACCAAGTATCGCTGATACAGCAATGATTAACGTGACGGAAACACTAGGGTTTCTAAGCTTGGTGATCCAGTGGCTTGTTGGCAACGTGGAAGGCAAGGGCATCGACGATGATTTTGTGTTGCCGGTAAGGACATTGGGACGACTGCTGAGGTGGGATTGCTGTCGCTTGCGCGAAGCTCTCTCGAAAAGCTCACGAGTCAAGACTTCAAAACTCCCGAAATAGACGGTGTCTTTTGAAGAAATCTCGGTGCGTTTCACGGTGCGATCGGGAGAGCCGACGGCTATTCCGTTTGCCGATCCTGCGTCTTGAAGAAAGGTTCGGCCTCCCTCAACGATCAGTTGCGCGTGATAGCCGGAAATCATGGGGTAATCGAGGACAATGTCGTTGTCGGGTTCGCGGCCGATGGTAACGGTGTCTCGAATCCCGGCAATTTGGGAATCAGGCCACGGCATGGGGATTCGCGATCCAAGCAGAATCTCATCGGCCCGTGTAACGCGGACGAGCGAAGTGATTCGCTGCCCGTTAACGGATGTGCCGTTTGTGGATCGCAAATCTTCCAGGACAAATACAGGTGCGACCCAAGCGAGTTGGCAGTGATGTGAAGAAACAGTGTCTCGGTCGATGACGACATCGCAATCGGGGGCGCTGCCAATGATCCATGTTGACTTGCCAGCCATCGTTCCGCTTTCGTTCTATGGTAGTCGAATAACGATCCGCTGCTCTCCAATTTGAAACGCAGCATCCGTGTCGATACGTTTTTCTGTAATCGCCACCCAAATCCCGTTAAGGGAACCCTCATCTTGAAGGAACCAGTTTCCCGTCGGATCACGCCAAAGTTTGGCATGAACAGAACTGACCATCGGATCGTCTGCAATAAACAAGGTGGAGCGACTCGGATCAGAACCAACCAAGAGTTCGGGCTGCGAGCAACTCAGCTTTATGCCGTCGCCATCCGGGGTGAGTCGGACGAGAGAAGGCATTACGCTCTTTAGATCAGTCGGCGACACCGCTCGCCAACCTCTTGTCCCCTGCGGTTGTTGACTGGGTTCAGGTTCAATCTCTGGCAATGAAGAATCAAAGCGATAGCGATGGCAACCAATGAGGATTTCAAGGCTGTTGTGCAACTTAGCTTTTGAAACCTTCAAGAATGTGCCGTTGGTACTATTCAAATCTCGCAGAAACCAATGGAAACGATTGTCTTGGAACCTACGGGACAATTGCGCATGGGTACCCGAAATCTGGTCGTCATGTGGGATCAGAATGTCGGCCTCAACGCGACCAAGAGTCACCTCCGGTACTCGTACCCGAATCCATTCACCTTCTTTTGAGTCATCGTCCATCAGGCAAAGCATCGCAATCGAGGGGCGTGCAATCGGACGGTATCTCTGAGCGGCGTCATCCTTGTTGGGCTTCTGAGGAGAGGTACTTTCAGGCGGTCGTTCCTCTCTGCGAGTGACGGGTCTCGCTGCGACGGGGCTACCAGCAACCGATTCCAAAATTGTTGGTTTGACGACTCGCTCCTTCATTGTCACGCGACGCTGACCCGCCATCGGCCGGATTTCTGCACCGCAATGCGGGCAACGGGGTACTCCTGGATCGAGCGAAGCCTGACATCGTGGGCACGTCTGCATGGTGAATCACCTTCCGTCTTGGAGATTACGTCCTCGCGATTTCTCCGCATTCATTTGGAAACATGGAGCCAGTCAAAGCCAACATCAACCCCACATGGCAATCCATCATTATGACAATGAACTGCAACAATATTCTCGCCTTCGACAAGTGCTGTTGGGTACTCGGATTCACTAACGTAGTTCGTTGACCAGCCAGTGCGTTCCACTATACGTCGTCTATTCACAAATATCTCGATGTTATCGTCGTGATAATAATGCCAGGTAACTCTAGCACCACGTATTTCAGCAGGTAGTGTCACTTTAGTCCGAAGCCAGATGTCACGCTCAGTCCAGCGAGTTCTTGTCTTAAGAGTAAAAACCCCTCCCCCATTGTTGAATCCGAATCCTCCCCTTCCAGTTTTCCACGATTTGGTGTCGAAACCGTTCTCTGTCCACCTTGGTCCAGGCTGGCTTGTTGTGTACTCCCAGATTGTATCACCAGTGCCAACTTGAAGTCCGTTGCGATCCGCTCCGGTTGCTCGCGCATTTCCGGTCGCCCCTGACACAATCAGCGAGGTGATTTTCATGGGCCGCGAGGGAGTCATGTCAAGTTTACGGACGATTATTTTCTCTGCCGTACCTTGCCTAGGCGCATTGGCTGTCAAATGTGCTAATGTAGTACCGTCACTTGACAACACAATAAGCCTCACGCCTGTGCCGGTGTCCTGAACTGACAAACTGTACTCTTGGCCAACAATGAGTTCTGGCAATAAATCGTCCTTCGCAAGTTGCCTACTCAATGACGAGTAAGAGGATTGAATACGCGCACTATTAGAGTCGACGATAAATGCGAGTCCCTGTCGGTATTCGCCACCGTGTAGCCCTGCAACTTCGCCATTCGTGCGTGTAACCACCATGATTCCGTTTGGCGTGCCATCCATTACAAACCGAAGCTGCACCGTTAATGGAGCTCCAGGAGTGGCCGGCCACTCCTTTCGACTGAATAGCTGCCGGTCGTTAAGCGAGAATGTTTGTCCCTCCGCTACGCCCTCCCAAAACTCCTGCTTTTCACTATTTGAGTAGATTACGGATGAACGTAGAGTTGAAGGATCGTTAGATTTGACTTCTAGCTCAGAGAGCGTGCCATCTAGTTTCCAAAGATTGCGAACGAACGAATACGACTGGAAGAGCAGGACGCAGAGAATGGCTATCGTGCCGACTATGATTGTTCGCCTGCGTGTCTGAGTTGCCTTCCAACGACTTGCGAACTCAAACTTCACGAACAGTGCTTTAGCAGCTTTCAAAAAACCACGCGCAATAATGTTGATGAGAGCAGTGAGTCGTGTCGCGAGGCGTCCGAGTAACACATTCAAGAGATCCACGGACGAGGATTGAGCATTTTGGAGAACAGATTTCGTAATTTGTGTTTCGGCGGTCGGAGGTGGGGGTGCTGACTTGGCTCGTGACGGTGTACCGACGTCCGACGTGGCAATGGTGACCGACCCTCGTTGCGCACTCTTGATGGATGTCGTTTGTGATGAGGCTTTCCTTCTCATAGTTTGAGAAACCAAATTCTGCGTCAGAGATCGAATAGCCGTCGTGAACTCCGCACAACTTGTGAAGCGGTCATTGGGTGAGAGGGACATTGCTCGGCTCAGAGTGTTCGAGAGTTCGTCTGGTAGACCGGCGATGCGAGTATGAATTTGAGGAATTGGCTTTTGTGTTTGCGCAAATGCCAAAGAGACAGGGTTACTTTCCTCATACGGCCGAGTCCCGCTGAGAGCTTCAAAGACCATGACAGCCAATGCGTACTGATCTACCCGATGATCAATCTGCTTCCCTTGCAGGAGTTCCGGGGCCATGTACTCGGCCGTGCCCAGGATCATGCCGGTCGCGGTCAGCTTTTTTGCTTGATTGTTTTCTTCGCAAGCCAACACTTTCGCGATACCAAAGTCCGTCAGGTAAGCGTGTTGATCTTCGTCAAACAAGATATTGGCTGGCTTGATGTCACGATGGACGAATCCCTTACCGTGAATGAAATCCAAAGCGGAAGAGATTTCAGTCAACCATGAACCAACTTGCTTGAGGGTCTGAGGCTGCGGTGAGTTCTGGCCTTCCGGGTACAGGCGAGATTCCAGACTGCCACCCGACAGGAACTGCAAAACGACGAATGGAAACTCACCGTACTGGCCGACATCTAAGACACGGACGATATGTGCGTGCGTCAAGGAAACGAGCGATTGGATTTCCACTTGGAAGCGCGCGGCAAACTCCCGATCGTGGAGCATCGTGGCGTGCGGCATCTTGACGACGACGTATGAACCCAGTTTGCGGTCTTCAGCTAGATAGACCGTACCCATCCCACCTTCGCCGAGTTTCTCGGTGATGACGTATCGGTTGCCGCCCAATACTTTGCTGATCCAGCGATCTTCTCGCGTCTGCATGAAGGCGGCCTCCGCTTGCTGTGAGCCTGGGAATTTAATTGCCCTGCTTTAACGGCACACGGCATTTTGAATTCCCAGCCGATTCGCTTCCGTCAGCATGGTAAATCGGACAAGTTGGTATCTCAACGCGCACTCCGGGCACCGGCCCAACTGATCGCGGCGGCAAACGTCAGAAGTGAACCATTGGTGGTGATGAGCGTCAGAAAGGGGGCCAGTGTGAGCGAGTAAAAGGGGGCCACCTGGGTGCTCAAAAAACGCCCGAGGGGTTGTCGGGCGGTAAGTCGGGACGCTCTTAACTGGCTCGGCGGGAGGCCGGGGGTTCGGGCGT